>JANQIB010000015.1 GCA_028282385.1 Alphaproteobacteria bacterium
AACAAGGTCGTCCGATGTGCCTGGCTTGGTATAATCCCCGCCCGCATCACAAGTCGTCTGGAAGACCCGGTCCGGACCGGCAGAAACAATGGCCAGAACCGGCTTTGTCGGCGCATCGCTTGCCCCGCCCGGATCCTGACCGGCCTGAAAATTCGACGACCCGCCGCAGTTATTTCCGTCATTTGAATTTGCGTAGGTATCCGCATCCCCGTGATCCCAGACGCAGTACCCGTAAGTTGTATCCCACGGATCAGAAAGGGCCGATCCGATATTGGTCGGCAAACAGCCCCCACCGCTTGGGGAACTTGTACAGCCACCGCCTGACACAAAAGGGACGGGCTCAATAATGCCATCACTATCACAGTCCCCGTTATCAGCCTGGTTTGTTGCTGCCATCACGGCCAGCTTGGCCGAAGCGATCATATTATTTTCCGCCACCGTCCGCTTGGTCACTTCCGACATGGTCCGCACAGGACCCTTCATCACCTGCATCGAGGCCGCGCCAACCGCGCCAACAAGGGCCACCGCACCAAACATTGTGAAAAACACATTCCCGGACTGACGCAGGACACTATATTTGTGGGATTTACCGCAACCGCCGGTAATGCGTTTGAAGAATTTTTCCATGCTCCGTGCCCCTTATATCAAGCCCTTGTTTTTAAACTGTTTTTGCTCTTTTTTATCAACCACACGCAAAAACAGCTTTCGCGGGTCTATTTTTCCCGCTTCTATCAGTATGACGTGCAATCCTTAATAAAGATTAAAATTTTATGTTAAAACAGAAGGGTACGTCGTTTACACAGGTATTCATTCCAAAAAATGAGAAGAGGCATAAAAAATGCCGAATCCTGTGGATATTCTATCTGATTCACCCCGAATCGAAAACAGCGCGCAAAAACTTACGCGCTGTTTATCCATTCATCTTGGTTAATGAATCTATAGGCTTAATGTTCTGAGACCTGATCCTCAGGCTTATCAGGATCGTGCTTATGTTGCTGGATATACATTTGCTTAAAATCGATCATATTCAGCATCAATGGCGGAAAGCCGCCAAGCTGACTGGCATTGGCGACAGCCTGACGGGCAAAAGGAAACATCACCCGTGGAATTTCAATAAAGAGAATCGGGTTAATCACCCTGACCGGTAATTCTTCCTCGAAAGATAAAAGCGTCGCATAGATCACTTCGACCAGAAAAACCGTCTGATCTTCGCGCTTTGCCTGGACATTGACTCGCATTGTCACTTCATAAAGATGCTCCATTTGATCATCATCGACTTTTTGCGCATCGAGATTCATATCCATTTCGATCTGCGGCGGACTGGTCGCCTTACGCAGGCTTTGCGGGGCGTTTGGACTTTCATAGGACAGGTCCTTTAAATATTGGGCGTGGACCTGGACCGGGAAATAAGGGGCCTCTTGCTGAGGCTTTTCAGCTGTACTGTCAGACATGGTTTTTCTTTATTGAGTTTTTGTTCCGCAAGAATTAGAGCAAAGGCGGCAAACCTATTCAAGTGTTATCCGCGTCTTTTGAGGAAACACGCTCAGGATCAACCCGGACATATTCCCCTTCAACCGTCCCGTCATCATAAGAAGAAGCTGTCGCAACCTGAAAATGCTGCCCGGCCCAGTGGCGCAAGAGCCCGCGAACCGGCGGCACCAAAAGTGAAAAACCGATCATATCGGTAACAAAACCCGGCGTGATCAGCATCGCCCCGGCAGCCACGAGGCACAGACCGTCAAACAGCTCGCTCACCGGAAGCCGTCCGTCATTCATCTCCCGCCGGGCACGAAAAAGCGTTCCCAGGCCCTGATGACGCACCAGCGCACCGCCAACCATCGCGGTCAGCACACAGAGTAAAAGAGTTTCCAGAACGCCGATATATTGCCCGGCTTTCAAAAAGACGAAAACCTCCGCGATCGGAATGATAAAAAACAATATAAAAAAGGGCATGGTCAGGCCTTGTTTTCCTTTGTGATTACGCCAATCTTAAGGTAGAACAGGAAGATTAAAAAACAACAGGAAATCTAACGCAATAGAATAAGCCCTGATGAGTGAAATTCCCGCCGATATTCTTTTATACGCCCTTGTTGCTGCCGGCCTTGTCTTCTGGCTCAAAAATCTTTTGGGAACGCGTCACGGAGAAGAACGTGAACGGGCAAATCCGTTTACACAAGAGCCTGAAACCAAGCGCCCTGCCCTTCAGGCAGAGAATGGTGAGAATGAAACGACCCTGCCATTAAAAGACAGTGACTTCCACGAAGGAGATACATTGCCACGCAATGTTGAAATCCGGGAAGAAGAAACATGGAGCGACCTGTCTTTCATTCATCAATATGACCGCGCTTTTGAGATCGGTGCATTTACCTCAGCCGCGCAGGATGCGTTCGTGATTGTCGTTGAAGCTTTTGCCAAGGGAGATAAAGACACGTTGCGCGATCTTCTAGCCGATCCTGTCTATGAGGCCTTTACCCGCGCGCTGCAGGACCGGGAGCAAAAAGGCGAAACGCTCAGCACGGAAATTCACGCCATCCGCAAAGTTGAAGTGATGAGCGCGCGGGTTGATAAACCGATGGGCTATATCACACTGCGTTTTATTGCCGATGAAACCGCCGTAATCCGGGACAAAGACGGCGCGGTTCTGTCAGGCGATCCGGAGCGCATTACAGAGATGAATGATATCTGGGTTTTCGGACGTGACCTGAAATCGAAAGATCCGCGCTGGCTGGTTTATGAAACCCGCGACGGGGATGTCACCGAAGATCATAAAACGCCGCTGCCGGATTCCCATTAATGCGTTTTCTCCTTTTTTCTTTTAGCCTGCTTTTCATTTTAAGTGCCTGTACAGGTCTGCCGCAACAAGCGGAAGAAAAACAAAAACCGCTTACTTTAAAACCTTCTTCTTATAGCGCCCTAAACGGATGGAACGACGATACGCTTGAAAATTTTGCCAGCGCTTTTGAAAAAAGCTGCGCGCGGATTTTAAAACGCGGAAGCGATAGATCTTTTGGTCCTGATCCGCGTTGGGGAACAACAGGTCAATGGCAAACTGTCTGCAATTCTTTTGCAAGGCTTGAAAACAAAAATGCTGAAAATCTGCGACGCTTTTTCGAAGAGAATTTTACGCCCTATAGCATTGCCGCGGGCGCCGATAAAAAAGGATTATTTACCGGTTATTATGAAGCCTCTCTGCGCGGATCAAAAACACGGCAAGGCCCCTACCAAATCCCGCTGCGCGCCCGGCCAAAAGATCTTGTCATGGTCAATCTGGGCGAATTCCGTGATGATCTGAAAGGGCGGCGCATTGCCGGACGTGTTTTAAACGGCAGGTTAAAACCTTACGAAGATCACAGCGAAATCATCGCCGGCAAACTTCCCAAAGATCAGGATATCCCGCTTATCTGGGTCGATGATCCGGTTGATGCGTTTTTTGTCCAGATCCAGGGATCGGGCGTTGTCACGCTGGATGACGGCAGCGCAATGCGAATCGGTTATGACGGCCAAAACGGACACCCTTATTATGCGATCGGGCGGGAGCTCATCAAACGGCGCGCCCTCACAAAAGATAATGTGTCGATGCAATCGATCCGCGCCTGGCTCAAAGACAACCCGGATCAGGCCACGGAAGTGATGACGACCAACCCGTCTTACGTCTTTTTCCGCGCGCTGGACAAACAAGGACCGGTTGGCGGGGAAGGAATTGCCATCACCCCGCTGCGCTCTCTGGCGATTGATCATTCCCTGATGCCTTACGGCCTGCCGCTCTGGGTTGAGATTGACCCGCCGGCTCAGGGGACGCGGTCTCTCAACCGGTTGATGGTTGCACAGGATACGGGCGGCGCGATTCGCGGACCGGTAAGGGGAGATGTCTTTTGGGGATACGGCAAGCAGGCCGAACAGATGGCCGGTGTGATGAAGTCCGAAGGCTCCTATTGGGCGCTGTTGCCAAACAGCATTACTCCTACATCAGCCAAATAAATTTGTTTTGTGACAAGGCGCAAGCGACGACGCGTAGAAACCCTACGCGAGGAGTGAGGCAACGATGTCACGAAGCAAATTTAGAAGGCTAAAAAAAAGACCCCCGTCTTGTTTTCTAAAGACAGGGGCCTTCTGATGTCGTCGTCAATCAAGAGAATGACGTCTTATGCTGGAAACGTCCCTGACGTCCAATTACCCTAACCAACCCCGTTAAGGGCCCCAGTGGCAATCTCTGCCAACGATGTTTCTTAATGATTTATTAATACCAAAACAAAGGTAAAAAATCAAGAAAAAGCAAAATGTATTCTGTTTTTAACTAGCTCTTTGATTCCACTGAAAGAGTCTGATTTGTACACAGGATGACCAGGGAAGGTATCAAAAATAAAAATCCAATTTGCCAGCTTTGCCAGAGCCCATAGCCGACCGAAAGAGCCAAAAGACAACACACGGCAAGGGAAACAGAAAGGCGGCGGCGCTGCCCCTCCAGCCTTAACAAACGGCGACCCATCCAGACAAAGAAGACAGATGTCAGGCATGCCCCAAGCAAGCCAAATTCAAGCCAGATCTGCATCGGCGCGTTATGCGGATGAAGAACCTGATCGCTGGCCGGATACTTCATCCATGTCTCCGATTTCATTTCGCGCAGCGCTTCCACGCCATGACCAACCCACGGACGCTTAAAGGTTTCGGTGGCAACGAAATTCCAGACTTCCAGACGGTGCGGAATACTGGCCTCCATAATTAACGCAGGAACCTGCTCCGGATCTTCCGGGACAAGTCCGTGCATTTGTTTCACAGCAAAAGGCGCTGCCAGCATGCAAAGAACAGCAAGGCCCGTCAAAACAGGAATGCCTTTCATCCGTACATACGGGTAAAGGAAATAAAACGCCCCGGCGACAAGAAAACAAAGCTGCGCCGTCTGGCTTTTTGTTGTGATTAACGCGGCGGCCAAACACATGCTTGCCAGCAAAACATGAAAATATCTTTCGCGGTCCTGGTAAAGCGTTTGAAGCCCGGCAACAACCGGCAGGTAAAGCAACGCTAAAATAACAAGAGAGCGGTTATATTGAACATTCCTTGTTATTTCCGCACCAAACAAATGTTCGCGGATATAAGCACTCACCGCCTGACCGGCGAGATTGTCAAACATGATAAAGAGGCTGCAAAAACAAAACATGATATAAAACGCCGCATAGAAATTCTTCAGCGCATCATCCGGCCATTGCCGCATGGCCAGGAGAGATGTCAAAAGAACAGCCGGCGCAATAATCAAGATCAGTTTCAAACTCCGCTCGACAACAAAAACCTGATCGTCTGCCCAAAGCGCACTAAGCCCAACCATGACCGGAATAAGCGCCGCCACGATCCAAAACCCGTAATCTTTTTTAAGGCTTATGCGGCGGTCTGAAAAAAAGCTCAGCGCCAAAAAAATTAGACCGATTAGGCCGGGAATAAAGGCCGCGCTGCGCGGCATGATAACGCACAAAGTCAGCAGCGGTAAAAAGAGCAACAGCAAAGATTTTGAATTAGAGAAAAACGCAGACAAAAGAACCGTCCTTTTTATCGTGTTATTTTGACCCC
The DNA here is from genome assembly GCA_028282385.1 of Alphaproteobacteria bacterium. Lineage (GTDB taxonomy): Bacteria > Pseudomonadota > Alphaproteobacteria > Micavibrionales > Micavibrionaceae. The sequence continues at coordinate 5,560 of JANQIB010000015.1, forward strand.
TCACAAAGGACAACGGCCCTGCAGAAAATGCAAGGCCGAAGTTTAAAAAAGCTCTTAAAGGAGGTTAAAAAATAATCTTATAGACCCTCAGGGGTTTGCGCGGAAAAACCGCCGCTTAACTCGCCGCCTGTTGCCGGCACATCTTCAGGCAAAGCGCCCGCCGCAGATTCAATCCGGTTCAGATCCTCCGCGCTCGGCTCACCCTCCGGTGTTGTATCCACTGTTTCAAGCGCCGCATACTGGTCTTCAATTGTTACTCGTTCAGCCGAAATGCCTTTAAAGACCTTCACCAAAGGCATTGCCGCCAAAGACAAAGCTACCAGTGCCATACAGAAAAAAATTGCCCGTACCATAATCTCGTCACTCCCTTAGTTTTTTATCTCTTTAATTTACTTCGTTTAAAAGGTGTCCTGGACCCATTCGCCGACACTTTCAATATCCTTGCCTGCACCTTCCATTGTTCCACAAGCTGATAACACCAAAAGCAAAGCAAAATATCCGGCAAGCATTAAAAAACGTGATCTTTTCATTTTTTATCCTTTTGAAAATAGCTGACTTTCCAGTTGTACCAGATCAGAGCTTTTTCCAAAATACCTGCCCGCAGATGATCCACCTTTCATTTCCTAAAAAGAACCATCTACTCTTTCAGAATACCGTATTAGCACAGCGCAACACAAATTTCCATAAATTTTATGCCTGCCAGTCCAACACAAACTATACAAAAGAACAGGGTGAGTAATTAAGGTGCTGATTTATAACATTTTTTAATGGCACACAAAGAGATCCATGGGATAAATGATAAACTTAGTCTCTTCTGAAATGTTCCTGCATTCGTTTGGATCTGAATAAGTATATTGAGAAAATGATGTAATAAATGACTTCTCTAACATAGCTAATATAGCGATCTTCTCTTACCATAAAATCAAAAGTCTGAATAAAGCACATCGTGGCCAGACAGGCATATATAACGACCATTACATTGGGTGTGAATTTCCATCGGCTAAAATAACCAAACAGGTAGATGTAACCTGAAAGTGAAATCAGAAACCAATGGATGAACTGGGTACCGGCTGGGAATGTCGGATTTTGAAGAGGAAGCAGGATAACCTGTCCTGTGAAATATTCGACAAAACCAAGAGTCCCCCAAATAGCCATTACAATAGCGCCAATAACAAGAATGTAAGAAAATGCTCTAGAAGCTAGTTCCATATTTTCCTCCAGTCATGGCCCGGTAAACATGCGAACAAGAAGTCGTCCCATATCAATTTGGTGGAGCTGAGCGGGATCGAACCGCCGACCTCTTGCATGCCATGCAAGCGCTCTCCCAGCTGAGCTACAGCCCCTTTTAAAAGGTGAGGATATCAGTACTGGGTTGGCGGGCAAATTTCAAGTCTAAAAAAGGCCGGAAAAACCCGGCCCTTTTGTCTCTTTACCGCTAAAATCCTATTTCTTTTTCAAAAGATCACGGATTTCGGTTAACAGTAAAATATCCTTTGGCGGCGGCGGGGCATCTTTTTGCTTCGGATCTTCCGCATCCCGCTTGAGCTTGTTGACCCCTCTCACCAGCATGAAAATCACAAAGGCCACGATGATAAAATTAATGATGGCATTGATAAACAGGCCATAGGTTATAACAGGTGCGCCGGCCTCTTTGGCCGCATCCAAGGAAGCATATTCCAGACCGTCCAGCGCCATAAATTTATCGGCAAAATCAACGCCGCTGGTGACAACACCGATCACCGGCATGATTAAATCCCCAACCATTGAATTGACGATTGCTGTAAACGCCGCGCCCATAATGATCCCGACCGCCATATCCATGACATTGCCGCGGGCAATAAATTCCTTAAACTCCTTTAGCATGAAACAAGCTCCTTATTTTTATCCTGGTCTTATAAAAAGTTCGAATATGCCAAGCAACCTATCTGCGCGTGCAAACAGGGTCAAGCACTATCAAATCCAGATTATTTAAGCGGACTGGCTGCCCTTCTCCCAGGCTGTTTTTTTGCGGTACAAGGTTGAAGGAGAGACGCCCAGATGTTCGGCTGCTTTGGTGATATTCCCTTCATAAAGCTCAATCGCCTTGAGAATTGTCTGACGCTCAACATCTTCAAGTGTTGTCGGCGAGGTGCCCATCACCTGATCTGCGCTGCCCTCATCAGTCATTTGCTCTCCCTGCAAAGAGGCCGGTAACATGGCACGTTCAATATATTGACCTTCATTTAAAACAACAATCTGGCGGATTAGATTTTCGAGCTGACGGACATTGCCTGGCCAGGCGTAAGACATCAATATATTTTCCGCATCCGGGTTAATGCGGATAAAGTCTTTTTCTTCTTCTGCGCTGAAACGCCGCAGGAAAAACTCCGCAAGATCAAGAATATCGCTGCCACGATTTTTCAGGGGCGGCATATGGATCGGCACAACATGCAGACGGTAATATAAATCTTCCCGAAAACTTCCTTCCCGAACCGCCGCAAAAGGATCCTTGTTGGTTGCACAGATAATCCGAAGATCCACCTTTTTTTCGCTATCGCCGCCAACCTTGGTAAAACGCTGATCCTGCAAAAACCGTAAAAGCTTGGCCTGTGTATCAGGATGCATGTCACAAATTTCATCAAGGAATAAGGTTCCCCCATCAGCCCGCTGGGCCGCGCCGATCCGTTCTTCCGTCGCGCCGGTAAAAGCCCCTTTTACATGTCCGAATAATTCCGATTCCATCAAAGATTCCGGAATAGCCGCACAATTTAACGCGACAAAATCCTTATCTGATCTTTTTGAATATTTATGAATTGCCTCGGCGCAAATTTCTTTGCCGGTTCCTGAATCCCCGGTGATAAAAACACCGGCATCGCTTTTTGAAGCGCTTTCGATCAAATTATAAACCGTCCTCATTTCAGGAGAAGATCCGATAAACCCGCCAAAATACGGATCCTGCACGGAACGTTCGGAAGAGGCGGGGATAGATGCCTGATGGGTTTCCTCCATCGGCTGCGCTTTGACCTTTTGCGCCGCGATAACATCGGTCACTGCCTGGGATAATCTTTCCGTTTGAAACGGTTTGATCAG
>JANQIB010000124.1 GCA_028282385.1 Alphaproteobacteria bacterium
GGCGGGGATAACAGGATGGCAAGGGCGAGGGGAAGGAGTAGCTGTTATTCTACTGTCATTGCGAGGGAACGGAGTGACCGAAGCAATCCAGTGCCATAATGGTATCAAGCTGAATCAGCTAAGGGTTTTTAAACTACCACTCCACCTTTGTCCCCGGCATGGCGACAGTCAGGCCGTCGAGGTCGTCTGAAACCATGATCTGGCAGCACAGACGGGATTGTTTGCGGATATCAAAACCAAGATCGAGCATGTCCTCTTCTTCTTCGGTGATTTCGTCTTCGCCTTCGGATAAGCATTTGCTCCACCAGTCCGGGTGAACGTAGACATGGCAGGTGGCGCAGGCAAGGGAGCCGCCGCACGCGCCCTCGATTGCTTCGATTCCGTTTTTCACGGCAACTTCCATCAGGGACAGGCCGTTCTCGGCGTCAACGGTTTTGGTCTCACCGTCTTTGAGAATAAAATTTATTTTTGGCATTACACTATTTCTTTCTTCTAGATCCTTCGCTTCGCTCAGGATGACAAAACAAAAACCAAGTTGTCATCCTGAGGGCTTTACGCCCGAAGGATCTCTTAAAATTGTAAGCGATAAATCTTTCCAACCCGGGTTAAATGCTTCGACAATTTTATTTTTCTTGCTTCGTAGTAAGCCTTTGATTTGTTTTTCTCTGGCAATGGCGTCGTTTATATCAAAGTAATGTTCAAAATAAACCAGTTTTGTCACTTTATATTTTTTTGTATAGGTCGAGCCAATTCCTATTTGATGTTCCCTGATACGTTTTCCCAGACTGTTTGTGACACCCGTATATAAAGAGCGGTGAGACTGATTAGTCATCATGTAAACATAGTAGTTATGGTCCTTCATGATTTAGATCCTTCGCTGCGCTCAGGATGACAATCGATCCGCCATCTTTTTGTAGGCCTTTATGAATGCATCAATTTCGGCAGATGTGGTAGCCCATCCGAGAGAGATACGCAAGGCGCTTTTGGCTTCGGCTTCATCCGCGCCCATGGCGGTGAGGACGTGCGAGGCCTTCCACGCACCGGAACTGCAGGCGGAGCCGGAGGAGACAGCAAAACCCTCAAGGTCAAGGCTCATCAGTTGCGTTTGCGCATCCGCGCCGGAAAGGCCGATATTCGAGGTATTGCCAACGCGCGGGGCATTCGCGCCATAAATAACGGCACGGTTCGTTGCTTTTCGAATTTCATTTTCGAGCGTGTCACGGAGTTTTGTGATGTCTTCATAAGCCGGAAGATTTTCGCCCGCCAGCTGCGCGGCCAGTCCCATCCCGGCAATTCCGGCGGTGTTATGAGTGCCGGCGCGCTGGCGCGATTCCTGTCCGCCGCCGCACATGAATTTTTCAAAGCTCACGCCTTCGCGGAAAATCAGGGCGCCAACACCTTGCGGTCCGGCCATCTTATGAGCGGAGAGCACCATGAAATCGGCGCCGAGATCGTTAAAGTCGAGCGGAATGCGCCCGGCGGCCTGCACCGCATCCGTCATCACCAGCGTTTCCGGGCTATGGGTTTTTGCAATCTCGGCAATCTCTTTCACGGGCTGGATCACGCCGGTTTCGGAATTGACCAGCATCACGCAGATAAGAGCAGGCGGCGCACCATCTTTCAGAAGTTTTTCAAAAGCGGCGAGATCAACGACGCCATCTTCGGTGACAGGAATTTTTTCGCTATGCGGTGCACTTTCTAAAACCGCCGGATGTTCAATTGCGGAAATGAGAATGCGTTTGTCTTTAAAACCGCACAGAACAGTATTAATGCCTTCTGTTGCGCCGGAATTAAAAATCACCTGCGGCGCGCGGACATTGATTAGATCAGCAACCTGCGTACGCGCATCTTCAACATATTTACGCGCGGCGCGCCCAAATCCGTGCACGGAAGAGGCGTTGCCGACCTCACCCATCACCTTGCGCACAAGCTCGATAACTTGCGGGCGGATGCGGGCGGTGGCGTTATAATCCAGGTACACAGGTGTCTTCATCATGTCCATAATTCACGATATCCACAGTAAAATCAATGGGTTATTAGAAAAGTTTGGACTTTTGCCCTGCAGGTGTTTATACAGAATTCCCAATCATCATAAGATTGACAGAAATTATTGGGAATACTGGATTAAATTATGCCTGAAATTATTTTTAACGGCCCGGCCGGGCGCCTTGAAGCCCGCTATTCTCACTCAAAAACACCAAATGCGCCTTTAGCGCTTATTCTTCATCCGCATCCTGAACATGGCGGAACGATGAATAATAAGATTACTTATATGATGTTTCAGGCGATGCTGGACCGCGGTTTTTCCGTGATGCGGTTTAACTCGCGCGGTGTTGGCCGTTCGCAGGGAATTTTTGACCGCGGTGAGGGTGAGCTCAGTGATGCAGCCTGCGCGCTGGACTGGATGCAGGAACTCAACCCGAATGCACCCTATGTCTGGATTGCAGGTTTTCAGTTTGGGGCGTGGATCGGCATGCAGCTTTTGATGCGCCGTCCGGAAATCGCCGGATTTATTTCCGTGGCACCGCCAGCCAATTTGTATGATTTCAGCTTTCTGGCACCGTGCCCATCTTCCGGTCTGATCTTACAGGGCGGGAAAGATGATGTCGTGCCGGAGCCTTCTGTGCTGGATCTTGTCGGCAAGCTCAAAGCGCAAAAAGGGATTGAGATCGATTACCGCGTCCTGCCGTCTGCCAACCATTTCTTCCATGACCATACAGAAGATATGATCGCGCATATTCATGATCACATGAATAATGCCGAAGAAAGTGGCCGTGAGATTGACGTGAATATGAAGAAAGTCAAAAAGGCTGCATAATCTCCTCTCCCTAAGGGAGAGGGCAACGAGGCTTTGCGGCTTTGCCGCGATATAGCCGAGTGGGTGAGGGTTTATAATCTTCCCTTTGCCTGTAAATTTTACCCCCTCACCCAGCTTTAGCTAAATTCGCGTTT
>JANQIB010000132.1 GCA_028282385.1 Alphaproteobacteria bacterium
GCCAGTGTTAACAGGGCATCGCCGGCTAAAATAGCGGTGGCTTCATCAAACTGGCGATGGACGGCCGGCTGACCCCGGCGCATATCAGAGTTATCCATCGACGGCAGGTCATCATGGATCAGGGAATAGCAATGTAAACATTCAAGCGCAGCGGCAACACGTCGTGCGCGGGAGGGGTCAACATTAAACAGTCTGGAGGACTGCATCACCATAAACGGGCGTAGGCGTTTGCCCCCGCCCAATGTGCCGTAACGCATAGCATCATACAGGCGGGATTCGGCCAGGTCTGTTTCCGGTAGCAGGCGCTGAATGGTTTTATTTACGCCTGCTGCGCTTTCATCAAGGGCTTGCTGCAGCGCCGAAGAGGCTTCTCTGGGTGACGGGGCCATTTATTTTTAATTCCTTATCTTTGTTATTTAACCACCAAGGCACCAAGGCACCAAGATCATAATGCAAAACGCCTTATACCGTTTTTAATCAATGCTGTGTTAAAATTTATTAAGAAGCCTAAACGGGTATTCGCAAGCCTCATATAAGTTAAGATTTGTGCTTTATGCACATCATTTAGTTTTTCAACGCATTTAAGTTCGATAACAATTTTATTTTCAACAATTAGATCAAGCCTGAACTGGCCGTTTAAAAAAATATTTTTATAAGGTACAGGAACAGGTTTTTGAGCTTCATAAGCCAGTCCGGCCTGTTTTAGTTCATAACATAGTGCTTCTTCGTAGTAGCTTTCCAGAAGCCCCGGCCCAAGTGTTTTATGAACCTGAAAGGCGCAATTTACTATATTTTTGGCAAGTTCATCCTGTAAATTCATGTTTACATCCGAAAAACTTGGCGCCTTGGTGTCTTGGTGGTTCATATCTGGATTTAAATATTATTTTATTTCAATGGGTTGTTTTGAAACATTACCATCTTGGTCAAGATTAATCTGTTCAATTTTAAGTTGTGCGTCCCGAAGCTTGGATTCGCAATGTTTTTTCAGCGCTGTGCCGCGTTCATAGGCGCTAATAGATTGATCTAGCGGCGCTTTTCCGCTTTCAAGATCGCGCACAATCTCTTCCAGCTCGGTCAGAGCCTCTTCAAAGCTCATTTTTTCAACGGGCGTTGCCATTATGACTCCTGATTTATCCTCTATTTTAGAGCAGCGGGAGTGTAATCCAGTTATGCTTTTTTCACAAGGCTGATAAGCCATCTTAGCGAGGCTGAGGCAGGGCTTTTTAGGATATACTTATTATATACATAACTTTTTACTTTTGGAGGTTTTGACGATGGATCATAAATCAATCAATGAGGCGTCCACCTGTTCTTTGAAATCTCTGGATTTTGTGTCCTGGCGCGTGGCCAAGGCCAAGAAGAAAATCCACAAAAAAGAGGTAAATCGCCAGCTTTCGTTACGTCCGCGCCTGCGCCGCGAGAGCGTCACAACGCATTAAAGACTTTAAGAATTTAACGCCAGAATATGCGCCCTTACGGAGTTCGTAAGGGCGTTTATATCATAGCCGCCTTCCAGCACTGATAAAATACGCCCGTCAGCATGCCGATCTGCAACGCTGCAGAGTTTTTCCGTGATCCATTGAAAATCTTCCTCGCTCCAGTTCAGATTAGCCAGCGGGTCATCTGCATGTGCATCAAAACCGGCGGAGATAAGAAGAAGATCCGGTTTAAACTCTTCAAGCGCAGGAATGATGTTTTGTTCATATGAAGTGCGCATTTCGCTGCTGCCGCTTTCTGGCGGCAGGGTATAATTGAGAACATGATCTTCATTGTCTTCAGGTACACCGCTCATTGGCCAAAGCGGAAACTGGTGAGAGGAAATAAAGAGAATCTCGCCATGCCTGTCATGGTCATGGGTGCGGACAAGAGAGTCTGTGCCATTGCCGTGATGGACATCGAAATCGACAATCGCAATTTTCTGAATGCCGTATTTTTCCTGTGCATGGCGGGTTGCAATAAAGATATTGGCGAAAAGGCAAAACCCCATCGATTTTGTACTTTCCGCATGGTGACCGGGCGGCCGGAGAGCGCAAAAGACGCGCTGCGTGTTATTATTCAATAAATCATCTATCCCGGCGCAGGCGGCTCCGGCACTGTGCAAGGCCGCTTCCAAAGAGCCGGGGGAAAGAATGGTATCTCCGTCTATCCCGGCATAGCCGCTTTCCGGCAACGCCTCTTCAATTGATTGAATATAGCTTTCAGGATGAGCTGCCAACAGTTGCTCCCGCGTAGCGGCCGGGGCCTGTTTTTGCGGGATATCTTTGAATTCATCAGACGCTAAAAGCTCCATTAAGGCGTCAGCCCGGGCGATACGCTCAGGATGTCCCGGCCCGGTATCATGGGTCTGTGAAGAGGGGTGCCAATAGATCGTGGTTTTTGTGGTCATGTATTTCCAGTATTTATCTCCTTTTCCCTCGCCCCCTTTAGGGGGAGAGGGTTGCGCAGTCTTGGCGAGAGGTATCGAGCCTAGGCGAAGCTGGGTGAGGGGGTAAGGATGACGCGTTATTTACTCCCCCCCTCACCCGGCTTCAGCTAAATTCACGCTAACGCGTTCATTAAGCTTTCACAACCCTCTCCCCCCGATAATGGGGGGAGAGGGAAGGTTTTTATGCATGACCTGATGGTTTAGATGTTTTAAAAGGAAATATTATGAAGAAAAGCAGGCGCGGGGCGCTCACAACAGTTCAGAAACTTTCGGGCAGGTTGCTTGCCCGCTGGGTGCCTAAATGGCATGAGGCCTTTTGGGATGTTAGCGGCTGGTGTTTTTATGAACGCGTGAACCCGCATTTCAAACCTTTGCTGACCGGACAGCGTCGGTTGCTTACCCAGTGCCGCCTGCTCGCGACTTTTTCAGATGCGAGTAGCTTTTCCATTTGCCGCCTGAAAAAAGAAATCCTGACCCCGGCTTTCGAGTTTATTGTCGAAAAGTACCGTATTCCTGAAACGGGCGGATTTATATTCTCTCTGGACGATGATCTGCAGCCGCTTGATGACAGCTATGATTTTTATGCGCAGGGGTTTGTGATTTTTGCTTTTTCTCATTATTACCGCGCCAGTGGTGACGAACGCGCGCGGAAGATGGCCGAAGATGTTTTAAGCTTTACCCGGGAGAAATTCAAAATAGAGAAAGGCTATGCCGAGGCACTTGCGCCGGCTATGTCCATTGTACCAGACCGGCTCCGCCGCCATGAAAGCCATATGCATGTACTCGAAGGATGTTTGTTTGCCGCGGTAACCTGGCCGGATGATCCGCGCTGGAAAGAGATGGCAGATGAGTTGGTTGCACTCTTCTTTAAAGATTTCTATCAGGCCGGCGGGATCATTCTCAGTGAATATTATACGGATGATTTGAAGCCGTGTGAGAATGAAAACGGGCAGTTTATTTGTGAGCCGGGCCATGCAGCCGAATGGATCTGGCTTTTAAAAAAACACGCGGCGCTGTGTGGTGATCCGGCGCGGCATGATGAAACCTGCCACGTCCTTTTAAGCTGGGCGAATAAATATGGATGGGATACGCAGTATGGCGGGATTTATGATGAGCTCACGCCGGACGGGCAGGTTGTTGAAGAGACAAAACGGATCTGGCCGTTTGCAGAAAGCCTGAAAGCCTCCGCTCTTATGCTCGATGGATCGCCTGACCGCGATGCCCTGAAAGAGCGGATGATTGATATGACCGGCGTATTCGAACAGCACTATATGCAAGAGCGCGGGTTCTGGACGGAATGGCTGACGCGGGATTTAAAACCGGCGGTTGATTATATGCCGGGCACGACACCTTATCATGTTTATTACGGGATCATGGAAACACTGGAAGTTTTAGAGGCGCGCGGTGGATCAAAATCCCTGACCGCGCAGGCCGAAGTTCTGGCTTATCGGTTTCGGCGAAAACTATCGGATGCTCTGCGTACGGTACGCTATGCGGTGAAAGAAAGAGTAGGGAGTAGGGAGTAGGGAGAAACAAACAGTTTTTTCTTTCTGCTCCCTCCTCATAACTCCCTCCTGTTATAAGCAAGCTGCTCATTCGTAAGCTGAAATCCGGTAATAATCTTATAAGATGGAATATTTCCATTCGTGGCCAAAGGCATGGACTGGGTAATTGTTTCTTCCAGCTGGAGCGTATTCTGATTTGCTTCATACATCATCGAGGCAGCAAAGATTTCTTTGGAGAGCACATTGCCGTCAGGCCCTGTTACAGCAACAAAATAAGGAAAGGCGAAACTGGGCCGGTCGGTCTTTTTTACTCGCGCCATCGGGCCAAGACTGCCGTCAAAGGTAAAGGCAATATCCATGATCAGGTTACCGTCCCGGATATTGCAGATCCCCTGAACCTCCGTGATTCGAAGGCGCGCTGTCTCTGTTTTGGCAGATGGTTTTGAAAGATTTTTAAATTCAATCATTTCGGACAGGTTTGGCGCCAGAGATAAAGGCGGGCAGGGGGTATTATCTGCATCCGCAACTTTTGAAGCGGCTTTGGCTGTTTCACCGGTTTCGCTCGAAAAGGCCGTTTTACTGCTATCAATCAGCTTTTGCATATCCTGCTCCATGCCGCTCAAAGTCTGGCAGGCAGCGAGGAAAAAGATCACAAAGACAGGAATCATCATTCTGTTTAGCATGCATTTTTTTAGCATGATTGGGTCCCTTTGTCCTGCCCAAGGCTTGAAGCGTCCTATAATTCTGTGGTTAATAGAGCTATGTCAAAACAGCCTCTCAAGATTTTATTAGCTGCGCCCCGCGGTTTTTGCGCCGGGGTCGACCGGGCGATCCAGATTGTTGAAAAGGCGCTGGAAAAATACGGCGCGCCGGTCTATGTCCGCCATGAAATCGTCCATAACAAGTTTGTCGTCGAAAACCTGAAAGAAAAGGGCGCGGTTTTTGTTGAGGAACTGGATGAAATTCCCGACGATGGTGCGCCTGTGATTTTTTCAGCGCATGGTGTACCCAAAGCGGTGCCTGAGGAAGCCGCAAAACGGAATATGTTCTTTATCGATGCAACCTGTCCACTTGTGAGCAAGGTTCATAAAGAAGCAGAGTTTCATTATAGGGACGGCCGGCAGATTGTTCTGATCGGTCATGCCGGTCACCCGGAAGTGATTGGCACGATGGGGCAGCTTCCTCAAGACACTGTTTTGCTTGTTGAAACAAAAGAGGATGTTAGCGCTCTCAAGGTTCAGGATGAAGCGAACCTGGCTTATTGTACGCAGACAACACTTTCTATTGATGATACGGCAGATATTGTTGAGGCATTAAAGCAGCGCTTTCCGGAAATCAAAGGGCCGCATAAAGAAGATATTTGTTATGCGACCACCAACCGGCAGGAAGCGGTCAAGGTGCTGGCGCCGAAAGTCGATGCGCTCATGGTGATCGGTGCGCCGAATTCTTCCAATTCCAACCGCCTGGTGGAGGTTGGAAAAATCTATGGCTGTGAAAAAGCAATCCTGGTCCAGCGCGCGGCAGACATTGACTGGAGCTGGCTGGACGGTACCGGGGCACTTGGTTTAACCGCCGGAGCTTCGGCGCCTGAAATTCTGGTGGATGAGGTGATTAATGCAGCCAAAGAGCGCTTTGATGTGTCCGTTGAAGAAGTTTCCATCCGTGAGGAAAATGTGATCTTTAATATTCCGCGCCTCTTGCGTGATGAGGCTGCGTAGTTAAACTGACCCGATGCCGATTACGATTTCAGAATTTAACGATATCAAGCATAAGGTCATCACCCTGATGGGAATGTCGGGAGTAGGAAAAACTTATTTGTCGACGATGCTTGAAGGGCAAGGGTGGCATCATTATTCCTGCGACTATGAAATTGGGACCCGTTATTTGGGCGCCGAGATCTCAGACACGCTGGGGGAGCCCAATAAAATTACCGCGCAGGATTTATCACAGCTTTCCGAATATGTTGGGCGCCTTGGAAAAGACTGTTTATCTTTAGAAGAATTCAAACGCCGGCAGCAAAAATATTATGAGGCGGAATGCCAGAGCTTGCGCGAGCTTCCCAAAGTTGTCAAAGAGGCACATCAAAAAGGCTTTACGCATGTTGTAAATGATTCAACAGGCAGTCTGTGTGAGATTGATGATGATATTCTGCTGGATATGATCGATGAAAATTCCCTGATTGTTTATATCAAGGCAAGCCCGGAGGAAGAAAAAGAGGTTTTAAAACGTGCGCAGGAATATCCCAAGCCGCTCTTCTTTTCACCGGAGCGTTTTGATTATTGGATCGAGGAATATTTATCTGAAGAAGAACTGAGCAGCTGCGATGAGATGGGTCCGGACGGTTTTTCACGCTGGGTATTTCCGCGCCTGTTTGAAAACCGCCTGCCGAAATATCAGCGCATTGCTGATAAATATGGCGTGACAATTCCGTCCGAAGATTTTCATGGTATCAGCACAGAGCAGGAATTTTTAGACGTTATTATTTCTCACCTGCCGGAGACTCTTTAGATGATTGAAATTTTTACAGATGGCGCGTGTAGCGGAAACCCCGGTCCGGGCGGCTGGGGGGCTTTGCTTCGCTGGAACGGTCATGAAAAAGAGCTTTCCGGCGGGGAAAAAGAAACCACCAATAACCGTATGGAAATGATGGCGGTGATCAAAGCGCTGGAAGCTTTGAAAAAACCGTCAGTGGTTTCGCTCTATACGGATAGCCAGTATGTCCAGAAAGGTGTCACGGAATGGATGGCAGGCTGGAAGGCAAAAGGCTGGCCGAAGCGGATCAAAAATAAGGATTTATGGCTCCAGATCGATTCGCTAATTGCCCGCCATGAGGTTGATTTCCACTGGGTTAAAGGCCATGCGGGGCACCCGGAGAATGAACGTGTGGATAAGTTGGCAGTAGCAGCGATTCCAAAGGGTTAGTTGTAGTTATCCACAGATTTATACAATATTTGGCAATCGCCATATTTGCAGATTCACCTTTTGTTAAGGAATCATAAACACAGTGGTATGTGTAACGGTTTTCGTTTCCTTGCCGTATAAAAAACAAGCGAGAAGAACAGGAGGTCAAAATGACCAGTCACAATAAACTCAAGAGTAATGACAATCAATCAGGTGGGCTCAGGCATACGGTTTTGCCGCTGCCGCCGGACATCACGAATGAAATGCATGTCGAGATAGATCTTTATGCCCGTTTTATGCGTCATTTGCGAATGGTGCCCAATAGCCGGGAAGAGATTAAGGTCCTGTCGGCGATCCAGTTTACCGCTGATATGATGGATCTGACGGATGCGTTGGTTGCCAAGACGCTGGTTAATCTTGGTTTGCGCGCGCCACGCAGTGCTTTTCCAGCCTCTTACCTGGAACATGTCGATAAGAGCCTGATGCGCTCTGGCTGGGAAGTTGGCGGTCCGGATGCTGGCACAATCGATCTGAAAGCCTATTGGGATCAGATTGGGGAAGATCCGTTTGCTGCCGCGCGGCGGGCTTATCCGTTTGCGGAACTTCCGGCGACGGTCTGATTAGTCGTTAAGATCCCACTGGTGACGGCCAAGCGGGGTGAATTCTTCCTGTGTCACCCGGGTACGGCCCGTACCAAATTCATCACTGCCGATAATTCGGCCAATCAGGTCGTGGAAACTGAAATCCTGATCAACGCTGACAAAAGCGCCATAAGAGCGCGCCGGTTTTTGCATTGCGCGCATCATGATCTCGCGCCAAACCCCGGCCGGGACAAGTCCGCCTGTCACACGCTTGGTCGGGGAGTTGTCATCATTGCCAAACCACACAGCTGCCGTGTAGCGGTTTGTAAAACCAATAAACCACGCATCCCGAAAATCCTGTGACGTTCCTGTTTTTCCGGCGGCCAGGTAAGGAATACGCGCGCCGACACCGGTTCCATTTTCGATTACCGATTGCATCATGGTTGTCAGGTCGTAAATATTTTTGCGGGCGACGACCTGCCGGGCTTTATATGTTTTAGGCCGTTCATAGAGCAAATTTCCATCTGCATCTGTGATCTTAATGATCGCAAACGGATCAACGGCAAGGCCGCCGCGTCCGATGGTGGCGTAGGCTGTGGCCATTTGCAGAACAGGAACACCGCTACTTCCTAAAGCCAAAGAGAGGTCAGGTTCCAGATCGGCGGTAATCCCCAAACGCTGAGCCATGCCAATCGCTTCAACTGGTCTAACTTCACGCATCAAGTTAACCGCAACTGTATTGAGTGAGCGGGTCAAGGCTTCATAGAGAGTGACTTCGCCAAAATATTCATGGCCGTAATTGGCGGGCCGGTAACGGCCTTCTTCAATCGGCTCATCAACAATCAGGTCATCAATCTGCCAGCCCTGTTCAAGCGCCGCCAGGTAAACAACCGGTTTAAAGGAAGATCCGGGCGGACGCAGCGCATCTGTGGCGCGGTTAAATTCACTCATGCCGTAATCACGTCCGCCGACAAGGGCCACGACTGCGCCTTCAAGGCTCATCACAACGGCGGCGCCCTGTTCGACCTTACGCTCACCGCCGTAACGCAGCAGGGCTTTGGTGATCGCTTCTTCGGCCTCACGCTGGATATCCATATCCAAGGTGGTTTCAACGATCAGATCCTGTTCGACCGTGCCAATCAGTCCTTCAATCTGCTCCACAATATAATCGCTGTAATAACGGTAGGTATTGCCGCTGGAGGGTTTGCGGCGCGGCGAAGGCGGTAGGGAGTCCAGCTTGTCGAGGTCGCTTTGCTCAATAAAACCGGCATCAACCATTGCTTGCAGCACGGTTTGTGTGCGCATGGTAGAGGCTTCCGGGTTGGCGGCCGGGGAATAGCGGGACGGGGCTTTTAAGAGCCCGGCGAGCATGGCAGCTTCACGCAGTGTTAAGGTCGCGGCTGATTTGCCGAAATAAACTCGCGCGGCGGCGTCAATACCATAAGCGCCGGCACCAAGATACACACGGTTCAGATACGCACTTAAAATTTCGTCTTTTGTCAGTTTTTGTTCCAGCCAGATCGCCAGCATGGCTTCCTGAATTTTTCGTTTTAAGGTTCGCTCACGGCTGAGGAAAAGGTTTTTAGCAAGCTGCTGGGTGATGGTTGAACCACCTTGCGCAAAACGCCCTTTGACAATGTTGATGACGAAGGCTCGGCCGATACCGACAATATCCAGCCCCGGGTGAGAGTAAAACCGTCTGTCTTCCGTTGCCAAAACGGCATAGATAACATGCGGTGGAAGGTCTTCGACAGTGACGCTTTCGCCTTTGATATCACCATAACGATCGACAATTTCACCTCTGTTATCTTTGATGGTAATGGTCGGCCGGCGCTCAAAAATCATGCTCTCGGTGATTTTAGGAAGATCCTGCGCATACCAGGCTAAAATCATCGTCAGGATCAATGCCCCCCACAACGCGCCGACAACGCCCCAGCGCAGTGCAAAGACGCCGGTGCGTTTGACAGCGCTCTCCTGCTTTTTCTTTTTGCGCGTGGTTTTTCTGGTCGTTTTTTTCTTTTTCGCGGCCATGAGTGTCTTTTATACCTGTAAAGATGGCAAAATAAGGTCGTTCGGAGGGTATATAGGCGGATTTCAGGGTAAAAGTAAAGGTCAGGAACAGTCCAGCCAGTAGCGGTTTAGGGCCGGGAAGCATTCCGTGGCCTGCGTTGTATCTTCCAGCTTTCCGCCAAGCTGCTCAATAATATGGATTGCGCGCTCATCATCCGGTTCGACCGTTAAAAGCGCTTTGTCAATGCCGAGATAATTGATCACCGGCATGGCCTTTTTAAGGATCTTTTTGCCGTAGCCTTTATTGCGCATGGATGGGCGGATGACAAAATGAACATGGCCGCCCCATTTTTCCAGGTGCCAGTTCAGGCGGTGGCGGATTTCAATGGAACCGAGATAGGTTCCGTCCTTCACAAGCCACAAGACCGTTTCCGGCATCGGTTCAACCCAGTCCTGCATCGGCTGGTGCAGGCGGCCCTGCTCGGAACACAAATCTTCAACAAATCTTTTGAAATTATCATCCTGGGCCAAAAGGGCTGCATTGCGGTATTTATACCGGCCTTCCTCATGATATTCACTTAAAGACTCAAGATACGAATCTTTATACTCGATTGACGGGCGGACAAGTTTGGATGCAGACATTTTGAATTACTGAATAAATTTTTTTATGGAGTATAGCGGTTTAAAGGGTTTCAGACAAGGAACAGGGAGGCCAGGCCCAAAAATCCCAAAAATCCGATGACATCCGTAACCGTTGTCAAAAAGACGGTGGAGGACAGGGCCGGGTCAGAGCCGATACGATTTAGGAAAATCGGAATTCCGGCGCCGAACAGGCCGGCGCAGATCAGGTTTAAGATCATGGCCGCGCCAATGACAAAGCCGAGCGTGGGGCTGGAAAACCAGAGCGCGGCAATGATCCCCATAATGACGGCAAAACCGATCCCGTTCAGTGTGCCAACCAGGGTTTCTTTCCAGATAATCCGGAACATATTGGTGTCGGAGACTTCTTTGGTGGCCAGAGCGCGCACGGCCACGGTCAGGGCCTGCGTTCCTGCGTTTCCGCCCATAGAGGCGACAATTGGCATCAGGACGGCCAGCGCGACAAGCTGTTCAATCGTTGCATCAAACATCGAAATAACAATCGAGGCGGCAATGGCGGTAAGAAGATTTACAAACAGCCATTTAAAACGGCTGGCGGTGGTAGACAGGATGGCGCGGTACAGGTCGCCGCCATCCACCCCGGCCAGTTTCAGAATGTCTTCCTGCGCTTCTTCATCAATCACATCGATGACATCATCAATCGTAATCACCCCGATCAGGCGGTCATTCTCATCAACCACCGGGGCGGACCCCAAACCTTCGCGGCGGAAAATATGGGCCACTTCTTCCTGGTCCATGCCGGCCGGGATAATATGCGCCTCATCCAGTGTCAGGTTTTCTATCTTTTCAGAGCGCAGGGACCGGATCAGACGGCTGAGCGGGATTTCTCCAATGACGTGATAGGCCGGATCAATCACAATTACATCGTAAAATTCATCTGGTAAATCTTCAGATGCGGCGCGCAGATAATCGACCGTTTTTCCAACCGTCCAGAATTTGGGGATAGCCACAAATTCCCGCTGCATCAAACGCCCGGCGGAATCTTCCGGGAAGGTTAGCCCTTCTTCCAGGGCGACGCGGTCTTTGGCCGAAAGCTTGCGCAGGATTTCTTTTTGCAGAACAGGATCAAGATTAACGATTAAATTGAGCGCATCATCCGAGTCGAGTTCGGAGACAATCCGCGCAATTTGTGCGGCAGGCATCTCCGAAAGAGTATCCTTTCGTAGATCAGGATCGAGCTCTGAAAAAACGTAAGGATCAAAAACATCAGCAAATTCATCGAGTAAAATTTTACGCTCATCCGCACTAATCTTGTGAAGAAGATCAACTGTTTCTGAAATGCTGAGTTCAGTGATGAAGGTTGAGAGGTCTTGCGCGTTTTCTTCGTGAAGAGCGGCGAGGATATCGGCAATGCGCACATCACTAAGCCCGACGATATCCTGCGCGGCTTCATTGAGCTCTGTTGCGAGTGTGAGTTGGGCTGAATCGCTTGGCGGCAAGATTTACTCCCTTGTTACGGAGAGCATCATATACAAGTCCCGCGGGACTGCAAGGCGTCGCCGGGAGATCAGCTTCCTTGCTGCGCCTCAACCGCGGCAATCGCGGTGACATTAAAGATTCCCCGCGCGGAGACGGAAGGCGTTAAAATATGTGCAGGTTTTGCAACGCCAAGCAGGATCGGGCCGACCGGAATACCTTCGCCCAAAACTTTCAGCATGTTGAAAGAAATATTGGCCGCTTCCATATTCGGCATAATCAAAAGATTGGCCTGCCCTTTTAATGAGGAGTGATCCATCACAAGGCGGCGGATATCTTCCGATAAAGCGCAGTCTGCATGCATTTCCCCATCGAGCTCCAGATCCGGTGCGCGCTGTTTTAGGTCTAACGTTGCTGAACGCATTTTAAACGCGCTTTCATCATCGATTGTTCCAAAGTCGGAATGAGAGAGAAGGGCGACCTTTGGTGTAATGCCAAAGCGTTTAATTTGTTCGGCGGCCATAATCGTCATTTCTGAAATCTGTGAAATGCTTGGATCACGGGTAATGTGCGTGTCACAGACAAAAAAGGTTCCTTTCGGCAAAATTAAAACCCGCAAGGCAGCGGGAGTTTCTACGCCCGGTCTTAAACCGATAATATTCGTGATTGCCTCAAGATGTGCACGGTAGGCACCAACTGATCCGCAGATCAGGGCATCCGCATCTCCTTTATGTACGAGCAGGGAGCCGATGACGGTTGTGTCTGTCCGGACGACTGTTTTTGCCATGGGCGGTGTGACACCGCGCCGCGCCATCAGCCCGGCATAAGTTTCCCAGTAATCGCGGTAACGCCGGTCATCCTGCGGATCAACAAGTTCAAAATCCTTATCAATTTCCATGCGCAGGCGCAGGCGTTTGGCTCGCGTGGCAATCACTTCCCGCCGTCCAATCAGGATCGGTTTGGCAATGCCTTCATCAAGAACCATTTGCACGGCGCGCAGGACATGTTCTTCTTCAGCTTCACAATAAGCAATCCGTTTGGGGTCTTTTCTGGCCTGCGTGAAAACAGGCCGCATAACCATCGTGCTACGCGTATTATATTCTTCAAGCGTGTGCCGGTAGGCATCAAAATCTTCGATTGGCCGTGTGGCAACGCCGGTGTCCATCGCTGCTTTTGCCACCGCAATCGGCAGCTCGACAATCAGCCGGGCATCGAACGGTTTCGGGATCAGGTAATCCGGGCCGAATTCAAGTGTTTCGCCGGCATAAACCGAGGCAACTTCATCTGTTGCTTCTTTCCGGGCAAGCTCTGCGATGGCTTTGACGCAGGCGATTTTCATCTCTTCATTGATCGCCGTTGCGCCGACATCCAGCGCGCCGCGGAACAGGAATGGAAAACACAACACATTATTGACCTGGTTGGGATAATCGGACCGGCCTGTGCAGACGATTGAATTCGGTTTTCCTTTGAGCGCATCTTCGGGCAGAATTTCCGGTGTCGGATTAGCCAGTGCCATGATCAGCGGTGCATCCGCCATTTCTTTAACATCGTCGCTATTCAGCACATTCGGACCCGACAGGCCGAGGAAAATATTGGCATCAGCCAGGGCGTCTTTCAGGTCACGTGCATTGGTTTTATTCGCAAATTTTTCTTTATAAGGATCCATGCCTTCTTTACGGCCCTCATAGATCACGCCTTTCCGGTCGCAGACAATGATATTGTCCTTGGGCATCCCCATCTCGACCAGCAGGTTCAGACAGGCAAGTGCCGATGCACCGGCGCCATTGGCGACAAGACGGACATCCGTGATTTTACGGCCGGTATATTCCAGCCAGTTCAGAATGCAGGCATTCACAATAATCGCTGTGCCGTGTTGATCATCGTGGAAGACTGGGATGTTCATCCGTTCCCGGAGCTGCTTTTCAATCTCAAAACATTCCGGCGCTTTGATATCCTCGAGGTTGATTCCGCCAAAAGAAGGTTCGAGGCGGGCAACGGTCTCAACAAATTTTTCAATATCGGTTTCGTCGACTTCAATGTCATAGGAATCGATATCGGCAAATTTTTTGAACAGGATCGATTTTCCCTCCATCACGGGTTTGGAGGCCAGCGCACCGATATTGCCAAGGCCGAGCACGGCGGTTCCGTTTGAAATCACTGCGACGATATTTCCGCGGGAGGTGTAATCGAGGGCTTTGGAAGGATCTTCGGCAATTTCTTCACACGGCACAGCCACACCCGGGGAGTAGGCCAGCGCCAGGTCGCGCTGTGTTGCCATCCCTTTGGTCGGGGCGATCGAGATTTTTCCCGGTTTTGGAAGCCTGTGATAGTCCAGCGCAGCATCGCGCATCGTGTATTTTGCCATTTGTCTTAAACCCTCAAAAATTAGTGGGTGGCCTGCCACCCGAAGCAGTTAGCTTTGGTTAACTTGCCTCCCTGCGCCCTGCCTTCGCCGAAGCGTAGCATCGGCTACGCGCAGGCAGGCAAGGCTTCGTGAGACACTCCTGCTCGTAATGCGCGCTGTTGGCGCGCTAACTGCGCAGGGTGGTGCGGCTGAGAGGACTTGAACCTCCACGGGCTTAATCGCCCACAGCGACCTCAACGCTGCGCGTCTACCATTCCGCCACAGCCGCACATTAACCACCTTCAGGGTTCGTAACAAATCCGCTGGCGCCGGGCAAGAACCGAGCGCGCTGCGGTGCAAGATATTTAGGGGAAGAGCCTGCTTGCGTCAACTCTTATGGACAATTGGCGTAAAATGGCCTAGCTCAGAGGAGCAATGGAGTGGAAAATTTCACAAAAACCCGTGGCGTATGAAACGGCGCTGGAGGTCATGGAGGCCCGCGTGGCCGACATCCGTTCGGGCGATAAGGATGAGCTGGCCTGGCTGTTGGAGCATCCGCCGCTTTATACGGCCGGGACGAGTGCGAAGGGTGAAGATTTGCTCGACTCGCGCTTTCCGGTTTATGAGACGGGGCGGGGCGGGCAATATACGTATCACGGCCCCGGCCAGCGGGTCGCCTATGTGATGCTGGATCTAAAGAAGCGGCAACAAACTCCTGATATTAAAAAATATGTCTGGCAGTTAGAGGAGTGGATTATTCAGACACTGAAGGAATTCGATATTGATGGAAAACGCATTGAAGGGCGTGTTGGAATCTGGGTTCTACCCCCTCTCCCTAACCCTCTCCCCAATGGGGAGAGGGAAGCGCTGCGAAGCGGCGCGGGTGAGGGGGAATATAAAAAAATCGCCGCGATTGGCGTGCGGGTGCGTCACTGGGTGACCTATCATGGTATTTCAATTAACGTCAATCCTGACCTGTCTCATTTTGAGGGGATCGTTCCTTGTGGTATATCTGATGCTGGCGTGACGAGTTTTAAGGATTTGGGGAAGAAGATAAACCTTGAGAGCTTGGATAAAGTTTTGTACAAGAATGCCAATATATTGTCATAACAAAATATAACTTCGCTGGTAAGGAGTAACCCTATGGACACAGATGCAAAATTTCGTGCGAATGCTCTTATTCATAAAATAACGAGTTCAAAAGATGCTTTCTTTGATGCTGTAGCGGCAAAAAAGTTAGTAGCAACGATTCCTGTTACGCATGGTTCACCTATATCTTTTGAACGCTCGATTGAAGAGAGTTCCTCGGATGTAAAAGGGTATAGTCCAGGTTTTGGACAAATTTCCATTGATGGGAGGAGCAGGAGAACAGAATGGTCTTCCAATGCGGAAGATATCCAAAGAGTAGGCGGATACAAAATTGAGCACAAACCAGGTGTAATGAGCATAGAAGAGTTATGGGCAGGTACTTATGAAGATCAAAGCGGTACGAAGTGTGTTTTGTACTATGATAAAAAGACGAAAGAACCGCTTAATTTAAAACTTCTAAAAATGCACAGTTTTTCTTTTTCTTATCCTTCTTCTTTAAAAGATCTTTTTTTATTGAATGTCAAAAATTTTGTGAAGGAGGTTTATTCTTTTGGTTATTACGTCCCGTGGAAAAAACCCTCTTATGATAATAATTAATCCGCCGCCAGCGGCATCAGGTTCGCCCGGACAAAATCGGCCATATAGGCGATGAAACCATCCAGATCCTGTTTCAGCGCGGCATAGTTTTTTGATTTTGTCATCAGGTCGTCTTCTAAATAGAGAGATTTGCAGATTTCAATTTGCAGGGAATGTTTACCGCGCGGTGGGTCGGCATAGCGGCTGACCAGCTCGACCCCTTTATAGGGGTCGTTGATCGCAACTTTATAGCCTTTCGATTTAAAATAAGTCTGGACGGTTTCCCGTAATTCAATCGTGCAGCTTGTGCCGTCCCGGTCACCGAGCACAATCTCGGCAGGTTTGAAGGCATTGCCCGGAAACTGCGCCTTTTGCGGCGGCATGGAATGGCAGTTAATATGCCAGACCTGACCATGGGTTTGATAAGCATTTTCAACCATATCGTTCAGGGCACCATGATAGGGGCGGTAATAGGTTTTGATGCGCTGCCTGACTTCTTCCAAAGATAAATGACGGTCATAAATCTCCAGTCCCGGCCGGATCAGCCGGCGGATCAGGCCGATTCCGGCCTGTGAACGCGGGGAAGGGATGGCTTCTTCCGGCAGAAGGCCTTCCAGTAAATCCGGGTCGATATCTTTCTCGCAGCGATTCACATCTATATAAGAGCGCGGGAAATGTGCGCAGAGCAGGTGGGCGCCGTAATCCGGGACCCCGGCG
>JANQIB010000005.1 GCA_028282385.1 Alphaproteobacteria bacterium
TAGAGCGCCGCCCTGTCACGGCGGAGGCCGCGGGTTCGAGTCCCGTCACTCGCGCCATTCTTGCGATATAATTATTCCTAGATCACTCGTAAAACCTGAATGTCAGGATTTCCAGCTTTTGTGTAGATCACATCGGCAGATAGAACAGGGAGTGTCCTGTGTGGCTGATATTTGGTTTTAAAGGCATCGAGGCTGGGTGTTTCGGAGCCGCCAACATTCAGATATTTTATTCCCTCTTTAAGCAATTCTGTGCAGGTAGAAACAACCTGATAGTCTGACAGGCCTTTTATTGATCTATCTCCCAGGTTAATCAGCGAGTTTGCCGTGTCCGGAGATATCTGATCCCAGATACAAAACCCGACAGGTTTACGGCCCTGCGTGAATAAAAGCCCGTTTAGGGTTTCCGGGTATTTTTCAATAATTTTAAAAAATTCTTCGTAAAAAGCGGCCATATCTTCAGTATCTTTTTCTTCGAAAATCATATTGCCTTCCCAGACTTTCAGGGCGGCCTTCATAAAGCGCAGTCCGTTATCCTTATGAAGCGGGGCATGTGTAATGGTTTCTTTTGCGCTTCGAAACTTTTTTCGTATTTGTTTAAAGGACTCTTTTGCCTTGGGGCTTAGTTTTCCCTTACCCAGTGTGCTTACTTTTTCCGTATCCAGAATATGAATTGGGTAACGCCAGTCCATCATATTTTCTTCTATAACAGAGATGCCTGCAACAGGTGTGTAGTCTACTTTAGATAGCTGGTGCTTTAAGGCTATGATTTCATCTTCAGAATATCTTGCAAGCTGAACGCCGTTTTTTGGAACATCAAGGTCTTTCAAGATAGAGGCTGTTAATTCATAATCCGCTTTTCCAATCTCCGGAAAGACTATCAGCCGGTCTTCAATATGGGGATGGTGGCAGACGATCAGGGCGGAATGGCTGGATTTATACAACCAGGCCCCTTTGCGCCCTGTTATAAGATAATAAAGGGCTGAGTTCAGATAGCTGTCTACCCTAGCCTTTTGATCGCCAGTCAGTGTCGCTTTTAAAAATTCTAGTGATAATGTACTCATCATTTCCCCACACAACTCTAGGTTGCCATTTATGGAGAAAAAATGTTAATAAACCCTAAAATTCAAGAGAATTTATGAGGTGCATATATATGTATGGTTGCTTTATTTCTATAATTATTAAGTTTCTTCAGATCCTGGCGGTATCATCGCGCCTTCCCACAAATATTCAAAACGCTGCCTTTCATCTTCATAAATTCTTTTATTTTCAATAATTAGGCATAGATTTCCATTCCAAAACTGTATGGCGATCTTGCCCCCATAGACAAAAGACATGACGCCTGATTTGTAAATTTCTTTTGGAAGCCAGCGGTAGCATTCCGGCTCCTGTATAAAAAATGTATCGCCTTCGCATACCAGAAGGCGCTCACGAATGCCGTGCTCTTTTAATCTTTTTAAATGGGAGGCCAGTTCTTCTGGATGTTTCTGAAATACCGGACGTTCATCTACGTGCGAAATAAGGACTTCGCCTCCCTTGTCTTTCAAAGTGTTATAGATGTCATCCCAAACATCTACATACATCGCTTCTCCTTCAAGGAGTTGAAAGATTGTTCGCCGTTTTTGAACACCGTAATCGCCGACAAATTCGATGCCGCGTTTTTCAAGGGCCTCCTGGATCCTTGCCATGTTATCTGCGCGGGGGTTAAACAGCCCGCTTTCAAAATGCGTGATCGCGGTTTTGGAGAGTTTGCAGTCCCCGGCCAGTTCAGCCTGTTTCAGGCCTAAAAAGCTGCGGGCGGCGCGGCATTGTTCTTTTGTAATCATTTTTAAAACCTTAGATTAAATAAGTTATATATAAGATTATATTATGAATGGATTATTAAAAATATGACTTAGTATGAAACATATTATATATTAATTCATATCATTTTATGTTGCATACTTTTGTATGTTTTGTAAACTTAAATATACAGTTTAGAAACATTTTAATTGTCTATGAGGGGATGCAGATGACAAGAAAAGAAGATTTTACCGGTATTTCCGGGGTGGAAGGTGCTGTTCTGATTAAAATGGCGCATGAAAGATGTAAAATTTACATCGGTGGTGCGCTTGCGGCGGTTTATCTGTCACAGAGTGAAGAGGGTGAGGATGGGCTGCAGACCCAAAGTTTGCTTCATGTCCTGGGATTGCTCTCACGTGAATTTGATATGCTTGAAGAGATTCTGGAGAAGCAAGTGACTTGCTCAAGCCTACAAGAGTATCAAAAAGCGGAATAATTTATTCAAAGCATAAGAGTTTTGATTGACAGTGAGCATGAGAGCGGAGACAATTCGCGCATGGCGTCTGAGGATTTCCTAATCAATTATTTGCCAATCTTGGTGTTTATCGGTGTCGCAGTGGTGATTGCCGCGGCGGCGGTGGCGTTATCCTTTATTGTCGGCAAGCAAAATCCGGATTCTGAAAAACTTTCCGCCTATGAATGCGGCTTTGATGCGTTTGACGATGCGCGGCATAAGTTTGATGTCCGTTTTTACCTGGTGGCGATCTTGTTCATTATTTTCGACCTGGAAATTGCCTTCCTGTTTCCCTGGGCGGTGAGCCTCGGGGAGATCGGCATGTTCGGCTTCTGGTCGATGGTGGTTTTTCTCGGCGTTCTGACCGTCGGGTTTATTTATGAATGGAATAAAGGCGCACTGGATTGGGAGTAGTTCCTTTTGTTTTTTAAGAGTTTTAAACTTTGAAGAGTATTTTTACAGGCGTAAATGGTTTTGAAGAAGAGCTTCCTGATGGCAATTATTCAGAGCTTTTAATTATCGCAGACAAATTGGTTCAAGATGAGAGTAATGTTTACATTGAAGGGCGTGATGAGAAAGGCAAAAAAACAATGTCTTATTTCCTGAAAATGCAAAGCCTGAATGGAGATGTTTTTTACGTGTGTCCAGAACTCTGCAGTTTAGACCATAACGGTGATCTAATTATTGAGGGTGAATATAGCAATCATGTCCCACGACCGTCATAACATAGAAGCGCCGGATGCGCCGCTCAAGACCAGGGTGCAAATGCCCCCGGCGAAGGAGCAGGACGCGGTGGCGGCTGCGCTGTCCAAGCATGTGCAGGAAAAGGGATTCCTGATTACACAGGCCGACAAGCTGTTTGACTGGGCGCGCACGGGTTCCATGTGGCCGATGACATTTGGTCTGGCCTGCTGCGCGGTGGAAATGATCCATTCCTATATGAGCCGCTATGACCTGGACCGGTTCGGGATGATCCCGCGGCCTTCACCGCGTCAGTCGGACGTGATGATTGTCGCCGGGACGCTGACCAATAAAATGGCGCCGGCGCTTCGGAAAGTTTATGATCAGATGCCAGAGCCGCGCTGGGTGATTTCGATGGGAAGCTGCGCCAATGGGGGCGGTTATTACCATTATTCCTATTCTGTCGTGCGCGGCTGCGACCGGATTGTGCCGGTTGATATTTATGTGCCCGGCTGCCCGCCGACGGCAGAAGCGCTGGTCTACGGCCTGCTCCAACTCCAGAAGAAAATCCAGCGTGAAGATACGCGGATCGCCCGGTAGGATCATATGTCTGAAGATGAAGCCCTGAAAGATTTAGCCGAACATGTTGAAGAGATCCTTGAGGATGCTCTGGAATCTTATGAGATTGTTCGCGGTGAACTCACGTTAAACATCAAGGCTCCGGAGATTGTCAAAGCCCTGCAGGTGTTGCGCGATGACCCGGAATGCCAGTTCAAACAGCTGGTGGATGTGTGCGGGGCGGATTACCCGGACCGGTATCCGCAGCGTTTTGATGTGGTCTATCATCTTCTTTCCCTCAGCATGAATAACCGTGTGCGCGTTAAAATCAAAACCGATGAAAACACGCCTGTTGATTCTGTCACAGGGGTGTTTAAATCCGCCGGGTGGTTTGAGCGCGAGGCCTGGGATCTTTACGGGATTTACTTTACCGGTCATCCCGACCTGCGCCGGATCCTGACCGATTACGGGTTTGAAGGGCATCCGCTGCGCAAAGATTTCCCGCTCACCGGCTATGTTGAGCTGCGTTATGATACCGAGCAGCGGCGTGTGGTGTATGAACCTGTCAGCCTGCCGCAGGATTTCCGGGTGTTTGATAATCTTTCACCGTGGGAGGGGATGACGGATATCCAGCTTCCCGGTGATGAAAAAGCGGTCAAGCCTGCTTTTGGCTGGGAAGAGACGGAGAAAGTGCCGCAGACGGGGAGTAAGAAATAATGGCTGACGCAGCGCAGACGATAGAGATTTCAGAAGAAACCCATATTAAGCCCTATACGATGAATTTCGGGCCGCAACACCCGGCTGCGCATGGCGTGCTGCGTCTTGTGCTGGAGATGGAAGGCGAGATTGTTGAACGGGCAGATCCGCATATTGGTCTTTTGCACCGGGGCACAGAAAAGCTGATCGAATATAAAACCTATATGCAGGCCACGCCGTATTTTGACCGGCTCGATTACGTTGCGCCGATGAACCAGGAACATGCCTTTGCGCTGGCGACAGAAAAATTGCTGGGGATTACGCCGCCGCCGCGCGCGCAATATGTCCGTGTGCTCTTTTGCGAGCTTGGACGGATCTTAAACCATATTCTGAACATTACGACCTTTGCCCTTGATGTTGGCGCGATTACCCCGGCCCTGTGGGGGTTTGAGGAGCGCGAAAAAGGGATGGAATTTTACGACCGGGTTTGCGGGGCGCGGCTTCATGCCAATTATTTCCGTCCCGGCGGCGTGTCGCAGGATCTGCCGGCTGGTCTGGCTGAAGATATGCTGGAGTGGACCGAGAATTCTGTGCCGAAGGTGATTGATGATCTGGATAATCTTTTAACCCACAACCGGATCTTTAAACAGCGGACTGTCGATATTGGTCTGGTCAGTAAAGAAGAAGCGCTTGAATGGGGGTTTTCCGGCCCGATGCTGCGTGGCTCCGGTGTGCCGTGGGATCTGCGGAAGAGCCAGCCTTATGATGTCTATGAGAAAATGGATTTCGACGTGCCGGTCGGCAAAACAGGTGATTGCTATGCACGTTACCTGATCCGGATGGAAGAGATGCGCCAGTCGCTGAAAATTATGAAGCAATGTCTGAACGAATTGCCGGACGGGCCGGTCATGGTGGATGACCGTAAAGTCGCCCCGCCGCCGCGCGCGGAGATGAAGGCCTCGATGGAAGCGCTGATCCATCACTTCAAACTCTTTACCGAAGGGTATCACGTGCCCGAAGGGGAAACCTATTGCGCGGTTGAAGCGCCGAAAGGGGAGTTCGGGGTGTACCTGGTCTCTGATGGGACAAACCGCCCTTACCGCTGTCATATCCGCGCGCCGGGCTTTGCGCATTTGCAGGGGCTGGACTTTATGAGCAAGGGCGCGTTTCTTGCCGACCTTGTTGCCAATATCGGGTCGATGGACGTGGTGTTTGGCGAGATTGACCGGTGAGCCTGGCATCCCGTAGGGGAATCGAACCCCTGTTTTCGCTTAGAAAGAGCGACGTCCTAACCGCTAGACGAACGGGACATTTGGAGGGAGGTCTTGTAAACGATATCGCTGTAAAAAGCAAGTCCAGGCGCCATAAAAAGGCAAAATTCTATGAATAATAAATCCACGCGTCTTGAACCTCTTCAGCTTTTACGCGGGCTGGCGGCGATCCTGATCATGGTCATGCATGCACGGTATGAAACGGCGCAGATTACAGGTGTTTCATCCGGCATAGAGGAGGCCAGCTATCTGCTGGTCGGGGTGGATATTTTCTTTGTCCTGAGCGGTTTTATCATGGTCTATACGACCTGGGGAAAATCCGGTTTTGAAGCATCAAAAAACTTTATGATCCGGCGGATTCTCCGGATCATTCCGATTTACTGGTTTTATACATTTTTGTTACTGGGCGTAGCGCTCATTGCGCCGCAGGTTTTGGGCAAGGCGGAATTTATTCCGGCCGAATTTTTAAAATCTTTGTTCTTCATTCCCTATCTGAATAGCGCCGGGGATATTCAGCCCTTTCTCGCGCTTGGCTGGACCCTGAATTACGAGATGTACTTTTACGCGCTGTTTGCGTTGTGCCTGCTTTTACCCGTCCGGTTTTCACTGCCGGCATTGGGCGGGTATTTCATCCTGAGCGTGATCAGTGATTTTGGCGGGGTCGATCATGTCGCGGCAGAATTTTACGGATATTCCATTGTCCTTGAATTTTTCTATGGCTGTCTGATCGGTTACGCTTTTATGAAAGGCTGGCGGTTGCCGCGCAGCTTTTTGTATGCAGGGTTTGCCTGCGCGGGGATTTTGGCTGCGGCTTTTGTTTTTGAGCAGGAGTGGCAGGATCAGATTAGTTTCAATCTGTTTAGAACGGTTATTCCTGTTTTGCTGGTGGCATTACTGGCCCTGCCGAAAGGGGCGGAGGAGCTGCGCGCGCCCAAAAGCGCGGTTTTAATAGGGGATTCGTCCTATACGCTTTACCTGTCCCACCCCTTTGCGATTGGCGCGGTGACGCAGGGGATGATGTGGCTGGGGCTTGAGCAGAGCCTGCCGCCTTTGCTCATTCTCATAATTACGGCAATTGCCTGCCTCATTGGGGGCTGTATAGCTTACATATTGATTGAAAAACCTCTTTTGTCTGCCTCCAAGAAACTGGTATATAAGAAGAAATAGAGTGGTGCCTGCCGATGTTAAAAAAATTCAATCCTGCTGCCGATTATCAACCAGAGAGTTTTAGCTTTGCCGATCAGGCTGCGGTCGATGAGATTATTGCCCGTTATCCGAAAGGCCGTCAGCAATCGGCAACGATGCCTTTGCTTGACCTGGCGCAGCGGCAGGTGGCCGAAACCGGTCCGTTTGGGGACTTGCCGACGGGCGGTGGATGGATCCCACGGGCGGCGATGGATGAGATTGCCGATATTGTTGGTGTACCGCCGATCAAGGTTTATGAAGTAGCGACGTTTTATTCGATGTATAACCTGGAGCCGGTTGGGAAATACCTGATCCAGTTTTGCGGCACGACGCCGTGCTGGCTGTGCGGCTCCGCGCCTGTCATGGAAATCGTCGAAAAAGAGCTTGGGATCGGCCATGGCGAAACGAGCAAGGATGGATACTTCACCCTGATGGAAGTGGAATGCCTGGGGGCGTGTTCGAATGCGCCAATGATTCAGGTCAATGATTTGTTTTATGAGGATCTGACTCCGGAGAAGATGCTGGAGATTTTAAACAGCCTGAAAAAAGATGAAATCCCGGCGCACGGTCCGCAAAATGGCCGCCGCGCCGCGATGGCCCTGAGCGGTCCGACGACCCTCGAAGAGCAGGCGAAGAAAGCGGGGGTTTTGTAAGATGGTTTTTAAACCACGACGTGCACAACGATCACAACGCGCTTTGCGTTTTTATAAAAATCGTCGTGTTCTTTGTGGTCGTTGTGGTGAAAATAATGCGGCTTCGCCGCGGAGATGATGTTAAGAAAAAATGTTGCAGGATAAAGACCGCATATTTACGAACCTTTATGCTTTTGAAAGCCCGTTTTTAGAGGCAGCGAAAAAGCGCGGGGACTGGTCAAACACGAAAGATATTCTGGCCAAGGGACGGGACTGGATCATTGAAGAGATGAAAAAATCCGGCCTGCGCGGACGCGGCGGGGCTGGGTTTCCGACCGGTCTGAAATGGTCGTTCATGCCCAAGGAACTTTCCGACAAACCGCATTACCTGGTGATTAACGCGGATGAGTCCGAGCCCGGCACCTGTAAAGACCGGGAGGTTATGCGCCATGATCCGCATAAATTAATTGAAGGGGCGTTGATTGCCGGTTTTGCCATGCAGGCGCACCGGGCGTTTATTTATATCCGCGGGGAATTTGTCCATGAAGGCTCCGAAGTCGTGCGCGCGATTGAAGAGGCGCGTGAGGCCGGATTGTTAGGGCCAAATGCTGCCGGCACAGGATGGGATTTTGATGTCACGCTCCATCGCGGGGCGGGGGCCTATATTTGCGGGGAGGAAACCGCGCTTTTGGAATCGCTTGAA
>JANQIB010000007.1 GCA_028282385.1 Alphaproteobacteria bacterium
TTGTTTTTAAGTGTTTCCGCATTAAACGGCTTCACGATGTAATTATTCACGCCAGCCTGTTTGGCGATAATCACATTCTCCGTTTTGCTCTCTGCGGTCACCATAATAAAGGGCACATTGCTAAAGCTCTCGCCCGAACCACGAACTTTTTTCAAAAGTTCAAGCCCTGTCATCGGCTCCATATTCCAGTCGGAAATAATCAAACCATAATCCTTGCCCTGGATTTTACCGAACGCTTCGGTTCCATCTGCAGCTTCGTCAATATTGCTAAACCCGATCTGTTTCAGCAGGTTTTTAATAATGCGAACCATTGTCTGATAATCATCTACCACCAGAACATTCATATTCTTATCGTAAGACACGGCGATCCCCTTATCTTTTTCAAATTAGGCTTTCAAACATAGCTGGACACAGCGGTCCAATAGAGATTATGGCCCTAAATTGGTTAACGAATTCTAAGAACGTCTAAAAAAACCTAGAAAAACACAAAAAAAACTTCAAGAAATATAACAGGTTACAAATAGGCTGTCGATCTGCACACCCCTGCATATGCGCATTGTCCCCAGTAATCAGCGCCGAAGCCGTTCTTCCATATCCGGCAAAGACTTTTGCTCAGCCAGCATAATAGTCACTGTTCGCGCCCGCTCGGGAGTCATGGCCGCAATGATTGGCGCTGATTTCCGCTCCGACATTTGACCTAAAACACTCAAAAGCACATCCATATCCAGTGTATTGAAAATCCGCGCCGCGTCTTTGGCTTTCATGCCTTCATAGATTTTTACAAGGCTTTCAATACGCTCTTTTTCTGCCTTCGACTGTATTTTCAAAAGCACCTGGATTTCCTCACGTAAAGAAAGAAGCTCTTTATATTTTTGGTCCAGCTCCTGCTCAGCCGCCTTTAAAAGCGCCTCGCGCATATTCATTTCCTTTTCGCGCTTTTCAAGCTCTGTGCGCCGGTTGGACAAATCTTCAAACAGCTCCATACGGACTTTTGAATATTCAAGATCTTCATCCATCGAATCGCGCCAGTTTTCACCCCCTTTACCGGTCTCGGCAACCGGCGGCGGTGCACCAACATCATCGGCTGTTTGCTTATGCTCTTCCCCTTTTGAGTCTTGATCGTGCGAGGTCTGAACTGTCCGCGCTTCTTCTTCAGGCTCCTCAGGCGGTTTTTCATCATCATCCCCGGCTTGCGGGGCAATATCACTGACTTCCTCGGCAAACGCAAAACCTTCGGTTTCATAAGAGCCAGCCATCATCGCACTCATTCGCACACCAAGCGCCAGCGCCAAAACAAGCACCAAAACCGGAAGAATTTTAACCTGGCGAAAAGGATTGAACATTTACCTAAACCACTCCGCCCGCTTTTTTACGGCCAGCCTGTTTCATCGAAAGATAAAATTCCCGCTCTGCCTCACTGGCAAAACTGGGCGAGTCCTCTTCGAAATTGTCTGCGTAAACAGCCTCATCCTTCATAAACTCTGCCTCACGCTCCCAGTCATAATCATCTTCTAACAACGTATAATTATCCTGCTCCTGCTCTTCTTCGAAGAAATCCCGGTCATGAATTAAAAAATCAGGGATCGGTTTTTGATCAACAGCCCTGGAAACAGGTTTCTTTGGCGCAGCATTTTGTCTTGTTTGCGCTGCCGGCGCGACCGGCAGATCATCCGCCCCGATCCCGCCGGATTTTTGCAGGAGATCAATCAGTTCCTTATTCCGGCTGGCTAATTTTTCAAGGCGGCCCGCCAGACTATCCCCAGCCTCATTCATAAAACGAAGTTCATCAGATAACGCCCTGGCATCAGTGACAATTTTCTGAAGATTGGCGCCCGAATTATCCGCAGCTTCACGCATGGTCTGCATGGATTTTTCAGCCCGGTCAATGTGACTGGTCAGATCAATAAACAAACGCTGGATATCCTCACGGCCATCCCGAAACACCTTGAGAAACATAGACAGCCGAAACGCATAAAATATTGTAATGCAAAGCAAAATAATAATTGCCGCATCCAAAATGAACCCAATAGAAATACTCATTGTTCCCCTTCTTCTTCAGGTGGAATATATTTATCAATCTGCACGGCAATCTGGCTTTGCTTTTGACCAACCGGCCCCTTAAACATCGGCACATGGCCGCAGCGCAGTTCAAGCTCATCTTCAGTATTCGTACTAAACATGATGCGTGTGCCGATTTCCCAGTTCAGCATTTCCCCAAGAGCAACGACTTTCTCTCCCAAAACAGCCTGAAGCTGGATATCGGTCATGTAAAGCTCCTGCGTCAGGTGGCTTTCCCAAATGGAATCACGTCCGAACTTTTCCCCCATAAACATTTGCAGGAGAAGTTCGCGGATCGGCTCAAGCGTCGCATAAGGAATCAGAATTTCAACCCGGCCACCACGGTCTCCCATATCCGCCCGCAAACGCGCGAGAACACAGGCACTATTACTCTGAGAAATTGTTGCAAAACGGGGGTTTGTCTCCATTCTTTCAAGTGAAAAACTAACCGGAGAAAGCGGGTCAAAAGCCGATGACAGGTCCCCGAGAGCAACCTGCACCATCCGCTCGACCAGCTTGGTTTCGATGGTTGTGTAGGGACGGCCTTCAACGCGAATGGCCGGTGTCCCGCGGCGCCCGCCAAGAAGCACGTCCACGATCGAGTAGATTAACGCGCTGTCTGTCACCATCAGGCCATGGTTATCCCATTCTTCCGCCTTAAAGACCGACAGCATGGCCGGCAACGGAATGGAATTCATATAATCACCGAAACGTACGGTAGAAACCTGATCAAGCGAGACCTCAACATTATCCGATGTCAGGTTCCGAAGAGATGTCGACATCAAACGAACCAAACGGTCAAAGACAATATCGAGCATCGGCAAACGCTCGTAATTGACCATGGCCGAGTTAACCAGCGCCATAACACCGGAGGCCTCACCACCAAAATCGTCATCATCAAATCCAAGCAAGGAGTCGATTTCATCCTGGTTGAGGATACGTGTTGTATCCCCGCCTTCTTCGCCGCCGGCTTCAGCCTCGCCACCATCTTCAGAGCCTTCGGATCCCCCATCCTCATCGGACATGTTCTCCCACTGCTCCATCATGGCGCGCTCTTCGTCGCTCATATTTTCGAGTTCGTCAGTGTCACTCATTCTTATATTCCATATTGCATCAAAGCGTTACGATTGCTCTGTTTGTATGATTTTATCGCAAAAACCATGCCGCGCCTGCGTTTGCAGCATTATGATTGCCTCTGCATTATACCGTAAAACGACGAAATCATATTATATAATAACAAACCTAACGGGTTATGGACTTTTTAGAAAGCCGATCGAAAGAGCAATCCCCTAAAAAATAGCACCAAAAGAGCAAATAAAAACTTGCTCTTTTTATTTACATATTGTAAAAACCTATCCATGAAAATTTTTAATTTTGCCGAGATTCAACCCCATGAACTCTCCTGCTATTTCAAATTAGCAGACAATCCACCACCTACATCAGGCTATAAGATAGGTGACGCATCTTTACTTTCCCAATTCCATGCCCAACAAAATCAAGCCGGCTTTTTTGAAACCTTTACATCTGGCAATAACGACCTGGATGACCGCATCGATAATTTTTTACCCATCGCTGTACAGCATAAAAATATCATAACCGGCGACATCATAATTACGCCCGAAATAGGGGATAATGGGTATACTATGTTTGTTGAACTCGTACGGCTTTTTGCATTTATACAACAAGATAGTGATATCCCGTTCGAAAAAATAGTTATTCCCCTGTGCTTATCCTACCCTTCTGATCACCGCAGAACGCATTCTCTATCTCTGTGCGTTTATACAGACCAATCTACCCGTGCTACCGATATCGTCCTGATTGAACAGCATATGAAACAAGATGGCGGCTTTTTGGACTTTTCCCAGCCAATGAATGATGTGTTCAATATTCTTCGTCAACTTTATGCCGACAGCTCTCAAATCAGAACTTTTATAAATCAGGAATCTATATGCCCGATAGGCAATGTTTGTGGTATTGTCTCCTCGGAAATATGCAGGCGTCTATTGCAATCTGAAAACCCTCTAAACTTTGCACGCAATAAAGAAAATCTAAAAATTTCTGCCCAAGAAATCCCTTTGCTTCATCAGCAAAATGTACAAATTGCACAAGCTTTAACACCAAAATTCTAATTTTATTTAAAGCCTTCTCTTTTATTGTATCAAAATCTCCTGAAAGAGGACATCCTGGACCTGAACAGGATAGGCCGCCGCATTCACACGGCTCAAAAGCTCCATTTGCAACCTGTAAATCCCGGCTGATCCTCTTAAGTCACGCACCCGAAGCTCGCGCAAATAGGTTTGAAACTGATCAACAACCCGCGGCATGACGGCTTCAACCGCTATTTTGTCTTCTTCGGTTTTGAACTCCAGCTGAACCTTCAGGCGCAAATAACGCGGACTTGAATCCGAACTGCTGAGATTGACAATAATATCCGGGATTTCTAAAAAGACCGGCCCCCCGCCAGCAATTGGATTTCCGTGTTCATCATACTGAACCTCTGCATGTTCATCGCCATGCTCACCGCCCTCTTCACCAGCTTCCCCTTCGACAGGCGCTTCCTTGCCTAAAAGACTATCGAGCATTCCTGTAAAATATAAACCGGCACCGGCGCCGCCTAATACCAAGACAGCCGCGGCAGCAATGATAATGATAAGCTTTTTCTTACTCTTACCTTCACCCTCTTCGCCTTCGCCCTCTTCCCCTTCAGCGCCCTCAGCACCTTCTTCGCCTTCAGCGGGTTTTTCTTCATCATCATCGAGGCTTGCATCGGTCATAGCGTTTCTTGCTCCTAAGCGCGTTTTATATGATTCAACAAATTATAAGAAGAATAGACACAGCTCACCAGCGTTTAGAGCTATCGCTCCACAAGAGACACACCGCAAGAATGGGCGGCAATTTTTTCCAACCGCTTGAAAGAGCTTAAAAAAACGAATCGATTCGGGCGGCACACCATGCCGCCTGTAAAACTATAACACATTGAAATTATTATAAAACACCTCTTGGCACAGAGGGTGCATTGAGAGAGAGCAGGTAGAAACCTGAAAACGGGTGTAAAAATTAAATGGAAAATTCTCTCTATGTAGGTCTGTCCTCTCAGGTTGTTCTCAGAAACAACATGAACATCATCGCAAATAATGTTGCGAATATGAGCACGCCCGGTTTTCGTGCCCAGAACCTGATCTTTCAGGAAGTCGTCGAAGATCCCCAATATATGAAAGAAGATATTTCAATGGTGCTGGATTACGGCCAGTACCAGAATACCGACCCCGGCCCGGTCAAGACAACAGGCAACGATCTTGATGTTGCCCTTGTCGGTCCCGGTTTTATGGGCATTGTCACCCCCGACGGCGTTCAATATACGCGCGCCGGTAATTTCGGCATGACATCGGAAGGCATCCTTGTGAATGCCCGCGGCATGCCAGTCGCCGGAGATGGCGGCGGGGAAATCACCATCCCGGCAAACGCAACAAGTATCTACATCGCACAAGACGGCACAATCTCAACCGATGACGGACAAGTCGGCAAACTGATGGTTGTTGAGTTTGATAGCGAACAAAAACTCGACCCGGCCGGTAACGGGCTTTATATCAGCGACAATCCCGGCACACCGGCGGAAAGAACAACTGTGATTCAAGGAAAACTCGAAGGCTCAAACGTTCAGCCGATTGTTGAAATGACGCGCATGATTGACGTGCTGCGGGAATATCAGGCCGTCCAGAACATCATGAAAAGCGAACATGACCGGCTGCGGACAATGGTTCAACGCCTGTCGAGAAATAGCGGTTAAAAAAGGAATTTAAATAAGGAGCATAGAATATGGTCACAAGATCTTTAGATATCGGCGCAACGGGCATGCTGGCCCAGCAAATGAATGTGGATGTGATTTCCAACAACATCGCCAACATGACAACGTCGGGCTTTAAACGCCAGCGCGCGGAATTTCATGACCTGATCTATCAAAACAAGATGCGTCCCGGCGCACCCTCTTCCGATGTTGGTACAATCGCTCCGGCAGGGATGCAATTCGGTCTCGGGGTAGGTATGGGCTCGATTTACCGCCTGCATGAACAGGGCACAATCCAGATGACAGAGAATGACCTTGATCTTGCGATTACCGGGAAAGGCTATTACCAGATTGACCTGCCCAATGGTGAAACAGCCTACACACGTGCTGGTGTCTTTCAATTGAATGAAAATGGTGAAATTGTAACCACGCAGGGATACACACTTCAGCCTGGCCTGACAGTGCCTGCAGATGCTGAAAGCATCACTATCAACAATGCCGGTGAAGTTCTCGTTTCCCTGCCAAGCACGGTCGCCTTTTCCAATATTGGTCAGATTCAGCTGGCAAGCTTTGTGAACCCGGCCGGCCTTGAGGCAATCGGTGACACATTGTTTGTGGAAACAGAAGCCTCCGGAACGCCAACAACCGGAACGCCCAATACAGATGATTTTGGCGCTATCCGGCAAGGCGCTTTGGAAAACTCAAACGTTAACGTTGTTGAAGAAATTACAAACCTGATCGCTGCCCAGCGCGCTTATGAGATGAATTCAAATGTCATCAGCACAAGTGATGAAATGCTGCAAACGATCACAGCGCTCAGATAACAGGAGGATAAAATAATGGCTCAAAAAATCTGGTGGCCTGCGTTAATCGCCCTTCGAATATTCCTGTTCGTTGTATTTCTGATCGCCAGTGTGACTACCCTTGTCCTGACGACAAAAGCCGCACTTGCAACCAACCTGAAAGAGATCAGTATCGTTTCAGGAGATATGCTAACGCTTGGCGACCTGTTCGAAGATGTAAAACATAATGCAGATTATGTTCTCGGCCCCGCCCCTGCGCCGGGTCAGGATATGGTGCTGAATGCTCGCACACTTTACCGGATCGCAACGGCGATGGATCTTGACTGGCGTCCGCACAGCTCTGCCCAACAACTTGTTGTCCGCCGGGCTGCGACGATTGTCCCGAAAGACAATTTACGTCTGCAGCTCAAAAACGCCCTGGCAGAAAAAGGCCTGAACGGTGATTACAAATTTAAATTCAGCGGGATATTGCGGGATATCGTTTTACCGCCAAGCGCACCGGCCGAGGCTGAAATCGCAGCCCTGTCCTTTGACCCGCAGCGCGATATTTTTGAAGCCACCTTTTCGGCGCCAAGCAAGGACAAACCTTTGAAACAATATGCTGTTGCCGGTCAGATCGAACGGATGGTTCGCGTGCCGGTCTTACGCGAAACTTTAAAACATGGTGAGGTCATTGGAATAAATGATCTCGATTACGTTGATATGCCACAAAAATCCGTTCAGCCGGATTTGGTTATTGATGCTGATGATCTGACTGGCTTAACCCCGCGCCGTATGATCATGGCGGGCAAACCAGTTTTGGCCAATGACCTGATGCGTCCACAACTTGTTGAGCGCGGTGATCAGATTACCATCTACTTTAAACAAGGCGCGCTAGTTCTATCTGCAAAAGGCAAGGCTTTACAATCCGGCGCACAGGGAGATCTCGTCCGGGTGAATAATACAAATAGCAACAAAACGCTGACGGCCCAGGTTTCCGGCTCGCGCGAAGTCATCGTCCGTTAGATACTTAGGAGTATAAAACAATGAAAAAAATCACGATTTTAGGATTAGGGCTTTTGGCAACAACCTCTTTAAGTGCCTGCGGCGCCGCAGACCGTTTGGCCAATGTCGGCAAAGCACCTGATCTTGCGCCGATTGAAAACCCGGTCACAAAGGAAGATTATCAGCCGGTTTCCATGCCGATGCCGGCCCCGCAAGTGGCCAGCCGTGAGAAAAACTCTCTTTGGGGCGGCGACAAAAAAGGATTCTTTAAAGATCAACGCGCCGGGGATGTCGGCGATATTTTAACCGTGATTGTTGATATTGATGATACGGCGGCTCTTGAAAATGAAACGGAACGCACACGCACCAGTAACGAAGATGCTGCGTTGAATTCCCTGCTCGGTTATGAACTTGCCCTGGATAGACTTCTGCCACAAGCCATTGACAATACGGACCTGATTGATGCCGGAGCAACATCCTCTCACACAGGTGAAGGCAGCGTTGAACGTGAAGAAGAGGTGAAGGTTCAAATGGCCGCGATCATCACACAGGTCCTGCCAAACGGGAATTTTGTGATTGAAGGCAAACAGGAAGTCCGGGTGAATTTTGAAAAACGCATCCTGGCTGTTGCCGGCGTCGTTCGTCCGGAAGATATTTCCCCGACCAATACGATCAGCTCTGAACAGATTGCCGAGGCGCGTATTGCCTATGGCGGGGAAGGGCAGATTACGGATATGCAACAACCCCGCTACGGCCAGCAGGTTTACGACATCATCTTCCCGTTTTAGGAGGGAGGCATGAGTAGGGAGTAGGGAGAAAAAATTAGGCGGCTTTTTGAGACTTTAAACGCTTCATTAAACCATAGAGCATTTTTGAAATCTCATCATACTCGTTATGCCAGAGATTAAATTGATCTGAATTTAAATAACCTAACTCTCTAGAAAATTTGAGCCATTCTCTCATTTCTTCGCTTGATCCAAGCGCTATATTTAAAAATCTGGAAAATTCAAAATTTGAAAAATGTTGTTTGGCAGAACCTTCGGCAATATTTACACAGATCGATTTACTTGCTCTACGCATCTGGTCAGCCAAAGCATATTGTTCAATTTTCGGCAGAGATAGGGAAAAGTT
This sequence comes from Alphaproteobacteria bacterium, assembly GCA_028282385.1. Lineage (GTDB taxonomy): Bacteria > Pseudomonadota > Alphaproteobacteria > Micavibrionales > Micavibrionaceae. The sequence continues at coordinate 8,761 of JANQIB010000007.1, forward strand.
ATGTATCTCACAGGCTATCTTAAAGGCACGATTATAAACATCCAGATCTTCGTACCCTTTATAACCATTAAAATCTCCCTACTCCCTACTCAAAGCTCCCTACTCCTCGCGATGAGTTTTTTCTTTACGCTCGTGACGTTCCTGCGCTTCAAGGCTCAATGTCGCGACAGGCCGGGCATCAAGACGGGCAACACCAATCTCATCACCGGTCTCTTCACAGTAACCATATTCGCCTTCTTTAATCCGCTCGAGCGCAGAATTGATTTTTGAAATCAGTTTCCGCTCACGGTCACGAGTGCGAAGTTCCAGCGCGTGATCAGTTTCCGCAGAGGCGCGGTCCGCCAGATCCGGTTTTTGCAACTCGGTTTCCTGAAGGGTATTTGCAATTGTCTCTGAAGATTCTTTTAAAAGCTCAGAACGCCAATTCACAAGCTTTTGCCGGAAATATTCCAGCATGACAGGGTTCATATACTCACCCTTATCTTTCAAAGGATTATATTTTTCAGGAACAACAACTTCATTGCTCTTTGCTTTTTTCTTCGTCGCCATAGATATGACCTCTTTTAAGCGGGGTTACTGATAGTTACAAAATTCGAAAAGGAAATATAGTCAGGCGGCGGGCCTGAAGCAAGCTGATAATCGGGATTATGCTTTTCCCTGCGCTTCCAGTGCCTTACGCATCTTGGCGATCTCCACCTGGGCCCGCAGGTCAATCTCGTCCAAAATACCTGTCAGCGCCGGATCTTCCACGTTTTCACGGTGCTCAGCCACAACATCGGCAATGTCAATACAGTGCCCGATCGTGAGCGTACCCCCAAGTAACGCAGATTTAATTTTATCAAGCTCATTCAAGAGGTTATCTGCACGCACCCGCATTCGTTTCCGGGCTGCACGGGCGGTTGGATCATCCACTGCCTGAACGGCCAAAAGGGCATCGACAGCTGCAATCGAGTTGCTCGCTGAGGCTTTTGTTGTTTCTTTCGGCGCAGACGCCAGAAATTCCCCAAAAGCCGCCTCGGCTTCAGAGGCTTTTTCAGCTTTCTTGGATTTGGAAACCTCACGGGTTTTGGACGGGCCTTCAACTTTCATAAATTCACCATAACATAAAAAAATTCTGTTTGTCATGCGGGGCAGTTTTTGCCGCCCTGCCCTGCCGGCCCACCCGCATTTTTCCCTGTAAAAACAAACGAATCGAAAGCGACTCGGCAGAAAGTTTAAACCAAAAACTGGCACACTCTTCGCATAGCTTTCAGCGGATTAAAGTATGTATACGGCAAAAATGAACATGCAGAAGCATTTAAAAGTAGAGCACGTGAATAAATTCCTCCTCCAATTGATTGGAACAGGGCTTATCTTTATTGCCCTGATCGTCGGTCAGTCCCACGCAGCTCATGCCAAAACGACCCGTATCAAAGACATTGTTGATATCGAAAGCGTCCGCGATAACCAATTGATCGGGTATGGGCTTGTCGTCGGTTTGAACGGAAGTGGAGACTCTCTGGGAAATTCACCGTTCACGGAACAAAGTTTAGTTGCCATGCTGGAGCGTCTCGGGGTGAATGTGCGCGGTCAAAACCTGAACACGGGTAATGTTGCCGCTGTGATGGTAACAGCCACACTCCCCCCGTTCAGCAATCAAGGAGCAAAGATTGACGTTAACGTCTCAGCACTTGGTGATGCCGCAAACTTACGCGGCGGAACATTGTTGGTTACACCCCTGATGGGCGCAGATGGCGAAGTCTACGCAGTTGCTCAGGGTTCCGTTATGATTTCCGGTTTTTCAGCCCAAGGCGATGGAGGCGGTGTTACCCAAAATGTTCCAACAGCCGGACGCATTCCGGCCGGTGCAATCATTGAACGTGAAGTTGACTTCAACCTTGAAGAACTCCAGGAAGTTCGGCTTGCTCTGCGTAACCCTGACTTTACAACAGCGCGGCGCATTGCGCAGGCCATTAACGGTTTTTCTTCCGCAGGACTTGCCCGCGCAGAAAACGGGGCCAGCGTCGTACTCCGCCGCCCAAGCAGCTATAACGGGACAATTGTTGACCTGATTACTGATATTGAACAACTCCCCGTGCAGCCTGACCAGGTTGCCCGCGTTGTAATTGACGAACGTTCCGGCGTGATCGTCATGGGTTCTGAAGTCAAAGTCAGCACAGTTGCGATTGCACAGGCCAATCTCACCGTCAAGATCACTGAAACACCGCAGGTCAGCCAGCCCAACCCGTTTGCCGAACAAGGCACAACAGAAGTTGTTCCACGCACAGACATAGAAGTGAATTCAGGCCCGGATGCCAAACTAACCGTTGTTGAAACCGGCGTCACGCTGCAGGACCTGGTCACCGGTCTAAACCGCCTCGGCGTACCACCACAGGATGTAATTACAATCCTGCAAGCGATTAAGGCCTCCGGCGCCCTCCAAGCGGAGATAGAGACACTGTAATGACGACATTGACTACAGACACAACAACCGCCCTGCTTCAGGCCTCTCAAGGTCAAAGCGCCGATATTGTCGCCAAAACAAAAAGCGCTGAGCAAACAAGAAATATGCAGGCCATTGAAGAGGCAGCAAAAGATTTCGAAGCCATGTTCATCACAGAGATGATGAAGCCGATGTTTGAAGGAATTAAACCTGATCCAATGTTCGGCGGCGGCAAAGGTGAAGAAATTTTTCAGGGCATGATGCTGACTGAATACGGAAAGATGGTTGCTGAAACCGGACAACTCGGCATTGCCGACCAGGTTAAAGCAGAAATGATCAAAATGCAGGAGAAAGCCAATGGCACAAGCACACAACAGTAAAACGACTCAGGATCCGAATGCAGCCTTGATGGATATGCTTAAGACCGTCCGCGCCTTACGCAATGTTGTCAGCAAGGAAACTGAAGTCCTGGAGCAAACCGACATCTCCGCGTTCATGGGGCTGCAGGATGAAAAACTTGAAATAGCACGCACTTATTATGACCGCATGGCGGATCTGTTAAACCGCAAGGACCAGATCAAACTGGCCAAGCCTGAGATCAAAGCAGAGATAGCTCGCAGCCAAAAAGAGTTCAGTGACATTGTTGAAAAAAACCGTGAGCAACTTGAACGTATGGGACGTAGCACCAAACGTCTCGGCGATCGGATCATGGGCGCGGCCCGGCGGGAAGCAAACAAGGAAAACCAGATCATCTACGGCTCCAGCGGGCGTGTACAAGACCGCAATAAAGCATCTATTGGCGTAAATGAGTCAGCATAAGGAAGGCTAAATTTAATGAGCAACGTAAACCCATTTGCAACACAAGTGACACAATCCGGTTCAGCTGTCTCCGGACAAGGTTCGGCTCTATCCGGTGCAAAAACGGGCGTCACCGCCTCTGTCACCGGCGGCGGTGCCTTCTGGCAATTCCTGTTTTCCCTGGTCGGTGAAGAAGGCGCAGGAAAAGATAAAGAGCTATTTTCTCAGATTGCGCAATCACCGGAAACAGTTGCTGAAAAAGCCAAACATAAGCTGAATGAAGGCCAGCCCCTTTCTCTTCCTGAAATTGTTGTGATGCTTCAGGAGCAAGATAAAGATATTCCGGTTGATTTCAAGGAACTGAATATTGAAGAAGTCGCTGCAAAAATTGATGCTCTCAATAAAGAAATCAGCGATATGATTGCGGCACTTCCTGCTGACTCTCAGTCAAATCCGTTTGCTGAAATCCTCGTTGGCCGCCTTCAGCATCGCCTTGAAGATTTACAGACATCCCTGGACGCCATCGAAAGTATTAATGAAGAACAATTTACAGCCCTTATTTCTTTCGGTCTTACACCACAACAGCTGACCGAAGCGGCTACACGCATTCACGACGTTGAAGAAAAAATCGGACGAACCCTGACGGCAGAAGATTTAATTGCAGGGGTTGGCGGTATTTTACAGCCCGTAAGCGATGAAGCAACACACATCCAACCGACTGACGATCTAGCCAAAGCCCTCAACGAAATTGTTATTGGCAGTGGTGAAACTGCTGGAGACAATGAAAATATTGTTCTGAAAGAAACAGCTCTGGGCCTTCAAGATTCTCAAACTTTTGCTTTTGAAGAAAGCACGGATGGTGATGAACACATCGTGTCCATTCTTCCTGCCGGCGCCAACCCTGTCTTAAAACGTGTTCTTGGAAACGACCTATCAAACTTATCTGATCAGACCGAGGCTGATGATCAGATCGCCGCACAGCTGAATGCTTTAAATGTTGGCAGTGGTAATGCACTACCTGATGGCGTTATTTTACCAGAAGGTGAAATATCCGGTTACAAAGGCCTGGATTTAGCAGCAAAACCAGAAACAAGTGCAGCCAATCTGACGAACGCTGCTCAAAAAGCAGTCACAATGATGAAGACAGCTTTTGCTAGCCTGATTAATGCGCAAACGACAGCAGGTGGAGAGTTTACAACATCACAAGGATTTTTCTCTGCCTTCTTTGACAGCACTGCAGAACTATCGGCAGACCAGGATCTGGCCACTATTTTACCCATGACCCATGCCGCGCAGGCCGCCCATTCAGTCACCGCCATTCCGCAAGCCGGGCACACCCACCCGGCCACACAACTTGTGAGCGCTACAATCTCAAAAATGGCCAAAGACGGCACACCCAAGTCAATGCGGATCGAGCTTGATCCGCCTGAGCTTGGCCGTGTGAACGTAACACTTGAATTTGGCCCTGAAAAAACCGCTAAAATTCATGTTTTAGCAGAAAAGCCGGAAACTTATTTGATGTTACAGCGCGATGCGGCGCTTCTTGAACGCGCCCTGCAGGATACAGGCCTCAACACGGACAGCGCATCTTTGTCCTTTGAGCTTGCCGAGGATGGCAGCGCGTTCGACCCCCGCGATAATAATGACGCAAACGGATCCAACGGTAAAAATGCAGATGCCGACGGACAAGACGATTTAGACATTATTCAATCCACTGTGAACTGGCAGGTTGATCCCGAAACCGGGCTCACCCGCTATAACCTTGTGGTTTAGAAAGGACGTAAAAAAATGGTTTCAGATGTTACAACAAGCGGCATCGCAAATGATGCAGCCAATACCCTTAATCAGGGGTTACAGCTGGCGGAAGATTTTAATGAGTTTCTGACCCTGCTGACAACACAGCTGCAAAATCAGGATCCGCTGTCTCCCATGGATTCAACTGAGTTTACAAACCAGCTCGTCCAGTTTTCACAGGTTGAACAGGCCATCAACCAAAACCAGAAACTCGATGACATGCTGGCCTTGCAACTGGCGAACCTGTCAACGATCGGGCTGAGCTATGTTGGCATGGATGTGTCCTACTTAAGCATCGAAGCCAACTTTGATGGTGAGGCGCCGGTCACAATCAACTACTCCCTGAACGAAGAAGTCGTCTCCGCACAGGTCAATATTTATGATGAAGGCGGAGATCTGATCTATAGCGCAGAAGCGCCAACAGCCACAGGACAAAACGAAATCATCTGGGACGGGACAAATACAGGTGGCACCACACTTGAAGAAGGCACCTATAGAGTTTCCATTGATGCCCTCGACTCAGAAGGCCAATCCGTTGATGTCAGCACCGCTGTTTCCGGCCGTGTGCGCGGTATTGAGACACAGGACGGCGTTGTCTTCCTGCTTGTCGGTGACCGCGCTGTCCCGATTTCTTCGGTTCTCCAGGCACGTGTGCCGGCAGAAGTTGTCACCGATACCGGAACAGAAGGTACGGACACGGAAGGAGACACGGATGCTTAAACATTTTTTATCTCTTAATCAGTCAAACCCAACACTTACAATTTATGTTTCTTAAAAGGAGGTTATTATGAGTTTATTTGGAGCATTATTTACAGGCGTATCGGGTCTCGGGGCCCAATCCCAGGCCACGGCGATGATTTCGAACAACATCGCAAACGTGAACACGGTGGGCTTTAAACGCTCGGAAGCTGCGTTCTCATCCCTTGTGACAACGGAAACACGCTCTTCCCGTTATTCCCCGGGAACGGTTAATGTTGCGCGGATCCAGCGTGTTGACCAACAAGGACCAATTCAGTCTTCCATTTCCGGTACAGATGCCTCGATCTCCGGAAACGGTTTCTTTGCGGTCAAAAGTGACTCTGAAAACTCGGCACTGACCGAATTCAACTACACACGGAACGGCCAGTTCAGTGAAGACTCGCAAGGCTTCCTACAAAATTCCGCCGGCTTCTATCTTTATGGATGGACCCTGGATTCACAAGGCGCTCTGCCATCCAACCAAGGCGACCTGACATCGCTTGTACCAATTGATGTTGGCTTTGCAGGCGGCCTCACGCGCCCAACAACAGCTGCTGAACTTGCCGTTAACCTGGATGCCAGGGAAGTTGATGAAACACTGACGAATGCCCTGACATCGGCAACGGACTTCCAGCGCAGTATTACAATGTATGACTCGCTGGGGAATGCACAGCCGATCACCTTTGCATTCACCAAAACCTACGGCCCGATGGCAACAGCAAACGGGAACGTGACCAATCTGGCTGCCACGGATGAACTCATCAACGATATCGGTATGAGTGACGGCGACCAGTTTACCCTGGCTGTCGATGGCGGTGCGGTCCGGACATACGAGGTCAATACTGTCGGCGGGGCAACATCCGGAACAGAGGACGTCGCGGTCGAAACACTTTCTGATATTATTGATGACATTAACAACAATGTTGCTGGTGCCACGGCCTTTTTGGGCAATGACGGTGAAGTTGTTGTTATCCGCGATGCTTTCACAGCAGGGGCAGAAACAATTGAGTTTCAAAACACTATCGGAACATCGCTGAGCAGTATCGGCCTGCCGACAGGGGTTTTAACCTCAAGCGACCTGAACAGCGCAGCCTATGACAACGGTGCATTTGCTGACTCGCCATCCTACAGCACGGAAGAATTTCCATCCTTCCAGAACTATCCTGGCGATACAAACTACAACCACCGTGGCTGGTGGCAGGTCAACCTGACAGACCCGAACGGGAACGAGCTGACAAACGGTTTGATTAGCTTTAACCGTGACGGATCGATCAACGCCCTGCCCGACAATAGCGGAAATATCGATATCGAACTTTCCAATATTGACTGGGGGAACGGTTCCGAACTGCAAAGTATCAACATTGATATTTCCAGCTTCTCACAGTTTTCCAGTGATTACACTGTGTCGTTCTCTGATCAGGACGGTGCAGAGCTTGGCTTGCGGACCGGGGTTGAAATTGACAGTGAAGGCCAGGTCATTGCCCGTTTCTCAAACGGTGCAACGTCAGCCCTGTACAAACTGCCGCTGGTAACCTTTGCTAACCCGAACGGTCTTCAGGAAATTTCCGGAACAGCTTATTCCGAAACTGAAGATTCCGGCGAAGAAAATTTACGTGAAGCCGGTACGGGCGGCGCAGGATACTTTGAACCATCCACACTGGAAATTTCAAACGTTGATCTGGCCGATGAATTTGCCAAGCTGATCATCACGCAGCGTGCTTATTCTGCGAATACGCGGGTGATTAACACAGTCGACCAGATGACGGAAGACCTGCTGCGCCTGAGATAAAGGAATAGAGTTTAACAGGCTTTATCGGGATTTTAGGTAGAAGACCTTATCAAGACGCTCCCGATATCGAAAGCGCGGCCTTTGGAAACCTGAAGGCCGCGCTTATTTTTGGGGAAGACACCGAGAACTGTGTTTGCCACCCTTACAAGGAGGATATAGGATAACCCTGTCATGACAGCATCTGAGTGCGCTTATAAATTTGAATTGCCAGAACGGCATTACCAAAACCTCTCGCGGAATAACCTGATTGAGCTTTACCGCAAATACTTTGACAGCGGTGAAACGCACAGAGCTCTCGGCTTTGTGATTGAACTTCTTTACAGAGCACCTTATGACGAGCTTTATAAAAAAGAAGCCCTTCAATGTATTGCAAAAGTCGTCGCAAACGAATTCAACCCTCTTTTAAAAAAGGTTCTTCAAATTGCCCTGACAAGCAAAGCCAGCGTCAAGGACCGCGCCTTTATTTTGTGGCAGGACACCCTTCACCTCGATCCACTGCATGCCCCCTTGCAGGAATTAATCGAATATTTTGAAGACAGAAAAACACCGCCGCCGGTTGATCTCGACAAAGTACGCCCTTGTTTGCATGATCCGTTTTTGCAGCTTGGCTTAAAAACCATGACCTTTGCGCACACCCCCAGCGAGCAAGCTTTAACGCACATCCGCAAGCACCTTCTGACTCATATAGATAGCCTCATCGAGGATGATCTGGACTTCCTCTGCGCTCTTGCCATTCATAATTTTTATGCAGAATTTACATTTTACGAAGATGAAGAAGAAACAGATCTGGTTGAACAACTGGCAAAAGACCTGCAAAAAGAAAAACCACCTACCGCTTTAAAACTTGTTCTTTTAGGATGCTACAGACCACTTCACCTTTATTTTGATGGAAATAATCTTCCCGCAATTAACAATGATTTCTTTCAGGAAGTGATCAAAACACAAATAAGGGAGCCACTAAAAGAGCTTGAAATAAGAACAACTATTCCACAAATCTCGGATATCAAAGATAAGATCTCCCAAGATGTCCAAAACATGTATGAGGAAAACCCCTACCCGCGTTGGTACGACCAGAATATTGTCGCCCATTTCTACCACGACGTTGATGCTGAGATCCTGATCGCCGGATGCGGAACCGGGAATTTCACATCCCAGTTTGCGCTTTTATTTCCCAACTCAACCTTTACAGCTGTCGACCTTAGCTTGTCTTCTCTCTCATACGCCCAAAGAAAAGCCCGTGAGCTCGGCGCCTTTAACATTAACTTTAAGCAGGGAGACATTCTTGAACTTGGAAAGATGGGTAAAAAATTCGACCTGATAGAGTGCTCCGGCGTCCTCCACCACATGCAAGATCCGGAAGCTGGTTGGCGATCTCTGCTCGACTGCCTTAATCCCGGCGGACGCATGTTTATAGCCCTTTATAGTGAGCTGGCCAGAGAGCCTGTTGTTAAATCACGCGAACGTATTGCCACGATGGGATATAAAACAGACCCCCAAAGTATTCGCGCCTTTCGAAAAGAAGTCATGGAAATGGAAACAGATCACCCCATCTTTCCAATTACTTTCTTCCGCGATTTCTTCAGCGTTTCGGAGTGCCGGGACCTCGTGTTTCATATTCAGGAAAAACGTTACACGTTGCCTGAATTGAAAGAGACAATGGACAGGCTTGGGATTCACTTTCTTGGCTTCAGAGAACTTCCTACAGATAAACGTGCAAAATACGCGTCCATGTTTCCGGACGATCCTGAACAAAACAACCTAGAACGCTGGCATGAAGTTGAAACAGAATATCCCAATATGTTTACAGGCATGTATCAATTTGTTTGCTGCCGCAAAGATGAAATTGATACCAAAAATGAAAAGTTTGAAAAAATTGCCGCAACAAATCATTTTTCCTTCAGCCCGAAAACACAAAACGGATCACCTTTATGAGTAAAACTGATAACGCACAAGGATTTTCCCCGGATGGAGCACTTCTCAATCTTGCACCACGCACGCAAGAACAATCTGTCACTGATCGCTTTTCACAAAAACAGCAGACAGAAGATATTCGAGTACTTTATCAAAAAGCACAAAATCTTTTTCAAAAGAAAGACTATAAAAGCTGCATTGATCTTGTTAACAGGATATACAGAGCAGATCCCGATCATCTGGGCGCCCTGGAGTTACAGGGGCTGATTGCCCTGACACAGCTGCAATATGAGACGGGAAAAATCATCTATACGCAGCTAACAAAGCGAGACCCGGAAAACCCGGACTTTCAGATTGTCCTGGGCGAAGTCAATCTCAATCAATCAAACTATGAAGAGGCAAAGTCAGCTTTTTCAGACTCTTTATCCTTAACATGTGACCAGAACCAGAAAGCGCGTGCTTATTTTGGCTTAAGCAAAGCTCTCCTCTCTTTAGGTGAAGTAGAACAGGCTCAACAAAAAGTAGAGCAGGCAATAGAGGCAAATCCAGACTATACGGACGCTTTATATTTTTATGTTAATTTTTTTACAAACTCAAAAATGCTTCCTGAAAATCTTACCTCAAAAATAGAAGCAGGTTTGCAAGCGTCTAAAACCCGGGAAGAAAAAATTCTTCTCAATTTTGCTTTATCGAAACTTTACAGGCTTACCAGCAAAACAGATGACTCTTTTAAAGCCCTAAAAACAGCCTGCGATGAAAAAAGAAAGACCCTAAAGTATGATAACAAAAAAATAAAACAACAGATTGATTCTATTGTTAATTACTTCTCCAAAAATGTTGTTTTAAATTCCGGCTTAGCTGGTATTGAGTCAGAGAGGCCTGTTTTCATTATCGCAATGCCGCGCAGCGGAACAACGCTTCTCGAACAAATTCTGACGGCACATTCGGAGATTGATTCTATTGGAGAAAGCACTGTCCTGGGTGCTTTGATCGAATCCTGTTCATTTTTACCGGAGCAAAATAACCACCCCTATCCCCTCCGCGGCGGACCGGAAGGGCATTATCTGACCTGCGAAGCAATTGCACACCAATATAATAACTTCCTGCTCAATCAAAAAGGGCCGGATTTAAAACGAATTATCAATAAAGGGATGGGCATGCGGCTTTATATTGGCCTGCTCTATATGATGTTTCCAAAAGCAAGGTTTCTCCATGTCAAACGCAATCCGCTGGATTGTCTACTCTCTTGCTACAGCACAAATTTTACCCGGAATACACAGCCCTACAGCTATGACCTGAAAGAACTTGGAGAATATTATCTGGACCACACCCGTCTGATCCGCCACTGGGAAAGCGTTATTCCCCAGAAAAACTGGATCAATGTTCAATATGAAGACCTTGTCCAGAATCAGGAAGAACAGACAAGAAACATTCTTTCCTTTTTAGGGCTAAATTGGGATCCGGCCTGTCTTAGCTCTGAAAAAAGCAAGAATCCGGTCGCTACTGCCAGCGCGGCGCAGGTTCGTAAACCCGTCCATACACAAGCTATCGGCAAATGGACAGGCTGGGAAAATCATATTCAGCCATTAACCGAAATATTAGAAACAGAACTTAAAAATTGAAAATAAATCAAATAATATCAATAAATTAACTGGATTGTTTTAGGAATCTCTTTCACAATCTTCAATTGAAAAAGGCTGTTAATAGCCCACAGAAATAGCTTTTTCTCTTAACACTCTTTTAGGAAATGTGTTATATTATGATATTAGTGATCGCCAAGTAGTGGCGAATTGCAGTATGCAAACACTTAACCCTAGGAAAGGAGAAGAGTAATGTCTTCTGATGTCGTCTTATCCGCAGCATTGCGGAACAATCTCTTATCCTTGCAGAGTACACAAACACTGATTGACCAGACACAGCTTCGTCTGGCGACAGGTTTAAAGGTGAACTCCGCACTGGATAATCCACAAAGCTTCTTTACAGCTCAATCGCTTAACAACCGCGCAAGCGACCTTCAACGCCTGTTGGACGGGATTTCCCAATCCATCCGGACGATTGAAACCGCAGATGATGGTGTGACCGCGTTGACAACTCTTGTTGAGCAAGCTGACTCAATCGTTAACCAGGCCCGGGATGAAATCTCCGCCTCTGAAGGTGTAGCTCGTGCTATTGGTGATGTTGACCTCAGTTCTTCAACAAACTTGGTTGCCACTCTCGGGATCACAACCGGCGACAACTTCAATATTGAGGTTGTGAATGATGCCGGCACGCTTGTAACGGAAAATGTCCAGATTGTCACAAATGATACGGTCGGCACTCTAGCCGCTAGAATCACTAACCAGTTTGCTGACAACCAGGATGGTGAAATTACAGCATCAGTAACAGATGATGGTTTTCTGTCTATTCAAAGCTCTGATGGTCGTTCTTTCCGTATTCGGGATGAAAACGTCGGTGCTGGTGACGAAATCACGGATGCTGGTTTTACGGCTCTTGGTCTTGGCGATTACTTCGAAGTTGAAACCCAAGGTGCTAACACCCGTGCGGCTGCAACGATCGTTGCCGGTAACGAGCTTCGCTCTATTTCTCTCTACGAAAGTGGTGGAAATCTGCTAGAAGCTGGTGACACGATCGTCGGTACAACCGCTGAAGATGCTGACGGCAACACTGTCATTAGTGGCTTTGCTGCAAACGATGACTTTACATTTTCTATTTACACGGATAGCGGAACGACAACTGTGAACGTGACAGATATCACAGCCACAACGTCTTTCCAGGATCTGGTAGATGCCGTTAATGGAAACGCTGCAGCAAGCGAATTGATTGAGGCTGAATTTGATTCACTGACAGGGCAGATTGTCTTCACAAAACTGTCTGACGATGTGAATTCCTTTGGTATTACAGCCAACGCGGCAGGTGCTTCAAACTTTAGCTTAGGCTTAGGTGACTCGACAGGTAACCTTGTGCCTGTTGCTATCGGTGCAGCTACAGCTGAAGAGCGTATCTACTCACTCAACAGTTCTACAGAAACCCTGGATTCTCTGGCTTCAGACTATAATACCCTGCGGTCACAGATTGATGACCTGGTGGAAGATGCCAATTATCGTGGGATCAATCTGTTGAATGGTGATGACCTTGTTACGTTCTTTAACGAATCACGGTCAAACTCTTTGACAACATCTGGCACGACCTTCACTGCTGACGGTCTTGGAATTACAGAAGCTCAATTCCGTAATTCCGATGAAATCGAGAACAGTGCCTCTCAGGTGCTAACTGCTCTTGATAGTGTCAGAAGCTTCGGATCTTCACTGGCTAACAGCCTGTCGATCATCGAAGCTCGTCAGAACTTCACACAAGAGACGATCAATACGCTCAAAGCAGGTGCGGAAGATCTGACTGTTGCGGATCAGAACGAAGAAGGTGCAAACCTTCTGGCGCTTCAGACCCGTCAGCAATTAGGGATCACTTCCCTGTCACTGGCAGCGCAGTCTCAACAGTCCGTCCTCCGACTGTTCTAAGAAAAAACTTAGGACAGCCCACTGGAGGGGCGGCAGGCCTAATAAAAACAAAACCGGCGGAGAATCCGCCGGTTTTTTTATGGTATTTCTTTGTTGCTCTTAACTTTTTATCAGGATTATTGTAGTATAGTTGTAAGATAGGAAGTAATCCTGTTTGGACCATATATTAGCAAAGGAAGAAATCCGTTATGGCTCTTGTTATTGATTTAAAACCCGGCGAAAAAATATTGATTGGAGATGCGGTCATCACAAATGACTCGCAGCGCACGCGTTTGCACATCGCCGGTGACGCCCCCATTCTTCGTGAAAAAGATGTGATGAAAGAAGAAGAAGCGGATACACCGTGCAAAAGAACCTATTTTCTTATTCAGTGCATGTACATGGCACGAGATCCGAAAGTGTATCATCAGAAATATTTTGAACTCGTCAAAGAAATCCAACACGCCGCGCCAACAACATCTTTTATGTTTTTGATCATCAATGAAAAGATCATCGAAGGAAACTATTACAAAGCCATGAAAGAAGCCAAAGAGCTTTTAAAACTGGAAGAGGAGTTAATCGGAAATGCCACCGGGCAAACAGCAGCAGCCAAATAATCCTTACGCAAATGCGGCCGGTGCTTACGGCCAAAGTGCGCAGCAACACACGGGGGATCAGCGTGAGCTTGAAGCCCAGGTGCTTTTAAAGTCTGCAAAATATTTGCAGGACTTACAAAAAGACTGGGACAATCTCAGCGATGAGATTTTAGAAGAAACTCTACGTTATAACCGCCAGCTCTGGATGGTGTTTTATGATACCGCACTTGAAAACCCTGAAGGCAATCGCCCAAACGATTTGCGCTCAAACATTATCAATCTGGCAAACTTTATCTTTAAACGAGAAATGGAAATCCTGGCACAGCCGACCAAAGAAAAGCTTGATGTTCTTGTCAACATCAACCGTGAAATCGCAGCCGGACTAATGGCACGCCAGGCACAGGGGGATACTCCCTCTTCTTCCGAACAAGCAGACACAAAAAATCCGCCCGCAGGCGGTTCAACAACAGCTTAGAGTTGTTCTTTCTATGCGTCCGTTGTCACAGGAGCTGCATCTGGTGCAGGGGCCTCTGGTTGAGGAGCTGCTGGAGCAGCCTCACTTGTTGTAGGTGATGGCGTTGCAGTTTGTCCACCCTGATCGGTTTCAGTTGTTGTCACAACCGGCGTGCTATCAGATGTTGACTGTGCCCGGCGATAGGCTTCCATCTGGCTTTCAGAAGGATATTGGCGAAGCACATCTCCCGTATCTGAATCACGAAGTTGTAAAACCGCGCGGTCATAATTCACATCCAGAAAAATATACGGGCTGACATAAGGCGCCTGCGCCACCTCCTGAACTCGTTCAGGATTGGCTGCTAAAGAACGCGCCTGAGAGTTTTGCTCCGCGTTACCGCGTGCAACCTGGGCATTTGATAAAACTGAATTGACAGCTTCAATCATCATATTCTCCCTAACATCTGCATAACTATGATCGAAAGATATTCATAGCTATACTACCCTATTCTCATTTTAGCTGTTTTGCGGTCAAAAGTCAAGCATTTAAGGCTATTTTTTTAAGTATTCACAGAAATAAACCTTGATGAATACTCAGCTTAAATGTTTGTTAACTTTTATATAAACGACAATATCTCAGTAAACAAAATAAAATACCACCAAGAACTTACAAGAAAACGGCTTTAATACTTAGGTAATATTAAAATCATTTCTAAGCAAAAGCCTGAAGAGTTGGTATCTATGCTATCTTTTTACTTCAAAGTGAGTAGTTAAATTGGATTTTTAAGCTTTGTTTTTATTCACTTTTAGTCCACCAAAAAGATTGCGTTTTCCTTCCAACCTTAGCAATATGTTAAATGTTATTGTGGCAAGATAGACTTGTTTATTGATGTAACCATGTACCGGATGAGTATTTCTAAAAATGTCACAAGAAAAACAGCAAGATAGTCAGCAAATCCGCCTTGCAACCCCGCAAGAAAGTGATATCCCTCCTCAAAATACAACACGTTGGGTAAAATCCAGAAAACTTGCCGTTATAAAAGCGATAAAATCCGGCTATTTTACAGAAGAAAAAGCCTGCCTATATTACGGGCTAAGCGAAGAAGAGTTGGAATCCTGGAAAAGAATGGTAGAAAATCATGGCCCGGACGCCCTACGGGCAACACATCTGAAACGTTATCGCAGCAAAGATATAGAAAGCGGCGCGTCATATATCGATAATTAAGCGCAGTATGACTTTCTTACAAAAGCATAAGCCTTTCAAATAAAAGAGCTTACCGCTTTTGGCCATAGAAAACCTTGGAAAAACACGATATAATAGTCATATGCTTGGCCATGCATCGCGCGGGCGATTCGCGTGAGGTCATGCAAAAATGGTAAAAATAGGCTAGCCCGAACGCAGGCTTTCACCCCTTTCCGCTCCAGAGGGTCTCTTGGAAAGCTTGCACAAACATTTTAAGGTGAGAGACACGTGAACAGTTTTCTGGAAACCATAAAACAATTAGGACCGGTAAGGCTTGCGATTATGGGGGGGATTTTAATGTCCCTGATGATCTTTTTTGTTTTTGTCTCTATGCGCGTTTCTTCGCCTTCTATGGAACTCTTATACGGAGAATTATCTTCTCTGGATTCAGGCGCGATGGCAGCCAAACTCGAAGAAGCACAAATTCCTTATCAAATCTCTCCTGACGGCGCGCGCATTCAGGTTCCCGGAAACGACGTCGGACGCGCCCGTATGCTTCTTGCAGAAGCCGGGCTGCCAAATGGCGGATCTATGGGATATGAAATTTTTGACCAGCAATCCTCATTCGGCACAACAAATATTGTCCAGAACATCAATCAGGTTCGGGCCCTCGAAGGCGAACTTTCACGAACGATCAGTTCATTGGACATTGTTCGCAGCGCGCGCGTTCATCTTGTCCTGCCACGGCGTGAACTTTTCAGCCGGCAAGAACGCGCCTCAAGCGCCAGTGTTGCCCTTCAGGTTCGTCCCGGCGCGCGCCTTGAAAATGACCAGATTTTAGCTGTGCAATCTCTGGTCGCTTCGGCTGTGCCCAGCCTGAAGTCAGAAAGTGTTTCTATTATCGACCAAAACGGAACCTTGCTTGCCCGTGGCGGCGATGGCGCACAAACAATGGCCAGCCTCAAAGCTGAAGAAATGAAACTCAACTATGAAGCCCGGCTAACACAAACAATTGAAGATCTTGTCGGCCGAACAGTCGGCTATGGCAAAGTGCGCGCAACAGTCACTGCAGATCTGAACTTCGACCGCGTCAGTGCAACGGAAGAGCTTTATGACCCCGCAGGTCAGGTCCCGCGCTCTACACAAACGATTGAAGAAAGCAACACGGAACGTGACGGCGGCGCAGAAAACGTATCGGTTGAAAACAACCTCCCCGGTGTTGGGGCAGACCTTTTAGGAGGCGACCAGCCCTCTGCTGAAAGCAGTCGCCTTGAAGAAGTAACCAATTTCGAAGTGAGTAAAACGGTCCGTAATACGGTCCGTGAAGTCGGCGAAATCAAACGTCTGTCTGTTGCCGTCCTTGTTGATGGTATTTACACAGAAACTGCAAGCGAGGGAGAAGAAGGCGAAGAAATTCAAAAAACTTACCAGCCGCGCAGTGAACAAGAGCTGGATCAAATTGCAGCCCTTGTCCGTTCGGCTATCGGGTTTGATGCCAATCGTGGCGACACCCTTGAAGTCGTCAATATGCAGTTTGCAGAAATTGCAACAGAAGATGAAGCTTTCTTCGCTGATACCCTTCTTGGGTTTAACCGGAACAAACTCCTGGATATCGCAGAAGTTCTGATGGTTGCCATCAT
The DNA here is from genome assembly GCA_028282385.1 of Alphaproteobacteria bacterium. Lineage (GTDB taxonomy): Bacteria > Pseudomonadota > Alphaproteobacteria > Micavibrionales > Micavibrionaceae. Next base: position 25,579 of record JANQIB010000007.1, read on the forward strand.
GGTTATTCTCGTTGTTGTTCTGATCCTGCAACCAATGATCGGGCGGATCCTGGCAACGATCGAACGCCCGGAAGCAGAGGAAGATTTGGAGACAGATCTTCTTGCTGCAAACCCTAGCCCGGCCCTGGAAGCGCCGGCTGCAGGAGCAGGGCCCCATTCCATGGAAGAGGAAGAAGACGAAGATAATCTGATTGACGTTCAAAAAGTGCAAGGAAAAGTAAAAGCCTCTGCTGTGAAAAAAGTTGAGGGAATTGTTGAAAACTATCCGCAGGAAACCGTTTCTGTTCTGCGTAGCTGGATGACACAGGAGTAAACCGCTATGTCAATGCGTATCCGTGAAGACTACCGCACATTAACCGGCGCTGAAAAAGCCGCGATCTTTTTAATGGCGCTGGGAGAAGAGTACACCGCAAGCGTCTTCCAGAACATGGATGACGAAGAAATTCTTGAGCTGTCCCAGGTCATGTCTAGCCTTGGTAAAATCAACGCGAATGTTGTTGAGCGCCTCTTTGTTGATTTCGCTGAACAGATGAGTTCAGCCAACTCCCTTGTTGGAACGCAGGAAAGCACTGAGCGCCTGCTTCAAAAAGCGGGGATGAATAAAGAAAAAATCGACAATATCATGGAAGAGATCCGCGGACCTGCCGGACGAACCATGTGGGAAAAACTGACAAATGTCAGTGAAGAAGTACTCTCTAACTTCCTGCAAAAAGAATATCCGCAAACAGTCGCTGTTGTCCTATCTAAGATCTCAAGCGATCACGCAGCGCGCGTTCTGGCCATGCTACCTGACGGATTTGCCATGGAAGTAATCAACCGCATGCTTCGCATGGAAGCCGTTCAAAAGGAAGTTCTGGAAGATATTGAACGTACCTTGCGAACTGAATTCATGTCTAACCTGGCGCGGACACAGCGGCGGGACAGCCATGAAATGATGGCTGAAATTTTCAACTCTCTTGACCGGACAGCAGAAGCCCGCTTTATGGAACAGCTTGAAAAAAATATTCCTGAAAGCGCTGAAAAAATCCGTGGCTTGATGTTTACATTCGAAGACCTTCAAAAACTCGACCCGCAAGCTATACAGGCCGTTCTGCGCGCTGCAGATAAAGACAAACTGCCAGCAGCTCTGAAAGGTGCAACAGAAGCCCTGCGCGATCTGTTCTTCTCCAATATGTCCGAGCGCGCGGCAAAGATTATGAAAGAAGATATGGAAGCCATGGGGCCGGTCCGCCTGAAGGACGTTGAGGAAGCACAGCAATATGTCGTCAGTGTTGCCAAAGATCTTGAGGCACGCGGTGAAATCACAATTGCCTCCGGAACAGAGGAGGACGAGTTAATTTACTAAGATGTCAGGTTCCTCTCCTTCTAAAAAAAATAATATTTCAGATGCAAAATTTTTGTTCGACCGGCATAATTTTGACGCACCGGAGAGTGAGCCGGAAGAAGAAATTCCACCGCCGCCGACATTCACTGAAGAAGAACTGGCTGCAGAAAAACAAAAATCATTTGAAGAGGGCAAACAGACTGGTCTGGATCAGGCCGCTGCCAGCCGGGAACAACAAATTGTACAAACCCTGAATGTCATTGCAGAGCAATTTTCGGCCCTCTTCGCCGCCGAACAGCTCCGTGAAAATTTATATGAACGTGAATCCGTTAAACTTGCGAAAGCCATGCTTGAAACAGTGCTTCCCGAACTTAACCAGCGTTTTGGTAATCAGGAAATTTTCCCGGTTATCGAAAACACCTTGCAAAATTTTAGCCAGAAAACATCTATTACAATAACCTTGCCGAATGATATTCAGAAAGACATTGAATCCAGGCTTTCTGAAAAATGGCCGGATGAAGAAACGCGGCCTCGTTTCCGCATTACAGGCAGCGATTCCCTGCAGCCCGGCAGTTGTGATATGTCCTGGGAAGATGGGGGCGCTGTACGCCATGCCCATGAGTTAATTGAAAAAATACGAGATGAGCTAGCTCATCTTGTT
>JANQIB010000152.1 GCA_028282385.1 Alphaproteobacteria bacterium
TTAATGTCAAAAAAGCGCCTTTTTTGAGCGCTTTTTGCGATTTCTTAATCTTATTTTGTATAATGTTTACATAATTTGAATAGGGCGGAATTTTAAAAATGACAGACCTCACAACATACCAGTTTCTTTTCCTGCGGATGTACGACAAGCTAACCGCAGATGTAAAAGCACATGATCCGGCTGTTGACGGCACAACAAATTACGCGCAGGAACTGCTCTCCTCCTTTTTAAATAACCCTAAATTTCGCGGTGATCTTATCGCTGCCACGAAGGAATTAGGCCGTGAAGATGTCGCAGAGCGCATTGAAGGCACCGAAGTCAAACCAAGCGAATGGGACCAAGCCGCCACCGGCATTATCCAGGAAATAGATGCAAATATCGAAACAATAAAGGCAGGCGATCTTTCCTCCCTGCCGAAAGAATTCCAGGCATATCCGCAGGTTGCGACCCTGTCGATGGAACAGCTTCAGACCTTCGTCAATGTTGTTGCAAACCTTGAAAGCGGCCCGGACGCTGACCCGGACCTCCTCACCCATATCAAGGCAGATCCGCGCTTTACCGCCTTTATGGATCAGTATATCTCGGCAAACGGATATACCGGTGAAGGCGTCGAAAAAATCCGGGAGGAAATTCTTGGAGCACATACAGAGGCATCCGCAACTTTGGATAAAATACCTCACGGTGGAATCCAGATGGCATTATATGGCTCCTCCAACTCTTTATACGATCTCATTGTCAAAGGCGATTTTGAGACAATAGGTGCAAGCCTGACACAGGATAGCGACAAGACTTATTTTTCAGGTCTTGAAGTTTCCAAGCCTTTGGATGCTGAAACATTGACACGTGTGACGGCTCCCCTTGATATCGCTCCGATTGTTGAACCAGAGCCGGAGCCGGAGCCGGAGCCAGAACCTGCACCTGAACCGGAAACACCTAAACTTGCCCAGACATTTAAAGACATAGCCGCCCCTCTGCCGACACGCGCAGAACTGGAAGCAGAAGCAGAGCGCTTAACCACAGAATTAGAATCAGACAGCAGATTTACGTTCATCACCGACAAAATTGCATCCGGTACGGTGACACCCGGCGATGATGCTCCGGCAGAACTCAAAGGTCTTGTTGAAAAGTATGCCGCCATCACCAAGGCAGAAGGTGATCTGGAGGCGTATAAAACATTTCCAAATACTTATAATACTGAACAAAACATTCTCGTCGGAGTAGGTGCACCACAACCTCACTTTATTGATGGTTTTGAAAAACAAATTATGAGTGCCGAGAATGCTTATATGGCCGGCTATGCAGACCTGAGCGATGAAACTCGCGATGCGATCTTTAAACATCTTGGCGGCGATGCAGAGCCTGAGGTCAAGCCTGAGACAGAGCCAGAAAAGGATGTAAAACCGGATACACCAGACGAACCCGGCATTGGAGAAACTGTTGTTGGAACCATCTTTCCACCGGCACATGCGGCAGAGCCTGAAGACAAGCCGGAAAAACTGCCCGCTATAGAGGTAAAACCGGACTCAGAAACCAAAGCACCTGTCCGCGGGACACTGGATGCCTCTGATAAAGATACACCGCCAAAAACAGAAACCGAACCAAAACCATACGAAGTTGCCGAGGGAGACAATCTCTGGAAAATTGCAAAAGAGCAGTATGAACTAACCAGCTACAAAGACATTATGCGGGCGATGGATCATATCGGCCACGCAAATCCAGAGCTCAAAGATCCAAGAAACGGTCAAACCTATAACCTGGCCGAAGGCGCAAACGCACATAGCGTATTCCCCGGCCAGAAACTGACCATGCCTTCTGCAGAGGATATCGCCAAACCTGTTGAATCACTGGATTATAAAGCCCTGGATAAACAAGTTGGAAATGGTATGGATATTACATACAACCGACAACCTGAAATAGCTGCACCGGCGATGTAATAATCAAACATTAAACCGGAACAGAACTATATCACCGTCCTGGACGATGTAGTCCTTACCTTCCTGACGCATTTTTCCCGCGTCTTTGGCTGGCCCTTCACCGCCCAGCGCGACAAAATCTTCATAGGAAATCACTTCGGCCTTGATAAAGCCCTTTTGAAAATCGGTATGGATCACACCGGCCGCTTCAGGCGCGCTATCGCCCTTATGGATTGTCCAGGCGCGCGCCTCTTTCGGCCCAGCAGTAAAGTATGTTTGCAAGCCAAGCAAATCATGCCCCGCGCGGATAATTTTATTCAGACCCGCTTCTTCAAGTCCCAGATCGCCTAAAAACGCGGCCTTATCTTCTTCACTGTCAAACTGTGCAATTTCTTCCTCAATCGCCGCGCAAATTGTGACCACGCCCGCGCCCTCTTGTCGCGCCGTAGCCGCAGGCGAAGGCGGATGCGCCGCGGCCATCTCTTCGACCTTTTTGGTAAACGCATTCCCGCTTGCTGCATCGGCCTCATTAACATTACAAACATACAGGATCGGTTTGGAGGTCAGCATATGCAGATCATGCATCCATTTTTCCTCCTCTTCACCAGCGCGCTCAACCGTACGGGCGGATTTTCCTTCTTCCAGCACAGCTTTGACCTTCAGTGCAAAATTATGCCGCGCCGCTTCGGCCTTATCCCCGCGCGCTTTTTTGGCCATACTCTCGGCCCGTTTGGTCACGCTATCCAGATCGGCCAGCATTAATTCCGTTTCGATTGTTTCGGCATCCCGCACCGGATCAACCGAACCGTCAACATGCGTGATATCGCTATCTTCAAAACAGCGCAGCACATGAATAATCGCATCCGTCTCACGGATATTGGCCAAGAACTGATTGCCCAGCCCTTCCCCTTTACTCGCGCCTTTCACAAGACCGGCAATATCGACAAACTCCAACTGCGTGGGAACAACCTTCGCGCTCTTTGCGATGTCGGCGATTTTATCCAGACGCTCATCGGGTACACCAACTTTGCCGACATTTGGCTCAATCGTGCAAAACGGAAAATTCGCCGCCTGCGCGCTCGCCGTTGCCGTCAGCGCGTTAAACAAAGTCGATTTGCCGACATTCGGCAGGCCCACTATTCCGCAATTAAATCCCATTTTTTAAATCCTTTCACGTCATTGCAAGAAGGCAACGCCGACGAAGCTATCTAGAATCTTTCCTTTTGGCTCTGGATTGCTTCGCTACGCTCGCAATGACAAAATAAATAACTCCCTACTCCCTGCTCCCTACTTTTTCCTCCTCCGCCACCCGCGTCATAAAATCCGCCTGATTATCTTCAAGCAGAAGCGGCGTGTATTTTGACACTGCATCCATCCAGAGCGGTACGCTCTTTTGCTCTTTCTTTGAAAAATCACTGAGGACGTAACCGCTGACACGGTTTTTATCCCCCGGATGGCCGATCCCCAGCCGTACCTTCCAATATTCTTTTTTGCCCAGATGCGCATCAATGGATTTCAGCCCGTTATGCCCAGCCGTACCACCACCCTTCTTCACCTTGATCTGAAAAGGTTTTAAATCCAGCTCATCATAAAACACGATAATCCGGTTCGGCGTCACTTTAAAAAACCGTGCCGCCTGTCCGACAGACATTCCGCTTTCATTCATGTAAGTTTGCGGCTTCAAAAGAGCGACTTTTTCACCGTTTATTCGCCCTTCGGAAAGATGCCCATCAAATTTCGCGCGAAAAGATGGAAAAGAATAATCATCAGCAATCCGGTCGACCGCCATAAAGCCAACATTATGCCGGTTACCGGCATGTTTATCTCCTGGATTACCGAGTCCGACAAGCAGCCACATGGTCTGGGTGTTGGATGTTGGAGAATTAGATGTTGGAAAAAGATATTTAAAAAATTCCAACATCTAACATCCAATTCCTACTCCTTGGCCTCTTCGCCGCCTTCGGCTGCAGGCGCTTCACCTTCGCCACCTTCGGCTGCACCGTCCGCGCCCTCTTCACCTTCGGCGCCTTCTTCAGCTTCGGTCTCTTCAACCTCAATGCGTTTTGGTGCCATGATTGTTACCAGCGTAAAGTCACGGTCATCAATCACCGGCTTGGCGCCTTCAGGCATATCGGCATCACTGATTTTGACAGCATCACCAATGTTAAAGCCGCTCATATCAACATCAATAGCTTCAGGAATATTTTTCGCCAGGCAGAAAACTTCCACGTCGTGACGAACAATGTTAAGAACACCTTTTTCCTGTGCCGCCGGGCTTTCTTCATATTTCATGAAGTTCACAGGCACATTCACTTTGAGGCGTGTTTTGTCAGACACGCGCAGAAAGTCAACATGCTGAACCGTATCACGTACAGGATGCACCTGAACATCGCGGGCCAGAACCTGGATCTTTTCACCATCAATATCTATGTCACATAACATCGTGAACATGTGACCTTTATGATATTCGATCCCGACTTCCTTGGCCGGCAGGCTGATTGTTACAGGGGCTTTGTTATCGCCGTAAATCACGGCAGGCAGTCTGTTATCACGGCGAAGAGCACGGGCCACCCCTTTTCCGGCCTGATCTCTTTTTGCCGCAGACAAGGCATAATGTTTTGTCATTGGTCTTTTCCTTTAAATGTTAAGTTTCCTGCAGCCAGCCTCCAGGGGTGCTGAAAACGCCGCAGCTGGCCGCTTTGTAGGGGTTTTAGGCTAAAAATGCAAGATGATTATAAAATCAGCTCCATCTGCTTGATCTCACGAATATTAAGAGAACTGCCTCCGGCCAAATTCCGTAAGAATTTACGGGTCTCACTCTCAAACTCTTCTATCAAGGCTGCCTTCTCCGGATTACAATGCTGTAAAACCGGGAATTGCTTCATAATTTCCAAAATCAGAGCATCTGCGTAATCAATCATGTAAGCCAATTCTACAATTTCATGATAGCCGTTGAAAATAGGACTAAGCCGCCCGGTTTTGGGATCTATATTAGAGCCATGGTCAAAAACAAGATTATGCGCCTTATATTGTTCAAGCATATCCAGCGCATCATCGCAAAGATCTGCCAAACTAAGCCCGTCTTCAAAACTCGTATACTTACACTCACACCCCATTACCAATACCCTTAGGTCTTTATACTGAATTGAAGGTATTAATAAAGGTTTTTCATTATGTCAATAGATTAATACCGAAACAGCGCAGAAATTGACCGTTCTTCGTAAATCCGCTTGATGGCTTCCCCGATCAGTGGCGCTACAGTAAGCTGCTCGATATTATGAGAGACCCGGACAGCTTCTGTCGCCGCAATGGAATCTGTAATCACCAGCCTTTCCAGCGGAGAGGCGGAAACCCGTGCAACCGCGCCGCCGGACAGAACCCCGTGTACAACATAGGCGGACACGCTTTTTGCGCCTTTTTCCTTCAGCGCCCCGGCAGCATTACACAGCGTTCCGGCGCTATCGACAATATCATCGACGAGAATACAGTCTTTGCCGTCCACTTCCCCGATCACGTTCATAACCTCGGACACACCTGCTTTTTCCCGGCGTTTATCAATAATCGCCAGATCTGCGCCAATCCGCTTGGCCATGGCGCGCGCACGGACAACCCCGCCCACATCCGGGGAAACCATCACAATATTCTCCGGTGAGAATTTTTCCTCAATATTCGGCCCGAAAATCGGGGACGAATGCAAGTTATCCGTCGGAATATCGAAAAACCCCTGAATTTGCCCGGCATGAAGCTCCAGCGTTAAAACCCGGTCTGCCCCGGCGGCTGTAATCAAATTCGCCACCAGCTTGGCGGAGATCGGTGTCCGGCCGCCTGTTTTCCGGTCTTGCCGTGCATAACCAAAATACGGGATGACGGCCGTAATCCGCTTGGCCGATCCGCGCTTGAGCGCATCGATCGTGATCAGAAGCTCCATTAAATTGTCATTGGCCGGGTAAGAACTGGACTGGATCACAAAGACATCCTGCCCACGGACATTCTCCATAATTTCGACAAAGACCTCCATATCGGAAAAGCGGCGGATCGACGCCTTGGTCAGCGGTATATTGAGATAAGCAGAAATGGCTTCAGCCAATGGGCGGTTTGAATTCCCGGCAATGATTTTCATGGTTTAACCCTCATGACCCATGATTTCGTTCAAACATGGCCGCACTATAAGAAACATACGCAGGAAATCAATCTAAATTCTTATTTTCGAATAATAATCGTGGATATCTGCCGTCCGTAATCTTCTTCACTACGATGGCAGGCACGGCGGTACGAAAAACAGCCCTGCTCATCCACATACGTATCATGGCCGGTGATTGTGACATCCTTTATCCCAGCGCGCGCCAGACGGGCGGCAATATAGCCGGGCAAATCAAACATCAAATGCCCGTCTTTGGCTGCACTTTTAAAGAAATGCTCGGCGCTTGGATCCTCAGTCAGAAACGGCGCCTCAAACCCTTCAGAAACTTCATAGGATTTCGGGCCGATACACGGGCCGACTGCAGCCCTGATTGTTGCTGGAATAGCGCCCAGCTTCATCATGCCCTCGATCGTGCTTTCCAGAACACCTTTCAGGGCACCGCCCCATCCCGCGTGAGCGACCCCGATCACGGGGCTGCGGTCCGCCTTACGGCCTACAAACAAGACCGGCCCGCAATCTGCGGTCAGAACGCCAAGTGCCAGACCGGGCCTATCTGTCACAACGCCGTCCCCTTTCGGGCGATCTTGCCCATTTGGGAAAATATCCTGCGCTTCCAAACAAATATTTGAGTGTGTTTGCCAAGGGGTTACGATATCTTTTTCAAGTGAATTCAGATCATTTGCTACCCGCGCCCGGTTTTCAAAGACCGCATCTAAGCTATCACCGGAGCCCGGACCGCAATTTAAAGACGAAAAAAGACCTTCACTGACCCCGCCCCGGCGCCCGAAAAAGCCGTAATCAATATCATCGTCTTTTTCCGATACGAAGCGATCTGCCGTAACTATGCGCATGTAAATCCTTCCAGCTGTAATGATGGATCACTGCTAATCCCAATCACTTTAAACAACTCTCCCATTTGTTCTACACCGCATAAACGTTGATAAGCCATATGCAAATCGTGTTTTTGAACATCCGTAGCGTTTTTACCCAGCATTCCGATACGGCCTGTGATTCCAAGCCTTTCTAAGAAGCTTTTTTGAGTGACCGGGCCGTGAACAGTCAGGCCATTTTCCAGCGCCAAACGACTTACCGTTTCGAAATTAACATGGGCGGTTAAATCACAGGCTCCCGGGCTTTCCAATATCGATACGTGGCGGTGCTTTTGAACGGCCTGCACGGTCTTTTCCCCTTTAAAAGTGGTATAACCGTAGTCAATAAAAAGACAAAAACCTGATTGTTTTTTAAGCTGTTGAAACAAATTTTTTAAGTAAATTTCCAAGACTGGAGAGACCTCAACAACATCCCCTGGCCTATACTCAATCAAACCGGATGGAATATACCTGATCAGTTGTAGCGGCGCCTCCTGCTGACCGAGGGTCAGTTGACCCTGCTCATCCAGCCCGATCATCACCTCATCCCACCCTTTTTCGGTTTTGATCAGTTGGCGAACCGGCAAGGCATCCAGAAATTCATTCCCGATGACCACCATGAACCGGTCCTCAGGAAGCGTTTCAAGATCATCATGCCAGGAAACAGGCCTATTTCGAAACGCTTCAGATTGAGCATTTTTTAATGCTGGAGAGATCTCGATAAAGTGAATTGACCCCGCCTCATGGAAGCCCTGAACCCCTTTCGTTGCTCTCAAAAGATCACTCATCAAAGTGCCCCGACCGGGCCCGGGTTCAACAAGGGCAAACGGGTCCGGCACACCTGACTTTATCCATGCGTCAGCGACCCACGCTCCGATTAATTCGCCAAAAACCTGGCTAACCTCCGGCGCGGTAATAAAGTCGCCCTGGACCCCAAACGGGTCACGGGTCATATAATAACCAAGTTCCGGATGGCCAAGACAAAGAGACATATACCGGCCAATATCCATCGGCCCGTTCATCCGGATTTCATGGGCAATATGTTCAGAAAGGCTAGGCATGACGCCGTTTTAGGGCAAAAAGAATTAATCCGCCGCCCAGCGCAATCATCGGCAAAGACAGGATCTGCCCCATCGAGACGGCATCAAAATACAGGCCGAGATAAAAATCCGGTTCGCGCACAAATTCAACAATGAACCGCGAAATGCCATACCCGGCAAGAAACACACCAGTCAAAAGGCCTGGCTTTTCCCGCACTGTTTTTTTGTGCAGCAAAATATATAAAATCCCCCCCAGCAAGAGTCCTTCCAGGCCTGCTTCATAGATCTGGCTCGGATGACGCGGGTCAGGTCCGGCGCCTGGAAAGACCATGCCCCACGGCGCATTTGTAACCCGCCCGTAAAGTTCGCCATTAATGAAATTTGCAACCCGCCCGAAGAAAATCCCGATTGGCGCAGCGGTGCAAAAGATATCGGCGAGCCGGAGCATACTAATGCGCCTGATGGCACTAAAAAGAAACAGCGTCGCAATGACCCCGATGACCCCGCCATGAAATGACATACCGCCCTGCCAGACTTTGAAGATATCCAAAGGCGCGGCCAGATAGAGCTCCAACTGATAAAACAGCACATAACCAAGCCGGCCGCCAATAATCACGCCTAAAATCCCCCAGGGCATGAAATCATCAATATCATCGCGATTTGGGCGCTGCGGTGCATTTAAACCCGCCATATAGAGCCCGTAACGCCACCCGCCGACAAACCCTGCCAGATAAGCCAGCGCATACCAGCGAATATCCAGCGGCCCAATCGACAGAGCCACGGGGTCTATTTGGGGAAAATCCAGCGCCATCTTCTTTCTATTTCCTTTGAGGGCAAACAGCGTTTTGATTTGGGCAGGCGCGAGAAGCGAAATGTAGAAAACCTACATGAGCGACGAAGTAACGCACCCAAATCAGAACGCTGGAAGACCTTAACGATACGGATCGTCTTTGTTCATATGCTCCTGAATATAAAGACGAATTCCTTCTTCAAGCTCGGTAAACGGCTTTGTATATCCGGCATCCTGAATTTTGCTCATATCTGCCTGCGTATAATATTGGTACTTCTCCTGCAGGGTTTCAGGCATATCGATATAGTTGATTTTCGGCTCTTTCCCGGATGCGGTAAAACTGGCCTCTGCCAGATCCTTGAAAGACCTTGCCTTGCCGGTCCCAACATTAAACAACCCGTTCACGTTCTCATTCTCGTAAAGCCAGAGCATGACATCAACACAATCCCCGACCCAGACAAAATCGCGCAATTGCCCGCCATCCTCATATTCCGGATGATGGGACTTAAACAAACGTGCCGCGGCGCCGGCCATAATTTGCGGATAGAGTTTACAGACCACGCTCATCTGTTCACCTTTATGGTATTCATTCGGCCCATAGACATTGAAAAACTTCAGGCCGGCCCATTGCGGCGGAATAGGTTCCCGCTGCTCCTTTGTCACACGGGCAATCCGCCGGTCGAAAACCTGCTTGGACCAGCCATAAGCATTGAGCGGACGCAGTTTTGCCAGCGCGTCAATAGACTCATCGTCGGAAAATCCTTCTTTTCCGTCTCCATAAGTCGCTGCGGATGAAGCATAGATAAAGCGCGCATCATGACGTGCGGACCATTTCCACAAACGGCGGGACAGCGCGATATTCGTATCGGCGATCAGGTCGGCATCCCGCTCTGTCGTTGAGGAAATTGCACCCATATGAAAAATAACATCAGTATCATTGGAATGCGTTTCCAGATAATCAAACAAGCGGTCCGGGTGGACGATGTCACGCAATTCACGTTTCGCAATATTACGCCATTTCTCTTCACTTCCTAACACATCACAAACCACAATATCCTTACAGCCATGCTCTTCCAGGCCTGCCACAAGATTGGACCCAATAAATCCGGCCCCGCCAGTTACAATAATCATCAGCTTTTTCCTTTCTCTCTCTTACTCTTAGCACGGACGGAATTTTTGTCCACAGATTCCCCGCACATGAATTCGATTCGTATTTGCTCTTTAGAGACTGCAGGCGTAAATCTTCATTCCAATATGTTTAAGCAAGACCCACGCATATTGGATGATTTGGCCAAAGTGGCCGGAGGAGCGATCAACGTTCTCTCAGGGGTTCGCCAGCAAATTGAAAGCGAAGTCAAAGCCCGCGTGGAAGAAATAGCAGCCCGTATGGAGCTGGTTCCACGCGAAGATGTTGACCGGCTTGAAGCAATGATCGCAAAGCTGCAAAGCGATAATGAAGAGATGAAATCCCGCCTTGATAAACTCGAAGGCAAGAAAAAAGCGACTAAAACAAAAACAACCAAAACCAAGAAAACGGCAAAGAAGAAAAAATGAGCCAAATCGCCGAAGAGCTGGATCCGTTTGATGACGTCAGTAATCCGCTGGATTCCGTTGAAGATATTTTCTTCAGCAATGAATGGAATTTCGAACGTGAGACCGAGGATGAGCTTTCCGTAACGGTCACGGGTAAAATGGGCACCTATTCCATGAAATTTGTCTGGCAGGAAGATTTCAGTGCCATGCAGTTTACCTGCTCTTACGACCTATGCATCCCCGAAGCACGGCTGGGGGAAGCAGCCATTGCCGCCTCTGCGATTAATGCCAAACTCTGGCTCGGCCATTTTGATATTCAGCCCGGCACAAAGGAACCCTGCTTTCGTCATACAACGCTCTTTCGTGGCGTCACAGGCTGCTCCGGCGCCGAGCATATTGAGGATCTGGTTGATATCGCTTTGTCGGAATGCGAACGCTACTACAGCGCCTTTGACCTGCTCAGCTGCACCCAAAAGCCCAAAGACGGGGATTTATCTCTGGCGATGATGGATAGCGCTGGCGCGGCGTAATTAATTCTGTCATTCTGAGGCTTCTGCCCGAAGAATCTTTTTTCTATAACCTACAAGATCCTTCGCTCCGCTCAGGATGACATTCTCTAAAAAAACATCTACTCTACCCCCATGACAGAACAACCTTTGACGATAGGATTGATCGGGTGCGGCAAAATGGGACAGGCCATGCTCTCCGGCTGGCTCGCATCGGATACAATCGCTCATGTCATTATTCTTGATCCGATGGCCGAACTTCCATTACAAGAAAAAACAACTTTAACAGACAACGCCCATAGCTTTGCCCAGCACACCGGAGCCCTGGATATGCTGGTGATTGCCGTCAAACCGCAAATCATCAATGTTGTTTGTGACGAACTGAAAGACCATGTCAGTAGCCATTTACCAGTCCTGTCAATTGCGGCCGGAAAAACCATCGACTCATTTAAGGATATCTTCGGCTCTGGTCAGCCGGTGCTACGCGCTATGCCCAATACGCCGGCTGCTATTGGCAAAGGCATGACAGTCCTGTGTGCATCCTCGCAAGTAACCAAAGAACACAGAGAATATGCACAAACACTCCTGAACTGTTTGGGGCAGACTGAGTGGATTGGCAGTGAAGAGCTCATGGACGCCGTCACAGCTGTGTCAGGAAGCGGCCCGGCCTACCTGTTTCACCTAATCGAAACACTTGCTTTAAGCGGTGAAAAAGCCGGACTGCTGGCAGAGACAGCCATGAAACTGGCTCGGCAGACGGTTATCGGCGCGGCTGCTTTATGTGAACATGAAAAAGAAACCAAGGCCGCAAAACTGCGTGAAAATGTTACAAGCCCAGGCGGCACAACAGAAGCGGCGCTGGAAAAACTGATGGACGGCCGCCTGCAGGAAATCTATGACGAAGCGGTTTTCGCCGCGCGCAATCGCGGCAAAGACCTGTCCGCCTGATCCGCTTTATTCAACGATAATTTTATATCTTTGGCCTGCTTTGATATCAGCTGCCGACCTCAACCCGTTCAGCACCAGAAAACGCTCTTCCCGGTAAGGACCAGCAGCCATGCGGCGGGCAAAAGACTGAAGTGTATCTCCGGCCCGCGCCGTGACAACATCAATACGCGGCGGCGTGATTTTCTTTTCTGCCGCATTCAAACGGGCAAAGCTGTAAGTTGTTTTCTTCAGGTCTTCGACAATACTAGCCAATGTATTTGTCGGGATCGCAATCTGGAAGCGGAAGAACTGCCCTTTCTTCCATTCAACCGCAACAACACGAATTGTCACATTACGGCCCTGGACCTTGCCGCCATAGGCCGCCGTTGCCGCGCGCATGCCGTTAATCGTTATATTTTCTACATTCTTAAGCGGTTTATCGGCAAGCCACCCTTTGATCATATAGGTTGCCGGGTCGCGGCCTGCCTTATCTCCAGCAGCATCAAAAAGTAAAATAGACCCGCTGCGGGAATCGCTCGAAACAACTCTGGACGGTGTATTGGTCACACGAAAACCGGTTGGCACTTTAAATTTAAAGCCAAGATCCGGGTGATAAAACCATCCATTTTTGACAAAGCCTTCTTTTGGATTGTCGCCATAAATCATTCCGTCGATGATTTTTAAATGGGCCTCTTTACCCGTTATGCCTTGCTGCGGATACTGCCCCGCCTTCCCGCTTGTCTGGCTCACACGGTCTGCCGTCACAGGGTGGGTTGAAAAATAATTCGGCCCGTCAGAGCTGTTCCGGCCTGCCATCTTCGCATCCAGTTTTGTCTGCCGGTCAAGGCTGTGCAGAAAAGCAGCGACCGCAGCAGGGTTATACCCGGCGCGGCTCATATAACGCAGGCCAAGCTCATCGGCCTGATTTTCCTGCCCGCGGGAATAGGATTTAATATACAGCTCAGACCCCAAACCGGCCGCGCGGCTGACGCCCGGATCACCAACAACAGCGGAGAGAATGGCCGCGCCAATTCCAACAACCGCGCCTTGAGACACACGCTCGGCAGAGTGGCGCGCTGTAATATGCGCCATTTCGTGCCCGACCACACTGGCAACTTCCGCTTCACTATTGGCAAGTGCCAATAATCCACGACTGATATAAACATAACCTCCGGGAACGGCAAAGGCATTCACGATCGGGCTATCGAGAACATAAAATTTATATTGAACATCCTTGCGCTCCGTATGCGGCGTGATTTTTTGCCCAATCCGTTGAACATAATTTGCAACCGGACCGGTCATAAACGGGCCAAGCTGCGCTTCAATCTTCTTATGCTCAGACGCACCGACAGAGGCTTCCTGAGAGGCCGGCATCAGGGCTGTAAATTGCTGCTCGCCGGTTGCCGGGTTTGTTGAACATGCGCTTAAAAAGCCCATTGCGAAAACCAGAAGAAGCGTCCAAATTTGTCTCATGCCTATACCTCTTATTCTATTTTGTCTTTGTCTCTTGTTTGCGCCCCCGGCATTGGCCGAAGCGCCTGATTTAAGCGCCCTCAAGCGCACAGGCACAGGGAAAGTCGAAAAGATCATAGACGGGCTGACCATCCTTTTAAAGGATGAAAAAATCATCCGCCTGTCCGGGATAGACCTGCCCGGCGCACCGGGAGATCCCGAAAATCCTTACGCCCTGGCCGCTAAAGCGGCGCTTGAAAACGCCCTGCCCGAAGGCACGGATATCCTGATTTACCAAACGCGTAAGGCTAAAATAGGGCGTCAAAACCGCATGGGCCACGATCTTGCCCATCTTGTGACAAAAAACGGTGAACGCTGGATCAACGGGCTTTTGGTCGAAAAGGGCCTTGCCCGGGCTTTTCCAACAGACAACAACCCTGAAATGGCGGATGCATTATTCACCCTCGAAGAACAAGCCATCGCCTCAAAAACCGCACTCTGGGCCGCGCAGAGCGCCCCTGTCTTCACACCGGAGCAGGCAGAGAAAATTATCGGCCATGTTGCCGTCATTGAAGGGCGCGTCCATAAGGCCGCCGCGGTCCGCAACAAGCTTTACCTGAATTTCGGCGCAGACTGGAAAAGTGACTTCACAGTGATGATCTCCCCCACGATCCGTAAAAAACTCGCCCA
>JANQIB010000126.1 GCA_028282385.1 Alphaproteobacteria bacterium
CCCGCAACATTTCCAACATAGGCCATTGATTTTTTATTGCGCCCGGAACCAACCATAACAAAGCGCCCGCGTGAAATCTGATCAATGAGCGTGTGGACATTCCCGCGATTGCCTTCGCCAAAGACAACAACCGGGCGGACAATCACAGCGCTGCGTTCGCGATCATCGGCGGCCCAATCTTTCAGGCGACCTTCCGCATCCAGCTTGCTTTGCCCGTAATCATTAAACGGCGCAGGCTTTGAGTTTTCATCCGGCATGCCCGTATTCAGCCCGTAAACTGCAAAGGTGCTGGTGAAAATAATTTTGTTAATGTCGTTTTTAACCGCCGCGTGAATGATATTTTCCGTGCCGCCCACATTCACATCATAATAGCGCGAGCGCGGAAAGATATCATCGCGGTGGGCAGCCGCCAGATGATAGATCGCTTCACAGCCCCGCGTTGCTTCAATCACCGCCTGCGGATTTTCAATATCGACAGGATTTAACGCCAGCGTATCAAGGATCACACATTCATGGCCGTCTTTTTCCAAAAGCGCGGCCAGCCTGCGCCCGATAAAGCCCGATCCGCCCGTAATTGCAATCTTCATGGTTTTTACTCTATCTTATTTTTGTGTTCGGCACAGAGCTTTGTTAAACTATTCTGACAGCTGAGAAAAGATTTATGAGTCATAATCCTGTGAATATTGATTTATTCCTCAATCCCCATGGTGAAGCCGGTCTTCTTTTTGACCGCCTGCCTTTGCATGCGCCGGCAGGCGCGATTTATGACGCCCAGACCCGCGACCTGACCCTAGAAATTGCAGGCGGCGCCACCGATCCGCTGCATCTGAATATCGGAGTTGAAGACTCCCATAATGACCTGATCCTGCTGACGCAGAAAATTTATGTCGGCGCGCTGAAAGATGGCCGGATCGGCCTGAGCCTGGAAATCCCGCTTTATTATCTGAATGATCCGTATGGCAGCGCATTTGCGGACAATAGTGACGGCTTTGCGCCGCGCCGGTCGATGACGCGCTTTGAACAATTTATGAAGCGCTGCAGCGCCGCCCAGCCGGTTCACCGCGCTGATCTGGGCGATGAGGATATGGTTGGCAGCGTCCTGCGTGGCATGAATCCGCGCGCTTTGGAATTTGTGCCGGAGCTTTTACGTCATCAGCTTTTGGAAAAGAACAGGCATGCCAAGGCAGAAGCTAATATCATCCAGAGCATTGTGCCCGGCGGGATGGGGCAAAGCAGTATGCAGGTTGTCCGTCATGCCGCCGACAGGCGTGATGAAGAGAGCGGCGAATAATTATTCTTTAATGCAATAGAGCAAAGCCAGATAGGGCGGGATATTTTCCATTGGCGTTGTCCCGCCTTCAATACTCGTATCCATCGCAGCACTACTATCGGTATCTGCCGCATCCCTGCCACCTAGCAAAGTACTATATCCTGATCTGGATAGGATCGGGACTGTATGGCTATGCTCGGCAATCTCATCTTCGCCCTGTAACCAGTTCGCATAACCGCCCCTGTTATTCATCACATAAGTCCGCGCCCCGCTGCTCCAGTTTCGGCCATTATAAGTATAGTTTTCATTATCAAAATTCCCGGACCCGATAATAAACCGCCCGCGCGCCCGGCCGAATTCTCTCCACCCGTCCGGGCAGGCATTTAGCTGAAAGGCCATCACCGCCCCTGCGGGAATTGGCTCATTTGGACTTGTCTGGCTTTGATAATAGATAATATCGTCAAAATGGGTATTCGCATCCGTATCCGCAAATAACAATGTTGAGCGAAAACGGCCATCTTCATCGCAGTTTTCACCGTCTAGTTTAGTATCATCTGCACAGGGCCCGACCCTTTTACCGTTTTTGTTATAGCCACCGGCACCGTCTTCCCCGACACTTAAAATAACAAAATGCGCAGAATTGGTAACAATATTGGACGCACTATCAACAACGGTGATTTGACCGATCCCGTCATATTGCCCATCCGTGGCAAGCTGTTCCTGAACCGCATAAAGAAATCTGTTGCCCCAACCGTCAAACATATATTCATCCGGAATATTCAGGCTGCGCACCGGAACCGCGCCGATGCGAACGCTAAATGTTGTGTCCTGAAATGTTCCATTCGGAACGCCGCTATCCGAGCAATCTCCGCTTTTGATTTCTTTCCCAAAGCCACCCGCATCGATTTGATTGGACAGGCGCGCAACGCATGGCAGTTTGCCGTTTATTTCCAGGTAAATATTCACTGCTTCCCGGATCTTTTCAATCCGCTCATCCGTGACATTGGTCTTGGCCTGGTCGAGATACAGGACAAAGCCAGTGGTAAAGCCTGCAATCATGATCCCGACAATCGTGATCACAATGGCCATTTCAATCAGGGTGAAGCCGTCTTCGTTTTTTGCGATTTCGTGATAAACTCTCATTCTTAGAGGAGTTTAACAGCTTTATTCATGCCGCGCCGCTTTTCCATCAGACTGATCCCCAAAAAACACCGCCAAAGTCAGCGCGGCGTCACACTGATCAACCTGTCGATTTTCCTCATTGCGCTGGGTATTATTCTCGGCGGCAGTTTCAATCTTTATGAGCTTTACAGATTCCGCATGGCCGAGGATGTAACGCGCGATCATCTTGATGTTATTGAAACCGCCCTGATGGATTTTTTTGAAAAAAATGGACGCTTTCCCTGCGCAGCCAGCCTGACCGATCCCCCCGATGACAGTGCGGACAGCGTTGATTTTGCAAAAGAAATTGGATACCTGACATTCACAAATACATGTGACGGATTTCCGGGTTTTTCCTTTGAAGGAACATGGCGTCAGGATGGCCGGGAAGGTTCGAATAAAGTCCGCATTGGCGCTGTCCCAACCCGCACACTCGGTATTCACGACAAATACATGCTGGATGGCTGGGGCCACAGGATTGTTTATGCCATCAGCACAGAAGCAACATCGACAAATTACTGGCTTACAAGCGGTGACGATCCGGGGTCGATTTACATTATCGATGACCATGAGTTGAAAGTACCTGTTGATTCAGATGATGCAGGAAAAGACAGTCTTGAGCTCTATGGCAGTGATCTCGAAGATCTTGTTGAAGATGAAAGCGTGACTGATCCACCCGGCGGAGTTATTTATGCCCTGATTGCGCCGGGGCAAGATTCACGTGGCGCCTATAACAGGCAAGGCAATCTCATACGAAACTGTAAAAAATACAGCTATGCCTGGGAAAATTGTGATTACAACAGAGGCGGCAGTAAGGGTGACAGTATTTTTGTTGCCTACCCTTATAAACAATATAATGGTGACGACAGTGATTTTACTGCCACGATCCGCTACAAGGGAAAATTCCAGCCTGGTGGAAATGAGTAGGGAGTAGGGAGCTGTAAGTAAGAAGAAAAAGTTTTTTGCCTCTCCCTACTTCCTACTCTTGGCTCCCTACTGTGAACGGCGGATTTTACGCCATTCGCGGACATTGCGGTTATGTTCGGCCAGCGTCTTTCCAAAAATATGCCCGCCGGTCCCGTCCGCAACAAAATACACATAGTCATGCGTTTCCGGATTGAGCGCCGCTTCGATGGATGCCCGGCCCGGATTGGCAATCGGTCCCGGCGGCAGGCCCGGATATTTGTACGTATTATAAGGGTTATCAATCTGTAGGTCTTTTCTTAAAAGACGCCGGCCTAACGGTCCTTTGCCTTCATTTTTATGTTGGCCTTTTGTAATCGCGTAAATGACCGTCGGATCAGTTTGCAGCGGCATACCCCGGTTTAAGCGGTTGACAAACACGCCCGCAACGCGAAAACGTTCGTCCGGTTTACCTGTTTCCTTTTCAATGATCGAGGCCAGGATCAGGGCTTCTTCTTTTGTTTGAATGGGCAGATCACCACTCCGCTTTTCCCAAAGCTCATCCAGCGTTTTGGTCATCGCCTCGCGCATTAACTCAATTTTCTTTTGCTTCGTATCACCCGTGATGAAGGTATAAGTTTCCGGCAAAAGAGTTCCTTCCGCCGGAATGTCCGTGACCGGGTCCCCGGCAAGATCTTCACTCGCATTGATGAGCTGCACCACTTCCCAGCTCGTCAGACCTTCACGTACCGTAATGCGCCGGTCATAGACATCCCCGTCATGGATTTGCTTCATCACCGACGCCATCGGCGCGCGGGCGGGAAATTCATATTCCCCGGCCTTCAGGGAATTCCCCATCGGCGTGAGATAGGCCGCCCCTTTAAAGAGCAGCGCCTGTGAAATCACGCCTTCACTTTCAAGCCTGGCCGCAATCGCACTCACCCCCATGCCGCGGTCAATCAAAACAAGTTTTGTATCCGATAAAGGCCCCGGTTTCAGGTAGGTATAGACACCGTAACCGCCAAGAGCCGCAACGCCCGCAAGACCCAGCAGGATCAAAGATAAAAAAGCGAGAAACGGATTTGAACGGGTTGTCATGAATGTTAAACGCTGCGCATCACCAAAGACGCATTCGTGCCGCCAAATCCAAAAGAATTGGAGAGCGCTGTTTTGACCGTCTTTTCTTTTGCGGTTTTCGGCACAAGGTCAATGCCCTGACAGGGCTCCGATATATTTTCAAGATTTAGTGTTGGCGGAAGAATGCCCGTTTCCATTGTCTTGATCGAATAGATCGCTTCAATCGCTCCCGCTGCGCCAAGCAAATGTCCGACCGCCGATTTGGTAGAGGACATAGAGATATTCTCTATCGAACTGCCAAAAAGACGCTTAACCGCCGTGCATTCAATGCCGTCGCCAACGGGCGTCGAGGTGCCGTGCGCGTTGATATAGTCAATCTCCTCAGGATTAACACCTGCCCGTTCCAGGGCGGCTTTCATCGCGCGGTAACCACCATCCCCGTCTTCCGCCGGGGAGGTCATGTGATAGGCGTCCCCGGACAGGCCGTAACCGATAATCTCACCATAAATTTTTGCCCCGCGCGCCCTGGCATGTTCATATTCTTCCAAAATCACAACGCCGGAGCCTTCGGCAATGACAAACCCGTCACGCCCTTCATCAAACGGACGGGAGGCTTCCTGCGGACGGTCATTATACCCGGTAGAAAGAGCGCGTACGGCCGCAAAGCTCGCCACGCCCAAACGCCCGGCAGCTGCTTCCGCCCCGCCGGCAATCATCACATCTGCATCACCCAGCGCAATCAGACGCGCACTATCACCAATCGCATGAGAACCTGTCGCACAAGCCGTGACCACGGAATGGTTCGGGCCCTTAAATCCGTATTTGATCGAGACATGACCGGAGGCGAGGTTAATCAGCATCGCCGGGTTGGCAAAAGGAGAAATCCGGCGCGGTCCTTTTTCATGCAAAATGATCGAGGTTTCGTACATCGTGCCCAGACCACCAATGCCAGAACCGATCAGAACGCCGCTGCGTTCAGCTTTTTCGGTTGTATCTGCAACATAACCGGAATCGGCCATCGCTTCGGCCGCCGCGGCCATTGCAAAATGAATAAACTTATCCATCTTGCGCTGTTCTTTCGGTTCAACAAACAGGTCGGCGTTAAACGCCCCGTCTTTCGGATCAGGGTCATCCGTCTTGGGCACATGGCCGGCAATTTGCGAGGAAATATCAGAGGCATCAAACTCGGTAATTTTCTCAATACCGCTTTCGCCTTTTGTCAGGCGCGCCCAGTTGTGATCCACACCGACACCCAGCGGGGATACCATGCCAAGTCCTGTTACAACAACGCGTCTCATCGTCCTTTTACTCCTTGTCAAAATCTAACGGATTTTAGGCCTTGCTCCTTCCAATGTAAAGAAGGCGGCCCCACAACGAGTACCGCCATTCCTTAATTACTGAATAACCAGTGTCAGTTTATTTTTATTCTGCTGCGTTTTCTTTAATGAAATTTACAGCATCACCGACTGTCTGGATTTTTTCCGCCGCATCGTCCGGAATTTCGACTTTGAATTCTTCTTCAAAAGCCATAACCAATTCAACTGTATCCAGTGAATCAGCGCCAAGATCATCGATAAAGCTTGCACCCTCGACGACTTTATCTGCATCCACACCCAGATGCTCAACAACTATTTTTGCTACGCGGTCTGCAATGTCGCTCATCGCTTTCCCCTTACCTTGTTAATTAAACTTAAAACTTCAATGTGCGGGACTTTACGCATCCACGAAGCGATTGCAACCCCTTTATTTTATTTTGATAAAAATACCGTTTTTTTACTGAAATATCAAAGCCCTAAGGCATCCCCAATGTGGATAAGATCATCATAGATCTGAACGGCGCCGGCTTTTTTAAGCCTTTCACGAATATTTTCTTTATCGTGAGAAACACCTGTAAATCCCCAGACTGTCATACCCGCCGCAACGCCGGCAGTAACACCGGACTCGCTGTCTTCAATCACCAGGCAGCGCGCCGGATCGATCATGCCCATTTGTTCTGCGGCATAAAGAAACAGGTCGGGCGCGGGTTTGCCGTTTGAGACCTGAATTTTTGTAAAAATATTTTCTTCCGTAAAAAATCGATCCAACCCGCAAAGTTTCAAAGAGTTGATAACATTTGTACGCTCTCCATTTGAGCCGACACAAACTTTAAATCCAGCTGATGCTTTTTCAACAAGGTCTGTTGCATAAGGAATTGATCTTAAGTCCGTCTGCTGCATCTCCTGCACATTGCGGATATAGCGCGGTACAGTATCGTCCGGAAATACAAAACCTGTTTCCATCTGAATTTTTAAAAGAATGTTTGACACGGTCAGCCCGGTAAAATGAGTCAGGCAGTATTCACGAGAATATTGAGTGAGACCCAGCGCATGTAAAACTTTCATGAAAGCGAGGTTATTCAATTCTTCGCTGTCAACCAGCGTCCCGTCACAATCAAAGATGATGAGATTTGGATATTGGAAATTGGATGATGGATGTTGAAGATTAGAATCGTTCATGGCTTATGCACCAAACTCTTCCAACATCTAACATCCAATCTTCTAACATCTAGATCATCGCCATGCCGCCATTCACATGGGTGGTTGACCCTGTGATATAACCGGCCTCGTCAGAGGCCAAAAAGGCAGCGGCCGCTGCAATATCTTCAGAACTTCCCATCTTGCCCGCTGGAATGGTGGAATTGATTTTGTCTTTCTGATCATCAGTCAGCGCCTCCGTCATGGCGGTCGCAATAAAGCCCGGCGCAATGCAGTTCACGGTAATGCCGCGCGAGGCCAGTTCGGCGGCCATGGATTTGCTCCAGCCGATCATCCCGGCCTTGGAGGCGACATAGTTGCACTGGCCCGGATTACCCGTCACACCAACCACAGAGGCAACATTAATGATGCGGCCATGACGGCGCTTCATCATGCCGCGCTGCACGGCTTGGGCAAGTTTAAAGGTCGCACTCATATTCACCGCAATCACCTCATCCCAGTCTTCGTCTTTCAGGCGCATAGAAAGATTGTCGCGTGTCAGTCCCGCATTATTGACGAGAATATCGATCTGGCCCATCACTTCGTCTGCGGCCTTTACAAGTTCACCTGCCGCGCCATCTTTGGAAAGATCTGCTGGAAGTACGTGAACCCGTTCTCCCAACTCCTTACTCAAAACTCCCAACTTCTCCTCATTACGCCCGGAAATACCAACAGTCGCCCCTTGCGCATGTAGCGCCTTGGCAATGGCGCCGCCAATGCCGCCCGTCGCGCCTGTGACCAAAGCCGTTTTACCTGTTAGATTGAACATGTTTGTCTCCTTGAATTAAATTGCGCGTTCGAGACTAAGGGGAGTGGTTAGAAATGACAACCACCTTGTACAGGCATGACAGTGCAGAAAATAACCATTCTATGTTATATGAATAAATTCATATAACATCGAGGAAGATTTTGCCACAAAGGCACAGATAACGCAGAATATCTTTTATTTCTTTGTTACTTCATAGCCGTAGAGCCCCCTTGCGACAGCTCTTTCTTTTACATAGTTTGGAGGGATGGTGATCAGACCCGCCCTTGTTTCATGCATTCTGCTATCTCTTTCCATATACGTTTTCTGTGATTCCAAAAAACCTTCCAATCCAACTTTTTCAATATCAGCCTGAATGTATTCCATTGCCCGTCTGACTATATTTTGTCTTTCAGCAAAAGAGGGGGCGCTCTCAAACCATGGCCAATATAATGGGGTTTCTCGGGTTGTGTTTTTTAGAAAATTTTTTGCTTGTTCTAATTCACTAAATAAAGTCACCGCCTCTTCAGCATAATTTATGTAGCGTCTATACTTGTTTTTATTTGCAAGAATAGCTGGATCAGTTAGTAAAAATGAACAAATAGCAGCCATTAAAAATGACTCACTACTTCTAACTCCAATAGCCGCCTGGCTAAAAATAAATTTCAGGCCTGCCTCATATGGCTTTTTACTACGAATAAATTTTTGTTCGTAAAATAAATATACTTTTTCTTTTTTTAAATTAGACGATGTTATTTTAGACAACACAACTTCTCTCCCATCTTAAATTTTAAAGATAAGGTTAAATAAACGCTGACCGCCTCAATGAGACAGTTAGCTTAATCAACAATTAGTTTTTGGGTAAAAAAATATAATGCGCCTAGGCGCGTCGTGCGAAAACACAACGAAGAATATCAGCAAAAATAAGAAATGTCTGAACACTCATAACAAAAAGAATTACAGAATATATGGTATAAAGTCAATTTATTATTGGCTCTGAAATTTTTTAATCAACTCTTCAACCTGTTCGGGACTGCCGACAGAGGAAGTGGTAATCTCTTTGTCGATCCGTTTGACGAGGCCGGAGAGCACTTTCCCGCTGCCAAGTTCAATCATGTCTGTAACGCCCTGATCCTTCATCCAGAGCACGGATTCGCGCCAGCGCACCATGCCGGTAATCTGATCAACCAGAAGACGGCGGATATCAGCAGGCTCGCTTTCGCCTTTGGCCGTTACATTACAGACAACCGGCACACAAGGCGGACGAATATTCGTATCCGCCAGCGCATAAGACATGGTCTGCGCCGCCGGCGCCATCAGGGAACAATGGAACGGCGCGCTCACGGGAAGGATGACGGCCTTCTTTGCCCCGGCTTCAGAAGCG
>JANQIB010000008.1 GCA_028282385.1 Alphaproteobacteria bacterium
TCGCCTGCGGGCGGTATATCTGCACATCTCAAAACGGATGCAGGTGTAGCTCAGGGGTAGAGCACAACCTTGCCAAGGTTGGGGTCGCGAGTTCGAATCTCGTCACCTGCTCCATGCTTCGCACCTTAGTGAGCGAAGCGAACTTAGAGAGAAGCATGCCCTGCGTAGCCCGTAGGGCGAAGCACGGGCTTAAAAAGCTTCGCATGGCAGGCCATTTCAATTTGAAGAAATCTTACGCCGCTTCGGACAGATGATCAGAAGCGGTTTTTGTTTGGCTGAAATGATCTTCGATCAATCCGAAAATGTCCGTGACCGGCAGCGGTCTATCTGAAGGAATACGGTTTTCACTATCTAAAATATAACCTGCACCGTTATGTTCGGCATTTTTGATAGCCACAAAACCAACCATCGTTTCAAAATCACGAATAGTTTTATTGCCAGCTTTCAGGAGAAAGCCTTCACCGATATCATGCGGATAAATCAGCGAGGCAAAAATACTTGTGCCGCGATTATCGATATCTCCAAAAATGGCTTCCCCTTTTTGATCGATGCAGCGTTTTAAAACCTGCTGCGTTTGCGCCGCGTCTTTTTCATTTGCGCAGCAAACCAGGAAATCGCGTGACATCCGCGCCCGGACCTCCTGATGCGGTGCGTTGATTTTATGCAGGAAATCGCTGTGATTTTTGAGCCGCCAGTAATAAACGGGCTGATCCACAGGCGTCTGGTGAAGCCCGGTTGCGATGATGACGCGCGGGCGCTCCGGCAACTCCATGATCTGGGTTAAAATTTTATCATACGCCCGAAAACCTTTGAGGACCGGGTCACGCCCGGCCGGCATATACCAGTTCGGGTTTTGATGCGGGCCGTCATAATGCGGTGAGTTAAAAAGGTAGTGATGCTGTAAATGCGCACAGCCATTTAAAAACAGGGAAGAAAAATCGGGCCGGCTTTGCATCCAGAGCGTACAAAAAATATCGGTCAGTAAATGATCCAGTAAGATTGCACGTTGATAGGATGAACGCAGCGCTTTTAAAACCTGAATGACTGTTTCCCCTTTCCGCCGCGGCAGGGAGTAGCGCATTAAAGCAATTGCGATCAAAAAGTAACTGATCAGTTTCATTCCACCGGTTGCATTTTTATTGACCCCGTCCGCCACCGCGCGGGATAAAAGACGCAGGAAAAGACTGCCGCTCGGCCGCGTGCCCGTCCACGGATCGGGTATAAAAAAGGCCGGCGCCGCGCAGCGATTATCCGCATTCATCGGGGAAACTGCCCCGGTTTTTAAACTGTATTTTTGCTCAAGATATTCCCAGATTTGCCTGTCATTATAATCAATAACATCGCCCAAACGAAAGACACGGTGCTCTGCCAGAGACTTGCCGGTATGAATCGACATCCACTGGATCCAGGGTTCAAATTCATGGCCTTCTTTTTCGGATATCGTTGAAATTAAATCGGCGTTTTCTAAAAGCTTTTTGAAACCCGGTAAAAATCCCTGATCGGCATAACGGCGGACAAAATCAAAATTCACCTCATTCATTTCCAGAAGGATCAGTTTTTGATTTTTCACCATCATACCTCGCCCGCCAACGCGCCGTCATAAACGCCAAGTGTTTTGTCGACCACGGCGCCGACTTCAAAATCGCTTTCAACATGCTGGCGACCGGCCTTGCCCATCTGATCGCGCACCGATTTATTATCCAGCAGATATTCCACTGCATCAGACAGCGTATGGGCATCGCGCGGCGGCACTAAAAACCCGGTCACTTCATCGACGACAGCCTCGCGGCACCCGGGCATATCACAGGTGATAATCGGCCGTCCGGTCGCTGCAGCTTCGAGCAGAATCTTCGGCACACCTTCGCCGTAATAAGAGGGCAGCACGACAATCGCGCTGCTGGTCAGGATGTCCGGCATATTCTCCACCTGCCCCAGCCAGTTGACGATCCCGCGGGCATGCCAGTCTTCAATAACCTCCTGCGCAATGGATCCGGGATTGCCAGGATAGGTTTTCCCGGCCACAACAAATTCCGCCGCCGCGCCTTTTTGTTTTAGGTGCTTAGCAACCTGAACAAACTCATAAATCCCCTTGTCTTTAATCAGGCGGGAGGAAAACAAAACACGCAGCTTTAAGGCCGGCTGTTCGGGCGTATAAGAAAATTCCTGAAGATCGACGCCGGAGCCGCGGATCAGCGTGGCCTGATCTTCGTCAATGATTTTAAACTTTACCAGCATCGCCAGATCATCAGGATTTTGGAAGATGACATGGCGGTTTTTGCCCCAGAAAACAAACTTCAAAAGCGGCCAGAGCGCAAAGCGCAAAATCCGCATCTTCCATGAGCGAGAAGAAAAAAGAAGACCCAGCCCGGCCACGGTAAAAACAACCGGCCCGGTCATCATCAGCCGGCAGACAAAGCCGGTATAGAGCACATAGCGCAGCGTAATGGCATGAATAAGATCGGGCTTTTCGCGGTAAATCACTTTGGCAAGTTCAATCAGGCGCATCGGGATCACAAACGGATTAACCTGCCCATCCTGGTGATCTGGCAAATCATGACCGGTGACATTCATGTCTTTCAGGCGTTCATTCTCGCCCGCGCGGGCGCAGGCCAGATGTAAATCCCAGCCGCGATCCATAATGCCGCGCGCCAGCGGCAGGCGGTGCGACCAGAACCAGTCCAGATCATTCAGCACCATCAAAAATTTTACAGGCGCATTGCTCATGCCGCATTTTTTTTCCTGTGGTTTCAAATTTGCAAAATCATGGACGATCATGCGGGTTAACCCGTCTTCCAGGGTAAAGTCCGGTGTAAAACCTGTCTCTTTTAGTTTTTCCGCCGCGCAGGTCGTATCGGCGCAGAATTTTTGGACGCGCACTGCACTGATCGGAAAGCGCCGTCCCGTGATCCGGGCCAGCCCGTCAAAAGCATAACCGGCGCCCAGACCACACATATAAGGAAGATGATAAGCCGGTTTAGACAGGCCAAGCTTGGTATAGAGAATATCCGTCAATTCTTGCATATCGAAATCAGGTTTATCGGCATAGTTATAAATCTGCGTGCCGGCACCAAGAGACAAGGCATGGTGTAAAGT
>JANQIB010000068.1 GCA_028282385.1 Alphaproteobacteria bacterium
AATCAAAAGATGTGTGGCTTCGCGTAAAATATTTTCGGCATCGGCTAGCGGATAATTATAATCAAAGATATGGGTTCTGATCCGGCGGGCCAGAAGACCGCGCCGTTTTTCCGGGTCGCGGGTCGTGCCGCCAAGCGTCCAGCCGCCAAGGCGCTGCAATTCAAAGCCGAGATAGTCGCAGCTATACCCATAGCCGAAACAAAACAGCCTTTTGCTTTTATCTTGCATGTGTGCAGACATCTATACCCGTAACGTTTTTATTTTTTATTTCATGCGGGCGTGCCCGATGACCCTTAAAAATCCACATCCTCATAATGTTCTGCCGGAGAAAAACCCGGAATACGGTCTTCCAGCAGAGGTTTGAAACTCGGGCGTGACTTCACCCGTGCATACCAGTCATGGGCGGCCTGGTGTTCTTCCCAGGGCACATCACCAATATAATCAATCGCCGAAAGATGCGCCGCCGCCGCAATATCAGCCAGTGAAAATTCTTCTCCGGCCAGCCATTTGCGCTTGTCGGTCAGAAAGCCGATATAATCCATGTGGTAATGAATATTGGCATGACCGGCGCGGATGGACGGGCCGTGTGGTTCTCCCAGCTTTAAAAACCGTTTCATCAGTTTTTCGCCGAGCAGGTTGTCGGAAACCTCGCGGTTAAATTTTACATCAAACCAGCTGACCAGGCGGCGTGTTTCTGCGCGCTGGACCGGGTCTTTCCCGAGCAGGTCAACATCCGGGTAAACTTCTTCAAGATATTCGCAGATCACCTGGGAATTGGCGAGGCGTGTGCCGTCCGGTTCAACCAGGACGGGAACATCTCCGGCCGGGTTCATGGCCAGGAATTCAGTGCGGCGCTCCCAGATTTTCTCGATTTGCAGGTCACAATCCAGCTTTTTCTCATTCAGCACAATGCGGACTTTGCGTGAAAATGGGTGCAACCAAAGGTGATAAAGCGTTCGCATATTGTTATTTCCTTTTGTTTTTACAGTGCGTTGCTGCGCTCCTAAAGTAGGTCATCTACTCGTCGTCCCCCGGATCAGGTCCGGGGCTAAAGGTGCCGCCTGCTGTGAAAACAAAATTAAACAACAATAGTCCCAATAACTTATCGTAAGAAAGTCACTTTTCATAGCCTTTAATTACCGCAAAAATGCAGCCGGGCAAGTCTTCCGGTTATGCCGGATCAGATTTACTTTCACCTGTTTCAAGAAGGACTTGTTCGCTTTCAGGTTTTTCTTCACTTCCGGGCGTCAGGAACAGATAGCCGGCGAGGAGTAAGAAGGCCCCTGTCATAGCAGCAAGGACAAAAGCCACGATCTGTTTTTTTGCAAATGTCATACGAAACAGCGTGTCATCTTTATCGATGAAATGATGTTTAAACGCGCCGGCGGCATGGAGGGCAATGAGAACAATAATGCCAAGCCCTAAAATTGTATGCATTTGATGGGCTGTTTTACCGATCGGATTATCTTTTTCAACCAGCGGCGGCAGCTCCAGGCCGAAGAGAGAAACAGGATGTCCACCGGCCGACGACATGATCCAGCCAGAGAGCGGGATGGCAAACATCGCGAAATACAAAAACAGGTGCGTTGCTTTTGCCAATCCTTTTTCCCAGCCTGCGTGGTGATCCGGTGCGTTTGGCGGCGGCGAATAAAAACGCCAGCTTAATCGCAACGCAACCAGGATCAGAACCAGAATACCGAATGATTTATGAAGGCCGTAAAGCCTGAATTTATCAGGGCTGTTTTCCATCTCGGTCATAGCCAGACCGGCAAGACAAAGGGCAAAAATAATCAGGGCAATCACCCAGTGAAAACCTTTTGAAAGTAATCCATATTCAGTCTCGGTATTTTTAAAGCACATGGTTTTTGTCCTTTTTGTCTGCGTTCTTGTCGGGATTAAATTCACCTTACTTCAATTTCATCAGGGCGCAAAGTAGGTCTTATACATTTCAAGGGCGCCCCATGCGCCAAGTCCGCCCAAAACCCAGACGCCAAGCCCGTACGTCCAGCGCAGGGACTTGTTTTCAGTCAGTTCGGCTTTACTGCGCGGGCGAAGCATATACCCTGAAATTAAAAGGCCGAGCGCAAAACCGCAGATAAATCCACCAATGCCAATAAGAGTTGCCATTGCACCACTCTCCTTTTCCTGTTTAACTTAGCGCAGTTTTAATCATTTCAAAAGGTTGCTGATGCCTTTTCTCTCCCTGGTTATTCTTGCACTTGTTCAGGGTGTGACGGAATTTTTACCGGTTAGCTCCAGCGGGCACCTGGTTCTGACACATACTTTATTGAACGGGCAGAGCGTTGATTTGTGCTGGAGTGAAAACCGCATGATCGATGTCGCAGTTCATGTTGGAACGCTGGCGTCCGTTCTGCTCTATTATCGCGACGATGTGATGGAGATGCTTTGCGGTTTTTTAAAACCCGGCAGCCTTGGACAAAAACTGGTCATGCATCTTTTTGTCGCGTCCCTGCCAGCGGTCGGGGTTGGTTTTATCCTGTTTAAACTCCAGCCCTCTTTTGTTTGCCTGCTCAGCGTTATGGCGTGGATGACATTGATCTTGGGGATCGTTCTCTGGATTGCAGATAAGTATTTTACCGGCAGCAAAACCATAGAAGAGCTGAGCCTGAAAGATTCCATTTTAATTGGTTTGGCGCAAGCATTGGCGCTCGTTCCGGGTACGAGCCGGTCGGGTATTACGATGACGGCGGCGCTGTTTTTAGGATATAGCCGAAAGG
The DNA here is from genome assembly GCA_028282385.1 of Alphaproteobacteria bacterium. Lineage (GTDB taxonomy): Bacteria > Pseudomonadota > Alphaproteobacteria > Micavibrionales > Micavibrionaceae. Next base: position 2,739 of record JANQIB010000068.1, read on the forward strand.
AGGCGGCGCATTTTTCTCTGTTACTAGCGATTGTCGCCATTGCCGGCGCCGGAACTTTATCCGGGATTGATCTCGCCCGCAGCGGCAATTTAGCGCTTAGCCTTGATGCTTTGATTGCAGCTGTGCTGGCTTTTGCCGCCGGGTACGGGGCGATTGCCTTGATGATGAAGTGGCTGGAAAACCGGTCTTTTACGCCTTTTGCGGTCTACCGGATTATTCTCGGCCTGACATTGCTTGGCCTGATTTATAGCGGCGCACTCTAGAGCGCCCATCGTTTTATTCCGGGTGCGTTACTTCGTCGCTCATGTAGGTTTTCTACATTTCGCTCCTTGCGCCTGCCCGGCATAAAACGCTGTTAGCTCTAGTGAAAAGTAGTGTTACTGATCTTCTTCAATCACGCCGTTTGGATCACCTTCAACAAGATCGGCAACCTGTTCAAACACAGACGCGTTTTCATCCATCTGCTCTTTCAGCGGTGGATTTTGCTCGGCGATTGTTTTGAAAAACGTGGCTGCATCACGAAGCAGTTTGGCAGCAAGTTCGGCGTGAGAAGGCATGAATTTAAGTCCAATCGTTTATTTTTACTTCTATGTTGCGCACCCTAGCACAAGTAGAGGCTAGAGGCTAGTAGGGAGTGGCTAGTGCTTATGACGAGTTTTTAGATTTTATATGCCTGGCCAGACCATAAATCATTTTAGAAATTTCATCATATTCTTTTGCCCAATTCTGCCCTTTGTTTTGATCTATATAATCTAAGGCATTACAGAATTTTAGCCATTCCCGCATTTCTTCGCTGGATCCAAGAGCTATGTTTAAAAACCTCGTAAATTCTGCATTAGAAAAGTGTTGTTTTGCCGATCCTTCTGCAATATTGGCGCAAATGGATTTACTGGCTCGGCGCATTTGATCAGCCAATGCGTATTGTTCTATTTGGGGTAAGGTAAGTGAAAATTTGTGAATTTCAACAGCAAGGGTAAAAGCGCGTTTATAGACATCCAGTTCTTCGTAACCTTTTGCCATACTTTCATCTCCCTACTTGCTGCTGGCTTCTCTACTGCGAAACGGGTGGGCTTTGTAGGTTCCCATGATGGAGACATCCCCGGCAAAAAAGCCAAGCTCTTCCATTGCCAGTTGCAAAGGACGTTCTTCAGGATGGCCAATTACATCGGCGTAAAACTGCGCGGCCTGGAAGTTCTTATCAACATAGGATTCCAGTTTCACCATGTTCACCCCGTTTGTCGCAAAGCCGCCAAGCCCTTTATACAAAGAGGCGGGAATGTTGCGGACGGAGAAGAAAAAGCTGGTCATGTAAGTTTCATTTTCGTCATAAGCAGGGACCTGCGCCTCACGGGAGAGGATTAAAAAGCGCGTGGTATTATGATCGGCATCCTGAACGTCATCCCGTAAGATTTCGAGACCATATATTTCTGCGGCCAGTGATGAGGCAATAGCGCCATGGGCCTTATCACCTTTTTCCGCGATATCCTGCGCGGCGCCTGCCGTATCCGCATGAACATGTGATTTCAGCCCAAGCTCGGTAATAACGTTGCGGCATTGTGGCAGGGCATGAATGTGGCTGTGCACATGCTGTAAATCATCAATAGAGGCGCCTTTGACGCCCATAAGGGCATGCTGGATCGGCTGAAAATGTTCCCCGATAATCGAAACATCACTATGCGGTAAAAGCCGGTGCACATCGGCCACGCGTCCGGCCAGTGTGTTATCGACCGGGATCATGGCCAGCGCTGCTTTTTTATCTTTGAGCGCCGAAAAAGCATCATCAAAAGTTTCGCAGGGCAGTGTTGTCCAGCCCTGATACACAGCCCGGCATGCCATATCTGAGTATGCGCCCGGGAACCCCTGAAATGCGATTACGTTATCCATATTACTTTATTCCTGCCGGTTTGACCGATGTCATTTCTATGTTGTCCAAAAGCGGGATAAATATTCTCCCGTGAAAGCTTTTCTTTGACTATCGACAAGCTCTCATTGATATTGATATAGTCGAAAAACGTATAAAAAGACAAGTCATTGACGGCATGTCTGTCTCAAACGGCTTACCAAGGGATTTGATATAGCGGAGCAAAATTCATGGGTGGAATGGAATTCAACAAAATTTTAGCGGCCCTTTTGGTGGCCGGGATTGTGGCCTCTTTATCGGGCTTTATTTCCAAAAAGATGGTTCATCCGGAAGAGCTGGAAACAAATGCTTTTGCCGTTGAGGTCGCCGAGGCGGCAACCGGCGGCGTCAAAAAGCCGAAACTTCCTGATCCTGTTTTAGCCATGATTGCCGAGGCGGACGTTGCGCGCGGGCAAAAACTCTCCAAAGCCTGCGCGGCCTGTCACAGTTTTGATAAAGGCGGTCCAGAAGGGGTCGGTCCGAACCTCTGGAATACGGTCGGCAAAGCCAAGCACCATTCCCCTAGTTTTGCTTATTCCGGCGTGCTGACCGAACATGGCGGTCCTGACTGGACGTATGCCGAGCTTAATCACTTTCTCTGGAAGCCCAAGAAATATGCGCCGGGCACCAAAATGAACTATCTCGGGATCAAGAAACCTGAAGACCGCGCCGCTTTGCTGGCCTGGATGCGGACGATGGCCGATTCGCCGGCATCTTTACCTTCTGCGGCAGAGATTGAGGCTGAGCAGGCTGCTTTCGCTCCGCCCGAAGAGGCTCCGGCTGAAGAAGCTGCCGAATAAGCCAGGAACCTGTTTTTACCATATTTTTGTCATTTTGTTTTCGTACGCAGGATGCGGAGAACTTTGTGGATCATTTCGAATTCACAGAAGAAATCCGGGGTATTTTGGCGGTATTCTCTCTTGTGCTTTGTGTAAAAGTGCTTAAATTCGAATGCAGCAAAATGCCCTTTTGAGATAAATGAAGGAAAGATAATAAAATGAAGCCATTCAGTTTTTTTGCCATTGCCGCCTGTATTCTGGTGATCGGGGGTGCTGGCGCGTCGGCACACGCGTCCGAACCCACCCATTTGAGTACGCACGATGCCTGGACGGCCTATACCTTTAAGGAAAACGGCAATACGGTTTGCTATATGGCGTCCGAGCCAATCAAGGAAGAAGGCAATTATACCCGCCGGGGCAAGATTTATGCTTTGATTACGCACCGCCCGGCGGAAGGGTCTAAAAACGTTTTCAGTTATATTACAGGCTATCCTTATAAAGAGGGCAGTGAGGCAACGCTTGAGATTGACGGTAAGAAATTTGCCCTGTTTACACAGGATGAATCAGCCTGGGCACCGGATGCGGAAACCGATAACCGGATTGCGCAGGCCATTCGTAAAGGGTCAAAAATGGTTATCAAAGGAACATCACGACGCGGCACGTTGACAACGGACACGTTCAGCTTAAAAGGATCATCCGGGGCGCATGATGCAATTGGCGGTGCGTGCAAATAGCGCGCGGTTTCAAGGGGTTTTCAATAATAAGAAAGAGGGTTTAAATTTTCAGGTAAAATCAAGCCGGTTTTGTGATATGATCTGTATCAGCGTCATGTACGCTCCATATCTCAATACCTTTTTATTTAAGCCTGATCTGTTTTTGAATTATGATGGGATCTGATATTACAAAAAAGATTATCAGCCTGGCCGGGCATTTTTATGAGGCGCTTAGTATGGCACTCGTCAAACTTCTCTCTTTGAAAGAGCGTTATTTTTATACCAAGACCGGGCAAATGCGCCTGCGTTATCTTGTGTTGCCGGTTTTGGTCATTTTGGTTGGTGTGCCGGTCATGATTACCAGCGTGGCCCATATAAACGGTGTTAACTTATCGGGCGCGCAAATGCCATCCCAGGTCGGTCCGGACAATTCTCTGGCAGCGATGCTGGATGGGAGTTTATACGGACAGCTTTCGCTTGTCTCGGCGATGACGCGCAGTGCAGGCGGCCCGACAGATAAAATCGTTAAGGTCGAACCGGGGGATGCGCTTGGATCGATCATGGAAAAGGCCGGGATTGGCGCCAGCGAGGCAAATAAAGTTGTGGCGTCAATGAAAGAGGAATTTGATCCGCGCAGCCTGAAAGCCGGGCAGGATATCCATATGCATTTTAAGCCGGGAGATAATGGCAATCTTCATTTTGCCAAGATGCAAATCCCGCTGAGCCCGATTAAGACGCTTGTCGTTGCGCGCGGTGACCAGGGATTTGAGACAAAGGTTGATGAAAAAGAAGTGAAGCGTGTTGTCCGGGCCGAACGGGCAAAGATTGAAGTGTCTCTTTACGGCTCTGCTGCCAAGGCCGGCATTCCGTCCA
>JANQIB010000073.1 GCA_028282385.1 Alphaproteobacteria bacterium
CCCGCCCGTCTCTGAAGGCATCCCCGCCCTTGTAAGCCCGCCAGGTTCTGACAACCGTCCTGCCCCGATCGGAACCACCGGCGCGCCCCGAACGCCGGACGGCCTGCCGGCGCTCCAGCCCCCGCGGGGTTTAAACAATGAAAGCCTGTTTGCCGACACGCTTTCGGACCCGGATCTCAGGATGGGCCGTCTGGAAAATGCCGTTCAGGAAATCAGGAATGATTTCGATAAAATGGCGCCGTCCATTATCCGGCTGATTGCCATAGAATCGGACATCCAGAACCTGATCAAACAGCTTGAAACCTTACTGAATAACGAACCTCCGCCGCCGCGGCCTGCGCCTTCCCCTGCCCCCGCGCAAGCTGCGCCGACCCCTCTTTCTGCCGCCGGTTCATCTGCTCCCGTAGCTCTTGCAGATGAACCTGCGATGGAACCGGGTGCCCGAATGAATACGGCATCCGATCCGCCTGTTCCCATAACGGGTCAGGCACCCCCCGCCACTCCGGCCCCGACATCAACCCCACCGCCTTCCCTGCCGGCGGGAGAGGTTGCTGTTTTCGATATGCGGGTCGGAGAACATCCGGATAAAACCCGGATCGTTTTGGATGTTTCTGCAAAAACATCCTATCAGGCAGATCTCGACAGCGCAGAGAATATCCTGCTGATCGAACTGCCGGAGGCCAAATGGCGTGCGCCTGCCAGCACGCGCTACCCGGACTCCAAACTCCTGCTCTCCCATGTTGCAGAAAGCACAGGAGACGGACCGACGTTGTTGATCGTTCAGCTCAAGACCGGCGCGTCCCTGATCTATCAGGGAACGATGCCGGGCGCGGGCGGACAGGGCCAGAGGATCATTTTCGATCTGGCGGCAGAAAAGGACGCTGCAACGCAATAAAGTGTGAGACAAATTTTTAAGGGCAAAGCAAGAGGAGAATTTCACTTTCTCCCTCTTGTTCGTTTGCGCGTTTCAGAATACCTTGGAGGCTAAACATATCTATTCAAAAACTATTTTAAATTCATGCCTCATCATTTTATCGCCAGCGCCTTAAAAGTTCTTCCCAAACCGAGCTCTGGCGCCCTGAAGAAGTTTTTACCTTTGTTCTTCGAAACAGTGCCGGCAGAAGATCTGGAACAGCTTGATCCAATCACCATGGCGCACGCGGCCCGGACGCATTTCGAATTGTCAAAAAAACGTAAAAACGGCGATGCCCATATCGAGGTTAAAACACCGACCCTGGAAAGTGATGGCTGGTCAATCGGCGCAAGCGTTATCGATATTGTCGGCGATGATATGCCGTTCCTGATTGATTCCGTTGTGGCCGAAATTGTGCGGCAAAACCAGGTCGTAAAAATGCTAGCCCACCCTGTTCTTTATCTTGAGGGGCCGCAGGATAATCCGAAAATCCATACAAAACCCAAAGACGGCGCCCGGCCGCAATCCCACCTGCATATTCACCTGCGCGATCCCCTGACCGGGCCGCAATGTGAAGAAATGGCGATGGGCATTGCCAGTGTTTTGGAAGATGTCGATTACGCCACGCAGGACTGGCGTCCCATGCGTCAAAAACTGCGCGAGGCTCAAAAAGAACTCAGCCGCGCACCGCATAGTTACAGTGACCACCTGATTGAAGAATATCAGGCGTTCCTGGAATATCTTTACGATAATAATTTCACTCTGCTGGGTTTTCGCGAATACAGATTTAAAACAGTCAAAAACAAACTCCGCAGCGAAACAGTAAAGGGATCGAGCCTTGGGCTTTTACAGGATGAAATAGAGCCGGTTTATGTGAACGAGGCTTCAAACTCTTTATCCCAACCTTTGCAAAAAAAGCGCAAAGATCAGGATATCCTGACCATTGCCAAGGTCAATAAACGCTCCACTGTACACCGGCGCGTACCGCTGGATGCCATTGCCGTTAAAACATTCGATAAAAAGGGAAATATTGCCGGAGAAATGCTCTTTATCGGGTTGTTCACATCCGTCACCTATTCCCGCAGCGTCAGTGATATTCCTTATCTTCGCATGAAGGTTCAAAATGTTTTAAGCAATAGCGACTTTGTTGAGGGCGGACACGACCGGAAAGCGCTGCGTCACATTCTTGAAAAATATCCACGCGATGAAGTTTTGCAAATTGATGAAGATGTATTGTCTGAACATGCGATCAGCATCCTGCGCCTGCAGGAACGTCCGCGCGTATATAAAGCAATGCGC
>JANQIB010000123.1 GCA_028282385.1 Alphaproteobacteria bacterium
ATCCCAACCAGGCCAAGCGGCAACTGGTTTAAACGGTCTGCATAATAGAGATAGGAAATCGCCCCCGGCGCCAGCCATGACGCGATAATCAGGTCCGCAAAAAGATTGATATGCACAATCCCCGCGCCAACAACTCCCGGCCCCATTAATTTGAAGAGTTTTTTGATATCACCATCAAAAGATGGCTTACGAAATTTCAGTAAAATTTTTGCGCGGCGAACACTCCAAACCAACCAGCCAAGCTGCACAATTCCTGCAGCAAAAACCCCCCAGGCCAAAGCATGACCGGGCGTTTGTGTAAACGGCACAGCCCAGAGCAATGCGCCAATCAGACACAGATTGAAAAAGACCGGGGCCGCAGCAAAAGGGGCAAAACGCTCATGCGCATTAAGTATCCCGCCAAGCAGCGCCACCAGTGACATCATCAAAAGATAGGGCAAAGTAATCCGTGACAATTCAACTGCGGCGACATAGCGCAGTTCATCACTGTCAAAGCCCGGCGCAATCCCATAGATAATCCACGGCATGGCAAACAGCGCAAGGATCGTAAACGGCACCAGGAAGACCAGCATCACGGCAAAAGCATTGGAGGCAAAATCATCCGCTTTGGCTTCCCCGTCTTTTTCCAGCTTTTCACTATAAAGGGGAACAAAGGAAACACTGAACGCCCCTTCGGCGGTCACACGGCGGAAGAAATTTGGCAGCTTGAGCGCGACAAAAAACGCATCAGCAATCGGCCCGGCCCCCAAAATCGCCGCCGTTAAAATATCGCGGATAAAGCCGAGGACGCGCGACACGCCCGTCAATCCCGCAACTGTTGCCATGGCTTTTAAAAGTTTCATGTGCTATTTCCTATCATTATTTGGAGAATAGGACATCATGCAAAATCCTGAAAGCACCCAGTTTGGACAGCGCACTGTCACGCCGGAGGAAAAGACCGAGGCCGTGATCGGCGTATTTGATTCCGTAGCTGATAAATATGATGTGATGAATGACGCCATGTCAGGGGGCATTCACCGGCTTTGGAAAAATAAATTCATCCGCCGCATCCGCCCACGCGCCGGGCTGGATTACCTTGATGTCGCCGGCGGCACGGGCGATATCGCGTTCCGGATTAAAAAATATCTCGGTGATAAAGCCGCCAAAATCACGCTCTGCGATCTTAACCAGCATATGCTGGCCGTTGGCCGGGACCGCGCCATTAATAAAGGCTGGCTGAACGAATTTGACTGGGTGACCGGAAATGCGGAAAGCCTGCCCCTGCCGGATAACTCCCAGGACGTTTATACAATCGCGTTTGGCCTGCGCAATGTGACACGGATTGATACGGCCCTGGCTGAAGCCTATCGTGTGCTTCGCCCCGGCGGACGGTTTTACTGCCTCGAATTTTCGCATGTAGATGAGCCATTTTTAGGCAAACTCTATGATCTTTACTCCTATAACCTCATTCCCGTTATGGGGGAAAGAATTGCCGGAGACCGCGAAAGCTACCAGTATCTGGTCGAATCTATCCGTAAATTTCCCCGCCAAAGGGAATTATGTGCCCGCCTGCACGCGGTCGGCTTTACCCGGGCAAAAGCGGAGCCTCTCACCTTTGGCGTCACAGCGATTCATAGTGCGCTAAAGGTTTGATTTTACATACTAATACAAAAAAGGCTTGCAAAATCAGGCTTTGACGCCTTATATACCCAAACTTGCATAATAATTGCATTTTACGTAATAATCTACCATGGTGCCGGACGCCCGGTATGTGGGGGAGAATACCGAAGTTAAACAAATGGAAGGAAAAACGCATGAATAATATCGTTAAATCAGTTGCTTTTGCTGCTGTTGTCCTGGTTGCCGGGATTGCCGCCATGCAGGTGATCTACAACAACGTGACCGGTTCTGACGTTGCAGGCATTGAACCTGCTGCCGGTGAAGGCTTTATGGGCACAGTCGGTGATGATATCGATGCGGCTGCTGACTCTATGATGGAAGCTGCAAGCGACGCCGCTGAAGCTGCTGGAGAGATGGCATCCGATGCTTATGACGCAACGGAAGAAGCTGCCTCCGAAGCCGCTGATGCTGTTGCCGAAACAGCTGAAGATGCTGCTGAGGCCGCTGAAGATGCTGTTGAAAGCATGACAGCCGGTGCTGAAGATGCCGCCGAAGAGGCTGCTGAAGAAGCGCCTGCTGCTGGCGACACACCAACAAGTGACGCCGCTGAAGATGCAGCCGAGGCTGTTGAAGAAGCAGCTGACCAAGCCAAAGATGCACTGGATCAGTAATCGCTGACCTGTTAAATCGCTAGAATTCAAAACGGCCCTGCTCTATAGTGGGGCCGTTTTCTTATGGAGCTAAAAACATGATACAGGGCAGAAACATCCTGCTGATTATTTCCGGTGGCATTGCGGCCTATAAAGCGCTGGAGCTGATCCGTGGCCTGCGCAAAAACGGGGCGCAGGTTCGGTGCATCCTGACCAAAGGCGGAAGCAAATTTATTACCCCTCTAAGCGTTGCTGCGCTTAGTGAACAGCCGGTCTATGCCGACCTGTTTTCGCTTAAAGATGAAACGGAAATGGGTCATATCCGGCTCGCCCGTGAAGCTGACCTTATTGTTGTTGCACCGGCCAGTGCGAACATGATTGCGAAGATGGCACATGGCCTGGCTGATGACCTGGCCTCGACCTGCCTGCTTGCCGCTGATGCACCGGTGATGATTTGCCCGGCGATGAATCCTGTGATGTGGACCGCAGATGCAACGCAGGACAATATCCAAAAACTGACCGCCAGAGACGTGACCCTGTGTGGACCGGTTCATGGTGATATGGCCTGCGGGGAAACCGGCCCCGGGCGAATGAGCGAACCGGAAGATATTCTCCAGGCCATTGAAAACCATTTCAACATGAACCTGCCCCTTGCCGGGCGCACTGCCCTGGTAACCGCCGGACCAACTTACGAGCCTCTCGACCCGGTCCGTTTCATCGGCAACCGCTCCAGCGGGAAACAGGGTTTCGAAATCGCGCGCGCACTGGCGCATCAAGGTGCGTCAGTTAAACTCGTGATCGGACCAAATTCTTTAAAATCAATAGATTATATAAGTACTGATCGTATCGAAACAGCAGAGGAGATGCTGAAATGCGCCGAAGAGTCACTCCCCTGTGACATCGCCATCTGCGCCGCTGCCGTGTCAGATTGGCGCGCTGCATCACCTCAAAATCAGAAAATCAAAAAGGGGGAGTCCGGCCCACCTTCTTTCGACCTGACCCGCAACCCTGATGTTCTGGAAACACTCTCCCGACATTCGAAACGTCCCGGTCTTGTCATCGGATTTGCCGCCGAGACCGAAAATGTGATCGAGAATGCAATCTCAAAACTGGATCAAAAAGGATGCGACTGGATCATCGCCAATGATGTCTCCGACAGTGCCATCTTCGGCGAGGATCAAAATGAGGTAACTCTAGTCAAAAAGGACGGCACTGAATACTGGCCGAAACAATCAAAAGAATCCGTTGCGCGGAAACTGACGCAGGCTATTATAGAGCACTTTTCAAATCAAACACCGGCGCTGCGCGCCGCGGAGTAATCATGACACAGGATAACAACATAAAAATCCCCCTTCTGCCGATGGAGCATGCCATTGGTAATAACCTGCCGACTTATGCAACAGAAGCTTCCGCCGGGATGGATCTTTGCGCGGCAATAGAGGACGAAATCACGCTCGGCCCCGGGGAACGGGCTTTAATCCCGACAGGCCTTGCAATTGCCCTGCCGACCGGGTTTGAAGCGCAGATCCGCCCCCGCTCCGGCCTAGCGGCCAAGCACGGTATGACGGTCCTGAATACGCCTGGCACAGTCGATGCGGATTATCGCGGGGAGATTAAGGTGATCCTGATCAATCTGGGCACTGAGGATTTCACAGTTGAGCGTGGCATGCGCATCGCCCAAATGGTGGTTGCCCGACATGCCCGCGTGAACTGGAATGTTGTCGAAAGCCTCGATGAGACGCAGCGCGGTGAAGGCGGTTTCGGGTCTACGGGGACAAGCGGATAAAACATAAACCAAAAAAGAGTAACTAATGAGTAAAACTAAAAAACTTCCAAGCATACAAAACCCGGACAGCCTTAACTGGATTACAGAAAGACATAAACCTGCAGCAGAACTTGTAAATATCCACTTTGCTGGTATTCGCCGGCTACGCTATCAGTTACTTAACGAGCCTGCAATCAGACGGCTTTATGAATCTTTTCCAGTATCTGGAGTTCACCAATTTTTTACAGAACAATATACGGCTGGAAGCCTTTTGCGCAGTTTTGATTATGCTTTGCTTGGGGAAGATTCTACTTTAGCAAACAGAAAACGTACAATTGAAGACAGGGCCTATGACTTTAATATTCCTGCTGCAAAAATTTGGGCCGCCTTTAACAGGCTTGAAGAACTGGCAACAGAAGCAAAACAAAGAACTGTGAGCAGCCCCGATAATTCACGTGACGCTATCGCTCTAACACGCTAAAAATTTCCTATGTCTAATACCCAAGCGGCCCGTACGCCGGATTCCTATATGGAAGATGGCCACACGCCCATGATGGCGCAATATCTGGCTCTCAAAAGCCAGTACCCGGATGTGCTGCTCTTTTACCGGATGGGTGATTTTTACGAGCTGTTTTTTGACGACGCCATTGCCGCCTCCGAAACGCTCGATATTACCCTGACCAAGCGCGGCAAGACCAAGGGCGATGAGATCCCGATGTGCGGTGTGCCCTATCATTCCTGTGAGCCCTATCTCGCCAAGCTCATCAAGGCCGGATACAAGGTGGCCATCTGTGAGCAGACTGAAACGCCTGAGCAGGCCAAAGCCCGCGCCAAGAAAGAAGGCAAACCGGCCTCCAAGGCGCTTGTGAACCGTGATGTCATCCGCGTGGTCACGCAGGGCACGCTGACCGAAGACCATTTACTGGAAGCCCGTGAACATAATTACCTCGCCGCGCTGTCGCGTGTCGGCGGACAAAGCGCGCTGGCCTGGCTGGATGTGTCCACCGGGGATTTTTGCCTGCAGGCTCTGGCGGAAGATAAAATCCCGGCGGCGCTGGACCGGATCGGCCCGCGTGAGATTTTAAGTTTTGAAAATGCTGCAGAGAATATAACGCTTCCCAAAGAGCTTCTAACGCTCCAGCCGCAAAGCCTGTTTGACTCCGCGAATGCACAAAAACGCCTTGAGGCGCTCTTTGGCGTTGGCACACTCGAAAGCTTTGGCGCCTTTTCCCGCGCGGAAATTTCAGCTGCCGGCGCCTTACTGGATTACATTGCCAAAACCCAAAAAGGCGCTGCGCCGCATTTAAACCCGCCGCGGCAAATTTCAGATAACCAGGTCATGGAAATTGACGGTGCAACCCGCCGCAATCTTGAACTGACACGCACCTTGTCAGGGGAGCGCAAAGGCTCTTTGCTGCAAACCATCGACCGGACACTCACCGGCCCCGGCGCCCGGATGCTGCATGCTCGCCTGTCCGCACCGCTGACCGGTATCGGCGAGATCAATGCCCGCCTTGATGAGATTGAAAGCTTTCTTGAAAACGCTGAGCTTCGTACCCATCTGCGTGATTTACTGCGCGCCCTGCCGGATATGGAGCGCGCACTGGCCCGTTTGACCGTTGGACGCGGCGGTCCGCGCGATCTCGCCGTGCTGCGCGAGGGATTACAAAGCGCGCAAACACTGCGCAGCATTTTGTTGCAATCAGAGAATAAATCTTTGCAGCAATTCGCCGCCGCACTCAAACAAAGTGAAGAGCTTAAAAACTTTACCGACACGCTGCGCGCCGGGCTGGTCGATGAGCCCCCTGCCCTGGCCCGTGATGGCGGTTTTATCCGCGAAGAGTTTGATGCCGGACTGGACCGTTTCCGTGGCCTTCGTGATGACAGCAAAAAACTGATCGCCGGCCTGCAGGCCAAATATAAAGAGATGAGCGGGATCGACACGCTCAAAATCTCTTATAATAACGTGCTAGGTTATTATATTGATGTCACTGCGCGTCATGCGGATAAGCTAATGGTCAAACCCGGGGAAGAAAACGCCAAAGACAACCCGTTTATTCACCGCCAGACGCTGGCCAATAATGTGCGCTTTACCACACCGGAACTGTCCGAGCTTGAACGGGACCTGTCTTCTGCTGCCGAAAAATCAATCGCACTGGAACTGAGCATCCTCGAAAAATTTGTGCAGGAAGTTTGCAACAAAGCACAGGATGTTGGAGAGATCGCCAAAGCTTTGGCGGCCATAGATGTTGCTGCGGCGCTCGCCGATCTGGCGGCCTCTCAAAATTACACCCGCCCGTCCCTGACAAGCAGCGCAGAATTTTCAATTACCGCAGGCCGCCATCCGGTCGTCGAAGCCGCCCTGCGCAGTCAAAGCGAAGATTTCATTGCCAATCATTGCCGCCTTGAAAAGGAGGAAAAACTCTGGCTTTTAACCGGTCCGAACATGGCCGGGAAATCAACTTTCCTGCGCCAGAATGCGCTGATTGCTATCCTTGCGCAGGCAGGCTGTTACGTCCCAGCTGAAAACGCTAAAATCGGCATTGTCGATAAAGTCTTTTCCCGCGTCGGCGCGTCTGATGATCTCGCGCGCGGTCATTCCACCTTTATGGTGGAAATGGTCGAAACAGCCACAATCTTAAACCAGGCCACGGAAAGATCGCTCGTCATCCTGGATGAAATTGGCCGCGGCACGGCCACCTTTGACGGCCTCTCCATTGCCTGGGCCTGCGTTGAACATCTTCACGAAGTCACAAAATGCCGCGGATTGTTCGCAACCCACTACCACGAACTCACCGCCCTAACCGATAAGCTTCAAAGCCTCGCCTCTCATGCTCTCGCGGTCAAGGAATGGAAAGGCGAAATCGTCTTTACCCACCGTGTGATTGAAGGCGCCGCAGACCGATCTTACGGCATTCACGTCGCAAAGCTGGCTGGCCTGCCGGAAAGTGTCACCGCGCGCGCAAATGCGGTTTTAAACCTGCTGCAAAGCTCTGATAGTTCCAATGCGCTCAGTAAACTGTCCGAAGATCTTCCGCTTTTTTCCGCGCAGCAAAGTGAGCCTGACACACAGGACCCTTTGAAAGAAAAACTCGAAGACATCGACCCGGATTCTTTAAGCCCGAAAGAAGCGCTGGAGGCGCTTTATGCGCTGAAACAGCTTTTAGAAAAAGACAATCTTTAAATCTTCCGCCGGCAACGCGGAATAGCCGATATACAGCCCGACAATGATAATCACAATACTGGAGAGAATATTCATCTGCCGTGTCAGTTCTGGCGTAAAGAAATTCCGGGAATAGGCCATCGGTAGGCAGTAAAGAACCGCCACGCCGGTTTCAACCGCAATAATAATCGCCGCAACAATCACCATATCGGCATAACCAATCTCTTCAATATTCAAAACAGTTGGTAAAATCCCCGCAAAAAACAGGATCACCAGCGGATTGCCGAGCGTCAGCATAACCGCGCCGGTAAATGTATCGAACAAGCTTTCGGCTTTGCCTTCTTTTGGGTTAATTTCAAAAGACGGATTTTGCAATCCTTTCACCCCGATCCAGATCAGGTAAACCGCCGCCAGCGATTTGATCAGGATAGAAATGAAAATCAGATCATCCCGCGCAAGCACAAGCCCCATCAGGACCAAAGATAAAAAGCCCATATTGACTAGGTTTACACCTGCCATAAAAGCCAGGCAGCCCTGCATTCCCTGTGAGAGCGTCCGGGATAGAATCGCCATCATGCCCGGCCCCGGCTTACAGGATAGCGCGCCGACAGCAAGAATTAAAGTTATGATCGAAGAGAAAGTCATAGGGTATAAATCTAAGTCAGGATTGAATTAAACGCCAATCCTTTTTATGCTCAGCCCCATACCAAGATAAGGAACAAACAATGTTAAAGACGCCCCTGCACGATGTGCATCTCGTGCTGAAAGCCAAAATGGCGGAGTTCGCCGGTTATGAGATGCCGATCAATTATGAAGACGGCGTGATGGCCGAACATCACTGGACCCGCAAAAAAGCCGGCCTGTTTGATGTTTCCCATATGGGGCAGGTGATTTTTGAAGGGCCTGGCGCAGCGGACTTCCTTGAAACCCTGACGCCATCCAATATCAAGGGACTAAAAGACACACAGGCCCGCTATACAGTTCTCATGAATGAACAAGGCGGGATGGTTGATGACCTCATTATTACCCGTCTGGGCGAAGAAAAGTTTTTTGCGGTAATCAATGCAGGCTGCAAGGACAAGGATCTGAAATGGTTTGAAAGCCACCTGCCAGAGGGCATTACTATGACGCATCTTGAGACCCGCGCCCTTGTCGCCCTGCAAGGCCCGGCCAGCGAAAAAGTCATAAGCCAGGTTCTGGAAGTTGATCTGTCTGACCTTGACTATATGCACATCTATGAACATAGCCAGCGCTGTTTCTTCAGCCGCCTGGGCTATACCGGCGAGGATGGATTTGAAATCAGCGTGCCGGAAGAAGACGCACAAGCCCTCTGGGATAAATTAAGCGCGCATCAAGACGTCAAACCGGTCGGCCTTGCCGCGCGTGACAGCCTGCGGCTGGAGATGGGCTATCCGCTTTACGGTCATGATATTGATGACACCACCTCCCCGGTTGAAGCTGGCTTACGCTGGATCCTGCGCAAAGACGGGCTGGAAAGCTGTATTGGCGCAGATCGCATTCTGAAAGAAAAAGAAAACGGCACGGATCGTAAACGCGTTGGGTTTAAGATTACAGGCAAGGGCATCGCCCGTGAAGGGGCAGACATATTAACCAAAACCGGCGAAAAAGTCGGGGATGTCACCAGCGGTGGCTTCTCTCCGAGCTTGCAAGTGGCAGTCGGCCAAGGCTATATTGCAGATCATACATTAAATGTGGGGGATGAGGTTCTGGTTCGCGTACGCGGGCGGGAGATCGAGGCCGTGATTGCCAAGATGCCGTTCGTCCCCGCCAAAACCAAAACTGCGAAGAAACAACAGGCCGCTTAACATCTGGAGGGACTATGAGCGATATGAAATATACCAATGACCATGAATGGATCAAAGTTGACGGCGACGCCGCGCTGATCGGAATTACCACCTATGCCCGCCATGCGCTGGGGGATCTGGTGTTTCTGGAACTCCCCGAAATCGGGCGCAAAGTGAATAAAGGGGATGATTTTGCCGTTGTTGAATCTGTCAAAGCCGCCAGTGAAATCTACTCCCCTGTGTCCGGTGAAATTGTCGCCGTGAATGATAATCTTGCCGATAACCTTGACGACCTGAAAGAAGATCTCGACAAAGGCTGGATCGTGAAGATCAAGATGGATGATCCGGGTGAAGCAGACGGGCTGATGGATAAGTCCGGCTATGACAGCTATACAGAAGGACTGGAGTAAGTTTTAATGTCATCCCGAGCGTAGTCGAGGGATCTTAAATATATCAACCATCAAAGATCCCTCCATGCGGCCTTCGGCCTTAGTCGGGATGACAAAAAGAAAGAAGAAAGTGAATGCGTTATCTCCCCCAGACAAAGGCCGCCCGGAAAGACATGCTGGGCTCGATCGGTGTGTCCGACATTGCAGAGCTTTATAAGGATATTCCCAAAAGCGCCTTTATCAACGGCCTTGCCGACCTGCCGGAACATAAAGGCGAGCTTGAGGTTGAACGCACAATGCAAAAATACGCGGGCCGGAATATCAATGCGCAGAGCAACCGCTTTTTCCTTGGCGCCGGAGTCTATTGCCATCACGTCCCGGCCACGGTCGATTATATTATCCAGCGCAGTGAATTCTTAACCGCTTACACACCTTACCAGCCGGAAATCGCGCAAGGCACACTGCACTATCTCTTTGAATTCCAGACCTTTATTGCCCAGCTCACCGGGCAGGACGTTGCCAATGCCTCACTTTATGACGGCGCAACTTCCTGCACCGAAGCCGCCTTGATGGCAATGCGTGTGACAAAACGCAAGAAGATCAATATTCACGGCGCGCTTCATCCGCATTATCTGGATGTGCTGGAAAGCTATGCCGGGAATTTTGGCGGGGACGTCACCATTGATACAGGCGAAGCCGATGGGGAAGGCGCCTGCGTTATTGTCCAGTCTCCGGATTTTTATGGTCGGCCGCAAAAATATGACGCGCTTCGTAAACAATGCGATGAGACCGGCGCGCTTTTGATTGTTGTCATCAATGAAATCATTTCCCTTGGCCTGCTGCCTGCCCCGGTGGAAGCTGACATT
>JANQIB010000143.1 GCA_028282385.1 Alphaproteobacteria bacterium
TATTCACAGCGACAATTTCGATGCCGTTATAAAGCTTGGCATAGGCTAACCCCTCACCGGAATTTTTAACGCGCGGGGCCAGGTTGTCCTTACGCGGAGCCGTATTGACGTAGAATTTATGCTGCCCACCGAGTTTGGAATTAATAGCCGTTTGTGCCAGGGCAAAACCGGTTGCAATTGTATCAAAAGCGGGAACGGCGTAGGCCTTGATATGGGCGGAAATATCATCCAGTTCGTGATAGAGTTTTTGCGTGACTTCCGCAAAAGCAAGGTCGTGCAGATCGCCATAGTCAGCAATCACCGAAACCAAAATTTGTTTTGTCATTTAAGAGATCTCCAGAAACTCAATATTTTGTTTTTGCATGTGATCAATCAGGCTTGTTGTGACATCAAACATGTTATTGTGATCATGCGCAAGAACGATATTGACGCTCTCTTCAGAATGCAACCATGGGTCGTCATCTATCTTTTGTTTAAGGGCCTCTAAACTCTGGTATTTCCAGTCTTTCCGGTAGGGCTCAAAGTCCGGGTTCATCATCCAGTCAGACGTTGAAAAGGTGTACAAACTGTCTGCCGCTTGCGCCATTTCTGTTTCCTGGTACCAGTCAAAAGTAACGCCTTTATAGGCCTTAACCGAATAGCCTTCGCGTTTCAAATAATCCTGCACGTTGTGTTTTTTCTCAACCTGTTCATCACTCGGCGGATCGAGTGTAATATTCAGTCCTTTTCCAAAAAGAATTTCCAGATTTTTTTTATGAATGCCGGCGGCGTCATAATCGACAACCCAGCCGCCACAGCCGCGATCCAGATGTGGAAAGCGCATTAATTTATGATGGCGCTCGTGGCCTGCTTCTTTATAAAGATCTTCAATCATTTTTTCAGTATGTTCGATTTCACGGATAATCTCGTCATAAGAAAGTTCGTTGGCCCGGCGATGTGTGAGCGTGTGATTGCCAATCACAAACCCTTTTTCAATTGCCCGGCGAATTGGGTCAGAGTTTTGATCTATCCCTTCACAATCCAGATGCAGGTCTTTATAGGAAGAGCCGATACAGAAGAGAACGGCCGGAATATTTTTTTCAAGCAGCCAGTCTGTCAGGTTATCTGTATGCCGGGTTGGGCTGTCATCAAGTGTCAGGTACGCTTGTTTTGTCATGTCAAAGCTCCGTTAATGGTGCACTCCCTGTACACGGTGCCGTGAATCATAGGTGTCGCCATGGGGATCCATATGGATCAGAATTTCTGCGTAAGGATAATCTTCCAGGATTTTTTGCTCAAGACCCCGGATAACGTCATGCGCCTGGCGCAATGTAAACTCCGGGTCAATTTCAACATCAAAACTGATATGAAGTGACATGCCGGAGCGGCGGGTGCGCAGATCGTGAATTCCCAGGATTTCCGGGTGGTTTTGAGCCGTCTTGATGATCCGCTGGCGCACGGCATCGGGAAGTTCCCTGTCCATCAGCATATCGGCGGCTTTTTTGCCGATCGTAAAGGCCGTCCAGCCAAAATAACCGGCAATCGCCAGGGCAGCAGCGGGGTCAACCCAGCTTGCCCATCCTTTCATATGAGCAATAAGTGCCAGCATCACCGAAGCGTTTAAAAAGACATCTGTTGTAAAATGTGCGCGGTCTGATTCAACGGCTAAAGACGGTGCGCGTTTAAGCGCGTAGTTCTGAACGCCAATCAGGATCATGGTGAGAATGATTGAAATAACAGCAACAGAAATCCCTAGAAGATGATGCTCAACGTCTCTGGGTTCAACAAAACGGTGCAGTCCTTCAAACAATAAAAATGTGCCGGCGCCTGTCATCATCGCAGCCTGAAAAAGCGCCGCCAGTCCTTCAACTTTCCCATGGCCATAACGATGGTTTTCATCAGCCGGTTTAATGGATAGACGGATCGCCATTAGCATTGTCAGAGAAATACCGGCATCAGTCATCGAGTCAGTTAATGTTGCCAGAACGGCAGCTGAACCGGATTGCCAATAAGCATATCCTTTGAGAAGGATCAAAACCGTAACCGTGCCGACAGCCCATATTGCGGCAAATAATGCATAATGCGGCAATGGCCCGTCATCTGGGAGGGGCATATTGTCTTTTGCGTAGATGGACATACCCTTATGATAGAAAAGAAATTCGGCCTTGGAAAGGCTAGTCTGCTATATTCAAGCGTTTGATTGCGTAAAGCTCGTTCATATGGGTTGCGGCATAAAGAATCTGCTCATCCTCGGAACAACTGACGGCATTTGGAACCGCATCAGGGATCTGCGCATAGCCACTCACTTCAAGGGTTTCCGGATTAAGCTCAATAATCCGTCCGCCATTGGTACCAAAAACAACATGTCCATTGATTAGTCTGGGTGAGGAATAGACACGTGCTTTACAATCCATTTTTTCTTCAAGTTCGAAGGTTTCTGCATTGATAATATAAAACTGGCGGTCTCCCGACCCGGCAAAAATTCTGCCATGCGTGATCAGAGGTGTTGTATAGCAGATATCACCTGTTTGAACCGCGCCAATTCGCTCACCTGTTTCGGCATGGACACCGTAAATATTTCCGTCAAAAGAGGTGCCGACGACAAGTTTTCTCTCTTCATCTATTGCAACCGGGTATTTCAAAGAACGCTCCGTTTCATGAACCCAGACCGGTTTTCCGGTTTTGGCGTCATAGGCTGTAATATTGTGATCGGCATTGCCGAAAATAACGAGCTGCTTTGGTGCATAGTAAGAGGCTGAGCCATGCTGATATTTTTTCTGCCCGGTTTCCCAGATCCGTGCGCCGTCTTCCATGCGCAGCGCGGCATTTGAGCCCATCATGCGTGGGCGTTGATATTCAAGACCGATATAGATAAGTCCCAGTTCAGGCACGATCAGTGGAGAAGAGCCGATAAACTCACAGGCCGGATTTTTCCAGACCAGGCTGCCGTCCTGCGCATTCAGGCAAAACATATTGCCGTTATAGGCGCCAAAATAAAGTTTTCCGTCATGGTGCGCCGGAGAAGACCAGATCCCTTTACTATGATTTTTAACCTGTGCATCGAAGTCCCAGAGTTTTTCTCCTGACGAAGCCTCAACACAAATCATATGGCCTGTTTCTGTGCCCATATAGATTTTTCCATCGACATAAAGAGGCGTCGATTTGGGAACGGTGTTAAAGGGAAAAGCGCCCTTTTCGTAGTGCCGCCAGAGAATTTCATACTTGTACTTAATTTCAGTACTTTTAGGAGAAGTCATTTCAAGGTCGAATTCTCCGAGTTTGAATAGAGATGTAACAGGGATCCCGCTATTCTCACGCCAGCCTATGCCGGCGAGAGATTCATAATCGATGACAACAAACACCTCGCTGACTGTTTTTTCTTCCGCTTCAATAACAGCGCGGGCTTTATCCATGCTTGTCCCGCTGTTGATCAGGTCGTCAATCAGGATAACGGGGTGCTCATTGAAATGCCCTTCATAGGTTTTTCCAAGTCCGGTTGCTTTTCGTTCCTTACGGATAATAATGCCGTTTGTCTCTATCCCGCGTTCATGACCTTTCAGGATAAGAGCAATGACAAGTGGAATGGCTGCCACTTCCATCCCGGCAATCTGGAACGGCATTTTGCCTTCATATTGATCCCAGAATAAATTGCAGATCCTGTTCAGGCTGTCAGGATTTAAGAAAACCGGGCGCAGGTCGATGATCCATTTGAGGGTTCCTCCCGTTGAAGACAGCTTCAGGGTCTCTTCATCATCAAAAATACAGTTTTCCCTGATTAAGGTGTGAAGGGCGGTTTTGTCTGGATTCGGCTCTGACATGAGGGAAATCATAAGGGTCTTTGCGGCAAAAGAAAAGAACTGGGCATGAGAGCGATGACCCTCTTGATCTTAGGCGCGGCTTTGCCTATCAATTTGGTATGATTATCGATATTTTTGTGGGCGTTGTTGCTGTCCTGTCTGCGATTATTTCCTTTTTCCGGGGCTTTATCCGTGAGGTTTTAACAATTGCCGGGGTGGCTGGCGGGATCTTTGCAGCTATCGCTTTTGGTCCTGCGCTGGCGCCAACGCTCCGGGGCTGGCTCGGTGCGGGGGAAGAGGCAGAAGAACCGGCTAAGCTGTTTGACCTGATCCCGATGAGCCTGATTGCCGATATTGCCGCTTATGGCGCAGTTTTTATTGTCGTGGTGATTGTCATTTCCGTGATTAGCCATTTTACCGCCGGCGCGGCTAAAGCTGTTGGACTTGGACCGATCGACCGGACACTTGGCGTGATTTTTGGTGTGGTGCGGGCTCTGATATTGCTTGCTCTGCTCTATCTGCCATTTCATCTTCTGATGGAACAGCCGACAAAAGATGAGTATTTCGGCGACAGCAGGTCGTTTTTTATCATCGAAAAAACATCCGCTTTTATTGCCAGTTTTTTACCCGATTCAGAAGAGGTCGAAGAAACGGCCCAGGATAAAATCCGCGACAAGTTGAAAGAGCAGGATCTTTTAAAGTCGGATGAAGATGATAAGCCAAGAAAAGAATTACTGGAGCTCAAATCCGAAGGCTATCAGGAAAAGCAGCGCGATAGTCTGGATGCGTTGATTGAAGGCAGTTCAAACGGGAATTAAAGGCTGTCGACCATCTGGTCGTGATCTTCGGAAAAATCTACGTTTTGCTGCTGCTTGGCATTATCATTGCGCGCGGCTTCCAGACAGTTCAGATACTCTTCATCGATATCCCCGGTAATGTAATCACCGTCAAAGACGGAACAGTCAAAATGGCGGCTGTCCGGTTGTTCATCCGTCGGGGTGACCGCCTTGATTAAATCATCCAGATTTTGATAGATCAGCCAGTCCGCGCCGATGTCTTTTTGAATATCTTTGACGTTTTTATCATGGGCAATCAGCTCAGATTTGACCGGCATATCGATGCCGTAAACATTGGGGAAGCGGATTTCCGGTGCTGCGCTGGCAAAATAAACTTTCCTGGCACCGGCTTCGCGAGCCATTTCAATAATCTGGCGCGACGTCGTTCCACGGACGATAGAATCATCCACCAGCAAAACATTCTTATCCTGAAATTCCAGCGGAATGGGATTGAGTTTTTGCTTTACTGATTTCTTACGTTCTTCCTGTCCGGGCATAATGAAGGTCCGGCCGATATAACGGTTTTTCACAAACCCTTCGCGGAATTTTACCCCGAGATGATGAGCCAGTTCCATTGCGCTGGGGCGTGAAGATTCCGGGACCGGGATGACCACATCAATATCGTGATCCGGAAATTCTTCCAGGATTTTTGCGGCCAGATATTCTCCCATCCGCACACGGGTTTTATAGACCGAGCTTCCATCTATGACGGAATCCGGACGGGCGAAATACACATACTCAAAGATGCACGGTGTATGCTCATTCTTGCCGGCGCAGTTTTTACTATGCAGCTGACCTTGCCCGTCAATAAAAATGACTTCACCGGGAGCAAGGTCACGGACGAAGTCAAAACCAAGCGCATCCAGGGCAACGCTTTCAGAGGCCAGCATATATTCCTTTCGGCCTTTCTCATCTGTGCGCTCTCCATAAACCAGTGGGCGGATGCCGTGCGGGTCACGAAAGCCTACAATACCGTGCCCTAAGATCATGGCGACCGTGGCATAAGCCCCGCGGCAGCGTTTATAAAGATTCTCAACGGCCTTGAAAACATCATCTGCAGAAGGTTCGAGTTTTTGTTGCTGCTGCAGTTCATGGGCGAGGACATTCAGTAAAACTTCAGAATCCGAAGAGGTATTTAAATGACGCAGGTCGGTTTCATAAATCTGTTTGGCCAGATCTTTTTGGTTGGTCAGGTTGCCGTTATGGGCTAGCGCAATGCCGTAGGGTGAGTTCACGTAAAGTGGCTGGCTTTCCGTGCAGGATGCGCTGCCGGCGGTTGGATAGCGGACATGGCCGATCCCGATATTGCCTTTCAGGGCGCGCATATGGCGTGTGTGGAAGACGTCGCGCACGAGGCCGTTATTTTTCCGGAGATAGAATTTTCCGTTTTCCTGCGTGGCAATTCCGGCCGCGTCCTGACCGCGGTGCTGCAGAACCGTCAGCGCATCATAGATCGCCTGGTTAACAGGGCTGGAGCCGAATATTGCAATTATGCCGCACATTTGCCACTTCCTTTTACTTTTGCAGTGCGTTGCTCCGCTCCCCGGGTAGGCTCATCTACCCGTCGTCGCTTGCGCCTGCTGCAAAAATAAAATCAAGCGGCAACGGCTATTCCTCATAAAGGAGGGCTATACATAGCAAGATTACACCTAAAAAAGCAAGACAAGCCTGTATTTTGCTTGCTATATGTGGGGAGAGAAAAGAAAGGGCCGAATTCATGGTTTTAAAAGGCAAAACAGCATTAATCACAGGGGCATCGCGCGGGATCGGTGCAGCGCTGGCACTGGCTTTTGCCAGGGAAGGCGCGCATGTTGCGCTGGCTGCACGCACCTCCGGGGCGCTGGAAGCGCTCGATGATGCCATCCAGAAAGTTGGTGAAGGGGCAACCCTGATCCCACTTGACCTGACCAAGCTGGAAGATGTGGATAAACTTGGGCCCGCGCTTTTAGAAAAATTCGGCGGTCTGGATATCCTGGTTGGAAATGCCGGGATGCTGGGGACGCTTGGTCCGATGGCGCATATGAAGCCGGAAGAATTTGACAAACTCATGACGGTAAATGTGACGGCGAATTTCCGCCTGATCCGTACGCTTGATCCGCTGCTGCGCGCCTCTGAATCTGGCCGTGCGATTTT
>JANQIB010000039.1 GCA_028282385.1 Alphaproteobacteria bacterium
TGAAAAGAAACTGAGCGAGATGGATGATAAAACCTTCCTCGACTGGCGCGCAAAGGGCTGGTTGCCGTTTGTTTATGCACATTTATTCTCCGGCGCCCAGTGGCAAAGATTGACGCAGCTGATAAATACGCGTATGAAATAACTATTCATAATATTGTAGTGTGCGAGTGAATACGAAAAACCAAGGGAGTAATTGCCATGGCTAAAGTTGGAGCGCAGCGGGCCGCTGAACTGACCGGAAAATCAAAATCAACCATCCAGCGTGCGATGAACAGTGGAAAACTGTCTTATGAGTTGGATGCCAATAACCGCCGGATTATTGATGTCTCTGAGCTGGACCGGGTGTTTGGCCTGGAAAAACAGGGCGCGCCGAAAACGGAAGCCCCGGCTTCAACAACGGTTGAAACAGAGCTCCAGCGCGCGTCCGAAATGATTGAGATGGAGCGCATGAAAATGAAGGTCAAAATGCTTGAGGACCAAATTCATGTTCTGGAAGAACGCCTTGAAGATATGACCGGCCAGCGTGATATGTGGCAAAAACAGGCCCAGCAGGTTCTGCTGACAAGCCAGTATTCCCAGCAGCAGGCTGAAGAATTAAAAGCTGAACTGAAAGAACGTGATGAACGCGCGCGTGCCAACCGTCAGAAAATGATGGAAGAGCGCATGAAACGCATGCAGGGACAAAATCAAAATGCCGCGCAGGATAAAGAAACATCGAAAAATTTCCACGGCCTGTGGCAACGCATTAAGGGCAATAAAGATAAAGAGCCTGCCGCAAGCGGGGCATCTGCACCTGCACAGCAAAAGCAAAGCGACGCAACAAAAGCAGCCTAAACTTTCGAATTCAAACCGATCTATGATAGGATAAGAGCATGAAATACCTGCTCTTTATCTCTTTTCTGATGACAGCTTTCTGGTTGGCGGCAAGCGCGCCTGCATTGGCGCAATACAGGGACAGCTATTATTACATGGCCGATGACGGCGTGCAGGACGCAGAAGAAATGGCCGAAGAATCCATGCATGTCCATGACATGTGCGCCTCGAATAACTATCAAAAATCTTATTTCAGCTGTGAGTGCGTGGCCGGCGCTTTTCTCCAAAAACGCGAAGAAGTCGGCAGTATTGTTCCACAGGAAGAAATTATAAATCAGATTTACCGCGAAAATCTTGGGTCTTGCGCAAACACCCTGCAAATGGCGGGGGACATGTATCAAAGCTGTCAGAGCTATGCCAGGACATACCGCGAATATGAACCGGACAATGAAGAATTTTGCACCTGCGTGGCGAATACTTTCTCTCTCTCTTTTACAGAGGAGCCTTATCTACGCACAAAATATATTGAAAATTTGAAAACCCGCGCCCTTGTTGATTGTGAAGAGCGCGGACCAAATGGCCGCCCTCTTAAGGGCCGGAATTATAATTAAAGATACGCTCTTCCTGTCATCCCGGAAAAGGCGTCAGCCTTTATCCGGGATCTTATCCGTTGGAATGATAAAGAGGTAAAGACCCCGGACAAGCCTGTGGCTTTCCGGGGTAACATCTTTTGCGTAGTTATAACTGTGCCGCCGAAATCGTTTTCCCACCATTTAGAATAGAAACTTCGTAGCTCCCCGCGCGCGGGAGAATATTTTCAACATAAAAGCGCGCCAGTAAAATCTGATGATCTAAAAATTCAGGATCGCCCTGCCCGGCTTCTAAATCTTCCTGTGCTCTCAGGGCGCTCACGGCCAGCATAAAACCGCCGGAGACCGTTCCAAAAAGCGATAAAAGCGGCAAAGCCCCGGCCGCCACATAATCAGGATTTTCGGACGCCAATGGTCCCAGACCTTGTAATGCCTTCTTTAAACTGCCCAGCGCGTCGGTCAGGAAAGATGTGATCACTTCAAAATCATCTCCCTTGCCGCCGCTTATTTCCTTGAGATCATTTTCAAGCTCACCAATATAATCCTGCACCGCCGTACCGCCGTCTTTTAGAATTTTCCTGAACGCCAGATCTAATGCCTGAATTCCATTCGTGCCTTCATAGATCGGCAGGATCCGCGCATCGCGCATAAATTGGGCCGCGCCCGTTTCCTCAACAAAACCCATACCGCCATGAACCTGCACGCCCAGATATGAAACCTCCTGCGCAAGGTCGGTGCACCAGCCTTTGACAATGGGAGTCAATAGTTCCACGCGCACCTGCGCTTTTTGATCCCCGCCATGCGCGAGATCAAGATTAAGCGCGGCCTTATAAGTCAGCGCCCGGCCAGCCTGTGTTAGCGCCTGCATGGTCAGGATCATCCGTTTTACATCGGCATGGTTGATAATCGCCACAGGGCCGCTTGCTTTATCCGTTAAAGACGCGCCCTGGATACGCTCACGCGCATAGTCTATCGCATGTTGTGTTGAAGCCTCCGCGATCGCAACGCCCTGCAAGCCGACCGACAGGCGTGCATTGTTCATCATGGTGAACATATATTTGAGGCCCTCATTCTCTGCGCCAACGAGAGAGCCGGTCGCCCCACCATTATCACCGAAACTCATCGTGCAGGTTGGTGAGGCGTGAATACCCATCTTATGTTCCAGACCGGCGCAAACCAGATCGTTCCGGCTGCCATCTTCCAAGAATTTCGGAACAATGAACAAAGAAATTCCTTTCACCCCTTCCGGCGCCTCCGGCGTACGGGCCAGCACAAGGTGAATGATATTCTCTGCCATATCATGTTCACCATAGGTGATAAAAATTTTCTGCCCTGTCACCTTATAAGTTCCATCTTCCTGTGGCACCGCTTTACTGCGCACCTGCGCGAGATCCGATCCGGCCTGCGGCTCGGTCAAGTTCATCGTGCCCGTCCACTCACCGCTGATCAGTTTTTCAAGATAGGTTTGTTTTTGCTCTTCAGAGCCATGTTCTAAAATCGCATCGACCGCGCCCTGGTTTAAAAGCGGACACAGGCCGAAAGACATGTTCGCCCCCTGCCACATTTCCTGCACGGCAAACGCAACCAGCCACGGCAATCCCTGCCCGCCAAAATCCGGCGCGAACGGCACGGCGTTCCACCCGCCATCGCGATATTCACCGTAAGCTTCTTTAAACCCCGGCGCGGTTGTCACTTCCCCGTCTTCCAGGAACGCCCCGTTTTCATCTCCGCTTTTATTCAGCGGGGCCAGAACTTCTGCCGCCAGTTTAGAAGCCGGCTCTAAAATACTTCCCACCATCTCTTCATCCAGTTTTCCCAGCTCAGGATGTTCGGGGAGCTCATCAAGACCGATCACACGGGATAAGGTAAACATCATATCGGTCAAAGGCGGGGTATATGGCATGGAAGTCCTCTTGGTCTAATAAGCCAGAAATCTTACCAGATTTCCGAGTACACCAAAATAGAGCAAACAGCGTTTTATTTAGGCCAGGCGCGAGGAGCGCAGTGTAGATAACCTACATAAGCGACGAGC
>JANQIB010000049.1 GCA_028282385.1 Alphaproteobacteria bacterium
TGTTTTATGGGTTGCTTATATTTTTATCGCCAAATTTTACTACGGCCTATAGCAATTAAAACCAATGTTAAACGACTACGATCCAAGTGCCAGATATAAAAACCGTGCCGCGCAGCGCACGGCCAGAATGATATCGACCTTGTTAGTGATGGTGATTTCGGCGGCAGTCGGATTTTGGTTTGGCAATCAATATGCGGCCGAGCAGCAGATTTCTTACCGTGAGCAGGCAAAGTCTCTGGAACAGCAAAATAGTGAACTTCAGCAAAGCGTCACAGAACTGCGCGCAGAGGCACAGACGGCAAATACCCGCTTTATTCAGTTGAAAAAAGATTACGATGCCCAAATTCCCGAAGGACCCATGCAGGCTCTTGTAACGCTTGTACGCGAACAACTCGAAGATGGGATGGCGCCGGAGCGGCTGTCATTCCTGATCCGTTCGGCGCGTCCGCCGACAGATTGTACGCAGCCGGAAACAAAGCGCTTTGTCGTGGCAACGCCTGCCTATGATGGACCGCAAAGTGTCGTTAGTGTTGCTGATGGTGCGGTGAAGATATATGGGAATGGGGAATCTGCCAGAAATGAAAAGGGAAATCCTGAGGCCTGGTTTGATCCGGCAAAGAAGGTAACAGTTCAGTTTAAGAACGGTGAAACGGTTGAAACCAAGAAAGGTGTTTTGCCGCTCCGTCATTCTGTTGTTTCAGAAGGACGGGAGTACCGTTTTACAATTGAAGAGGGATCACGTTCTTTTGCCCGCGTTGTTTTTGATTCCTGCGCCTATCCCTAATTTTTAGGCTCTGTTTTAAACCAGCTTTTTAACGATGTATCGAGCCTTAAAAAGGAATCATTTTGATCGTCAGGATCGAGTCCAAAATAATTCGCGATGGCTTTGGCAAGAAGTTCGTTTGACTGTGCTGAGCCCCGCAGATCGAGTGTATCAGGATAAAATAAAGCGGTCCCTTTTAGGGTTTCTTTCTTGTCTTCCTTTAAGAGAATTTCAAACGGATAGGGGCCGGCGGGAAAGCGCCTCTCCGGCTTATAGGTCAGCGATAAGTCAACATTTTCAAGCTGTGTTAATGCTTCGGGAACATTTTTGTCCGGATCAAGTGTTTCAAAAACCGGGGTTAAATTGCCGGCTTTTAAAACTGTTTTGAAAACGGCATTTTCACCGCCGCTATAATCTAAAGAAAAGAGTAAATCTGGGTGTCCGGACAGACCTGAGCGGAAAAGAATGTCCGGCGCCAAGCGGGATCCGCCAATCACAAGAGAGATCCTGTTTAAGGCCAGGTCGTGAAACCGCCCTGTGCCGATATCAATCTGGCCAGCAAGGGTCATCGGTGTCTTGGTTTCGTCATACGTAATCCAGCCCGACCCTCTTGAGAACTGAAATGGTCCAATATTTGTCCGGCCTTCCTCGATCGTTGCTGTGATGTCCTTGATGCGGCTCTCAGTGAGTTTGCCTTCAATCACAGCATCAAAACTGATCTGATACTGGCTGGCGCGTAGCCGGGTCATTATAAATTGTTCATTATTTTCATCGGGCGCGGAAAGATTAACGGATCCCTCCAGCCGGATGTCCCCATAATCGGTTGCGATATCGCTGGTGAAATGTTCGATTAAAACCGGGGTGCGTGGTACTTTTTCCAGGATTTCTGAAGTGATATTTACCAGTTGCTGCGGAGAATTTGCGATATGTGCGGTTTTAATTTGTTTAATATTGGTAGCCAAGATTTTTTGGCGGGTCCAGTCAATAAGCAAGTCAATATTTTCAATGATGTTAAAGCCGTCTTTGTCAAACTGGACACGGTCAATGTGGACACCTGAGAAAGAGGCGTTTAAGCCTTCAATCTGAATTTCCTGAAACTGGCTTTGAGTTAAAAAATTAATCGTCAGGCGCTTGGCCATATAGGGCAGGCCATATAGATAGGTCAGGCCGAATAGGCTAAGCAGGATGATGAGGGTTAAGGTTAATCTCATTATGTTTGCTTTGCATTAGATATCCAGATCTTGGGCAAACTCGGCATTGTCCTGGATAAACTGAAAACGGGCTTCTGCGTTTTTGCCCATTAGCCGGTCAACCAGGTTGTCAACTGTGCTGTAGTCCGGCCCGCTGGGCAGCTCATTTTCGTTTTCCATCAGGTCAATTTCTTCGGCGAGTCCCAAGGCGGCGCGTGCATCCGGAATGGCTACGCGTAAAAGTGTGCGTGTGGCCGGATTCATGGTTGTCTCCTTAAGCTGGGCGGCTGGCATTTCACCTAGCCCTTTAAACCGGCTGACTTCAACCTTGCTCTTGCCTTTGAAGGTGGTGCCCATCAGCTCGTCTTTATGGGCATCGTCACGGGCATAGGCACTGAGATTGCCGCTGACAAGCCGGTAGAGCGGGGGCTGCGCTAAATAGAGATGCCCTGCTTCGATTAAGCCGCGCATCTGCGTGTAAAAGAATGTAATGAGCAGGGAGGCAATATGCGCACCGTCCACATCGGCATCGGTCATAATAATGATCCGCTCATAGCGCAATTTGGAAAGATCAAAATCTTTCCCCGTCCCGCAGCCCATAGCCTGGATCATATCCTGCACTTCCTGGTTGGCGCGGATCTTGTCTTTGCTGGCGCTGACAACATTCAGGATTTTACCGCGTAAAGGCAGGATGGCTTGTGTCTCCCGGCTGCGCCCTTGTTTGGCAGAGCCGCCAGCGGAGTCTCCTTCAACAAGAAAGATTTCGGTGTCTTCTGCTGACTGTCGGGAGCAATCGGCGAGCTTGCCGGGCAGGCGGAGTTTGCGCGTCGCACTTTTGCGCTGCATCGCTTTATCTTCTTTTTTGCGTGCGCGTTCTTCGGCGCGGTAAATCATTTCATCAAGAAGCTGTTTGCTGGCGACAGGATCAGCAGAAAGCCAGTGATCAAAATGATCTTTAATCGCCGCTTCCACCCATTTGGCGGCGTCGATACTTGCGAGCTTTTCTTTTGTTTGTCCCTGGAACTGTGGATCAGGGATAAATACAGATAAAAGGATTGCCGCGCCATTTATGATGTCATCGGCTGTAATCGAGGCTGCTTTTTTATTGCCGATCATATCCCCGTACCCGCGCAGTCCTTTGGATAGGGCAGTCCGCATTCCTTGTTCATGTGTTCCACCTTGCGGTGTTGGGATGGTGTTACAGTAAGAGTGTATAAATCCTTCATCGCGCTCCGGCCAGGCGATCGCAAACTCTACTTTCCCGCTTTTGTCCGGCAGGTCAGCAAACCCGCTAAAAGGACGCGGCGTAATTGTCGCTTTGTCTTTTAAGGACGCAGATAAAAAATCTTCCAGCCCGTTTGGAAAGCGGATGATTTCTTCGGCCGGAACTTTACTGTCTTTGTCCAGCAGAGATGGATCACAGGCCCAGCGAATTTCAACGCCCCGGAAAAGATAGGCTTTGGATCGGGCCAACTGATAAAGAAGAGCCGGTTTAAATTTTATTTTTTTGCCGAAGATCTCGTGATCCGGATAAAAGCTGACAGTTGTGCCGCGGCGGTTATTGACGCTGCCCATTTTCTTGAGTTTTGTTGTTGGCAAACCGCGGGCAAATTCCTGGCGGTAGAGCTGCTTGTCGCGGGCAACTTCAACGTGAAGCCATTCAGATAGGGCATTGACGACCGAGCTTCCAACCCCATGCAAACCGCCAGAAGTTTGATAAGCTTTGCCGCTAAACTTCCCCCCGGCGTGAAGGGTTGTAAAAATTACTTCAAGAGCAGATTTGTCTTTATGTTTGGGGTGTTTGTCTGTCGGAATGCCCCGGCCATTATCGGTAATCGTCAGGGAGCTGTCTTGATTGAGCGTGACTTCAATCCGGCTGGCATGACCGGCCACGGCTTCATCCATCGAGTTATCAAGAATTTCAGAGGCCAAATGATGGTAGGCACGCTCATCCGTTCCGCCAATATACATGCCGGGGCGTTTTCGAACCGGTTCAAGTCCTTCGAGAACCTCGATATCCTTGGCATCATAAGTATTTTTGGGAGAAGAACCGGCAAACAAATCAGACATGTTTTTATATATAATCCTGTGTAACTGTGGCTAGCCAATAGAGATAGCGGATTTCCGCTGCATTGCAAATAATAAAGACTTGTGGAGACCTTGAATAATCCCCAGCCTTCGCAGTTAGTAAGCGTTAGCGAGCTTTACGAGAAGGCTGTCACGCCGTAGCTTTAGCGAAGGCGGACTGCTTCGGTCCGGCAGGCCATGATATTCGCTTTTTTGCCATGTTTTAAGGTACAATAGATATGACTAAGGCTATGAAAAAATATCTGTTTTTACATTTTTTGCTGTTTTTGATCTGTCTTGCGGTGTTGCCGGCAAGGGCGGATCAGGTCGAAAAAATTGAGTCTTTGGCCGAGGTGGAGTTTTTGCCAAAAGAAGAGTTTGAGGCGAAAACCCAGTTTATCGAGGAAATGCCGCTGGAAGATGAACGGCTTGGTTTTACCATGCGCCTGCCAAAAGACTGGAAACCTGAACTGGCCCCAATCGGTAAGCTGGACCTGTCTTCAGGGATTAATAAAAAAGTTTTGCAGGAAGTTGCGCGCTATGTCAGTCCGCAGCGCTTTAACCTGCGCAGCTTTTTTACGATGCAGGTGATGGAGCTGACATATGAAATCGGGGCGGAGGATTGGCTGATTTATCATTTGCTTCGCACCGGCTCGACGATTAGTGCCATGACGGAATATTCCCCGAAAGAAGCTGAAGCGCTCTATGTTATTGTTGAAGGGGATACCACCTATATTGTGCGTACTAAATTGTTTCTAAACGGCCCACGTGTTGTCATTGTCAGGTATTTTGTGCCACAGGAAGATTATAAAGCTGAGCGGACGATGCAGGGGCAGGTGATTGATAGTTTCAGGCTCACAAATCCGGAAGAGGGTGGCATTGAAGATTATGCGACTTTTGGTTTCCTGGATCAGTCCTATTTTGATTACCCTGCCTCCTGGACGTTGAAAAGCAAGTTCATTAAATCGATTGAGCGGATGAGAGCTTATATTTACCGCGGGATTGAGCGAACAGATGAAGGGGACCTGACAGATCCAAAAGGTCAGATTCGTGTTCATCTTGTTTCCAAACTTTTAGACACCAATCTTTCCAATGAAATTAAGGAGTTCCGCAGCGGGGTGAAATATCCCGGTTACGATCTTGGTGACGTGATTGATGTTGAAACATTTAATTACCATGATGATATGATAAAGGGGCGGGCTGAAGTTTATGCGTTGAAGCCGCAAAATATAACAATGATCCCTTATGAGCTCGTTGTTTCAGTCTCGGAAGGTGCGGATTATTATTATTTTGTGTCTATGCTTTCTCCATCCCGCAAGATGGAATATTACGATTGGGCGCGGAATATGGAGGCGTTTCGAATTGTTGTCGAAAGTCTGCGCCGGCAAAATGTTGATGAATATTATGAGTTTCTGGATATGGAAGGGTACTCACCGGAAGAAATTGAAGAATATATAGAAGAGCAATATGAACAGATGAACGAATAAAAAAAACCGGCTTGGTAGCCGGTTTTTTGTCCCACACTTTTTATTTTTTTAAGCTGAATAATACATCTGGAATTCAATCGGGTGCGGCATGGTTTCAAAAGCCTCGATTTCTTCCATTTTCAGTTCGATATAACCTTCCAGTGCACTTTCTGTGAAGACGTCACCTTTGAGCAGGAATTCGTGATCTGCTTTCAGGGCTTCGATCGCTTCGCGTAGGCTTCCGCAAACAGTAGGCACCTGGGCCAGTTCTTCCGCCGGAAGATCGTAGAGGTTTTTGTCCATCGCTTCACCCGGGTGGATTTTATTTTCAACCCCATCCAGGCCGGCCATCAGCATGGCTGAGAAAGCAAGATACGGATTAGCAGTCGGATCAGGGAACCGGACTTCCACGCGTTTGGCTTTCGGGCTTTCCCCATACGGGATCCGGCAGGACGCCGAACGGTTGCGTGAAGAATAAGCCAGCAATACTGGCGCTTCATATCCCGGAACCAAACGTTTATAGGAGTTTGTTGACGGGTTGGTAAAGGCATTCAGCGCGCGGGCGTGTTTGATAATTCCGCCGATATAATAGAGCGCAGTTTCAGACAGGCCTGCATATTTCTCCCCGGCAAAGAGCGGCTTGCCGCCTTTCCAGAGCGATTGGTGGCAGTGCATCCCCGACCCGTTATCACCGTAAATCGGTTTTGGCAGGAAGGTGGCAGACTTGCCGTAAATATGCGCAACATTGTGAACAGCATATTTATAAAGCTGCATATTGTCGGCACAATCAACCAATGTGGAGAACAGGATTCCCAGCTCACACTGACTTGGTGCAACTTCATGGTGGTGCTTTTCAACCGGCACGCCAACCGCATCTAAAACAGTAATCATTTCTGCGCGCAGGTCGGACAAACTATCAACCGGGCTTTCCGGAAAGTATCCGCCCTTAACGCCGGGGCGGTGACCGGTATTGCCACCCTCATAGCTGGTCCCGGTGTTGTAAGGGCCTTCTTGTGAATCCAGTTTGAAGGACACCTCATTCATATCAACTTTGTACCGGACATCATCGAAGACAAAAAATTCGGCTTCCGGCCCAAAATAAGCGGTATCGGCCAGTCCGGCTGATTTGATATAGGCCTCTGCCTTTTTAGCAATGACGCGCGGGCAGCGGTCATAAGGGTCGCCTGAAGAGGGTTCCACAATTGTACAAAAGACTTTCAGGGTTGGCTGCGCGGCAAAAGGATCAATAAAGCATTTGCTCCAGTCCGGCACGAGGCACATATCGGATTCATTGATGGCTTTCCAGCCGGCAATGGAGGAGCCGTCAATCATAATGCCTTTTTCAAACATATCCTTGTCGAGTGTGGAGATGTGCTGGTCTGTGTGCTGGAGCTTTCCGCGCGGATCTGTGAATTCAAAGCCGACAAATTGTAAATCGTGCTCTTTTTTTACTTTTTCAAAATCGCTGAAATTGGTGATTTTTATAGCCTCGGGCATTTTAAGTGTGTTCCTTACTTTTGTCTATGCGTTAAACGTATACCTGACATGCAAAATATTGCATACCGATTGAGAGATCAATCTCAAAGTTATTTATTAATTAGAGTTATAAACAATGCCGGCAAGAATGGAAGAGTTCTTGACCGGGACAGGCAATTCGATATAGAAAACGTGTCACGCGAAAGGCGCCGATGGCGGCTGTAGCTCAGTTGGTAGAGCACCTGGTTGTGGTCCAGGTCGTCGCGGGTTCAAGTCCCGTCAGTCGCCCCAGCCTTCGCAGTTCTTTCAGAATAACTAGGCTTTCTTCATGCCTGACGAACTTCTTACAAATGAACAAATGGCATCTGCCGATCGGCTGACAATTGAGGGCGGGATTGCGGGCAGTGCTCTGATGGATGCCGCCGGGAAAGCCGTTGCAGATATTGTTGCAAAATATTATGCAGACTGGCCTGTTTTAATCCTTTGTGGACCAGGCAATAATGGCGGGGACGGGTTCGTGGCTGCGCGTTACCTGCAAGAACAGGGGGGGCAGATAACCCTGGCCTGTCTTATAGATCCGGAAAAGCTGAAAGGGGATGCGAAGCAAGCGGCGGAGCAATGGACCGGGGAGGTCTTGTCTTTCGAAAATCTTTCTATTCCTGAAAATAGTGTTGTTATTGATGCGGTCTTTGGCACAGGTTTTGATCGGGCATTGGAACCGCCTGTTACAGAGATTTTTGCAAAAATCCGGGAAGCCGGGCTTCCCGTCGTTGCAGTCGATATCTCATCGGGTGTGAACGGGAATACGGGCGTTGCAGATCCACATACATTACAGGCCTGCCGCAGCGTTACTTTTTTCCGTAAAAAACTAGGGCATGTATTTTCTCCTGGCGCGGGACTGTGTGGAGGCGTAAGTATCCATGATATAGCTATTCCTGATAAAGTGCTGGAACAAACAGGATTTGCAGCCATGGAAAATACGCCTGATATTTGGAAAGACCAATTGCCTCGGCTTTCAGCTGAGGGGCATAAATATAATCGTGGTCATGCCGTTATCTTAGGTGCTCCGGAACTGACCGGGGCGACGCGTCTTGCCG
This sequence comes from Alphaproteobacteria bacterium, assembly GCA_028282385.1. GTDB lineage: Bacteria > Pseudomonadota > Alphaproteobacteria > Micavibrionales > Micavibrionaceae. The sequence continues at coordinate 8,060 of JANQIB010000049.1, forward strand.
CTGAAAGCTGTGCACGGATAGGGGCCGGGCTTGTAAGTGTTATAGGTGGTGAAAAAGCAGATATTTACCGTGCCTGTTTGCCACCTCATATTCTCGTGCGGGATGAAGTGCCGAAAGATTTAAGTAAAGTAACGGCTATATTAGCCGGATCCGGCGGTTTACCAAAAGGCGCGGAAGCTTTTCTTCAAACTTGTGACATACCTCTGGTTCTTGACGCGGATGCGCTCACACAAAGCATTACGGAAACAGTAAAGGCACCGGCAATTTTAACGCCCCATGAAGGGGAGTTTGACCGGCTTTTCGGCCTGAAAGGGAACAAGATCGACAAAGCTCGCAGTGCAGCCAATCTTTCAGGCCATCTGGTCATCTTGAAAGGCCCTGAAACAGTGATCGCCGCGCCGGACGGGCGCTGCGCGGTGAATACTCATGCCAGCCCGTATCTGGCAAGCGCCGGGACGGGAGATGTGCTGGCAGGCATGATCACCGGTCTTTTGGCGCAGGGGATGCCGGCTTTTGAAGCGGCTTGCGCGGCCGTCTGGATTCACGGCGATGCGGCTCTTCGCTTTGGGCCGGGGCTGGTGGCATCTGATCTGCCGGATCTCTTGCCCGCGACGTTAAAAGAATTCGCTGAATAATTGCTTGGCTTGGCCCTCTATTTGGTTTAAAACCGCGCGTAGTCACGCGGCTGTGGTGAAATTGGTAGACACGCTAGATTTAGGTTCTAGTGCTTAACAGCGTGGGGGTTCAAGTCCCTCCAGCCGCACCACCCTGCGCAGTTCGCGAGCCTTCAGGCGAGCGTTACGAGCAGGAGTGTCTCCCGAAGCCTTGGCGTAGGGAGGCTGGTCATTATAAAACAAACTGCTTCGGGTGGCAGGCCACCCATAAAACATTAAACAAGAAGATTAAAAAGATCATGCAAGTTAAAGAAATAGAACAAAAAGGCCTTTATCACAAACTGGAAGTTCAGGTGCCTGCAGATACGATTGCAAAGCAGCGCGAAACACGCCTGAAAGAGGTCGGGAAAACAGTCCGCCTGCCGGGCTTTCGTCCGGGTAAGGCGCCGCTCAATATTTTGGAAAAGCGCTACGGCAAGGCCGTGATGGGCGAAGTTCTTGAGGCCGTGGTCAATGAGAGCAGCGCCAAGGCTTTGGAAGACAAAAAACTGAAGCCGGCGATGCAGCCGAAAATTGAGGTGAAGGAATTTGATGACGGTAAGGACCTGACTTATTCCATGGAACTGGATGTGATGCCGGACATCAAGGTGATGGATCTGAAAGGTCTGAAGCTTGAAAAGCCGATTGCCAAAGTCAGCGATAAAGAAATTGACGAGTCTTTGGAAAAAATCGCGGCCAATAACAAATCCAGCAAGAAAGTTGAAAGTGACCGGAAGTCAAAAGAAGGCGATATCATTGTGATTACCTTCAAGGGCCGCACAAAAGATGATGATGTGGAGCATGATGGTATGCAGGCACAGGATGTTCCGCTGAAACTGGGCTCCGGCCAGTTTATTCCGGGCTTTGAGGACCAGCTCAAAGGCTCGAAAGCTGGCGATAAAGCCGAGGTAAACGTGACTTTCCCGGAAGATTACGGCGCGGCTGAACTTGCCGGACGGGAAGCGATCTTTGATGTTGAGGTTGTTGAGATACGCGAGGAAACCGACGCGCAGATTGACGATGACTTTGCCAAGCAGCTTGGCATCGATAATGTTGAGGCGCTGCGCACAGCAGTCAAAGAACAGATGGAAAAGGAATATGAAGGCTTAAGCCGAATGAAAACCAAGCGCCAGCTGCTCGATATTCTGGATGAAAACCATCAGTTTGACGTGCCGCAAATGATGCTGGATCAGGAATATGACCTGATCCTCAAGCAGATTGAGCAAGAGCGCCAGATGGATCCGAATGCGGACAGCAAAGAGGTCTCTGACGAGGAAAAAGAAGAGCTTAAAATGATTGCTGAGCGCCGTGTGCGTCTTGGTCTTGTCATGTCTGAGGTTGGCAATGACGCCAAGATTACTATTAACGATCAGGAGCTTCAGCGCGCGGTGATCAATGAGGCGCAGAAATATCCGGGTCAGGAAAAAGAGGTTTTTGATTTTTATGCCAAGAACCGTCAGGCCTTGGAATCTTTGAAGGCACCGCTTTTTGAAGAAAAGGTGACCGATCACATCTTTGGACTGGCTGAAGTCACGGACAAAGAGGTTAGCCTCGAAGAGTTAAGCGCCCAGGATGAGGATGACGCGCCTGCCGCCTCAAAGGCCAAGAAAAAGCCGGCAAAAAAGAAAAAAGCCGCCGCGACTAAAAAATCGGCGAAGAAAAAAGCCTCGTAAAGTTCCAATCCCCGGGCCCTTCCGGGGATTGTTTTAGGCCCTTGCGTGGAAGAGACGCGGGGGCTAATCTGATCTGGAAGATTCAAATCCAACTAAAAAAGAGACATCCATGACCGAGCGCAGCCCTTTAGAAATTTACGATAACTACCTTGTTCCAACCGTGATCGAACAGACTAATCGCGGGGAGCGGGCTTTCGATATTTATTCCCGCCTTTTAAAGGAACGCATTATTTTCTTAAGCGGTGAAGTGAATGACCATGTGTCCAGCCTGATCTGCGCGCAGCTTCTCTTTTTAGAATCAGAAAACCCGGATAAAGACATCTCCTTTTACATCAACTCACCGGGCGGGGTTGTGACCTCCGGTATGGCGATGTTTGATACGATGAACTATATCAAATGCGACATCTCAACGGTTTGTATCGGGCAGGCCTGCTCCATGGGATCTTTCCTTCTGGCTGCCGGTGCGAAAGGGAAGCGTTATGCCTTGCCGCAGGCGCGGATTATGATCCATCAGCCGCTTGGCGGGGCGCAGGGTCAGGCTTCTGATATTGAAATTCAGGCGAATGAAATTCTTCGGATGAAAAAGACTTTAACGGAGTTAATGGCAGACTTTACAGGTAAGAAATTTGCCGAGGTTGAAAAACACATGGATCGGGACCATTTCATGTCTGCGAAAGAAGCAAAAAGCTTCGGGATCGTCGATGATGTTGTTGAGAACCGTCCCGGCGGCGAAAAGAAAAAATAGGTTAAAATCGTAGAAAAATCCTGCACGTAACGGGTATGGAACGCTTTGGTTCTCCGGTACGTCTTGATTTATTAACCTTTCGTGCCATGTGGTATGCTATAGTGATACAGATAAGGGTGAAAAATTAGAATATGCTAGGATCTGCCAAGAGTACAAGAAAGCTGCCGGTTTTGCCGCTGCGCGATATCGTCGTTTTTCCGCATATGATCGTCCCGCTTTTTGTTGGCCGTGAAAAATCGGTCAAGGCGCTTGAATATGTCATGCAAAACGGCAAGGAGATTATGCTGCTCACGCAAAAATCTCCGTCTGAAGATGATCCGGTGGCAGGCGATCTCTACGAAATCGGCGCGGTTGGAACAATCTTACAGCTTTTGAAACTCCCCGATGGAACCGTCAAAGTGCTTGTTGAAGGGATCAGCCGGGCAAAAGCAGCCAAATATGTTGAGAATGAAGAGTTTCTGGAAGCGCAGATTGAACAGCTTGAAGATGACACACCTGTTACAGAAGAGCTGGAGGCGCTGTCCCGCGCTGTCGTGACGCAGTTCGAACAGTATGTAAAGCTGAATAAAAAAATCCCGCCGGAAGTGATTGTTTCCGTCAATCAGATTGAAGAGCCGTCCAAGATGGCTGACACGATCGCTTCTCACATGGCGCTTAAGATTGAAGAAAAGCAGGAGCTTTTGGAAATTGCCGGCGTAACGGAGCGTCTTGAAAAAATCTTCAGTTACATGGAAGGCGAGATTGGCGTTCTCCAGGTTGAAAAACGCATCCGGAACCGTGTGAAGCGACAGATGGAAAAGACGCAGCGCGAGTATTATCTGAACGAACAGATGAAAGCGATCCAGAAAGAGCTTGGCGACGGTGAAGGTGGCGATGAGCTCGAAGAGCTGGATAAGAAAATTGAAGAGACAAAGCTTTCCAAAGAAGCAAAAGAAAAATGCAAGGCGGAGATGAAAAAACTTCGCCAGATGTCACCAATGTCCGCAGAGGCGACCGTTGTTCGCAATTACCTTGACTGGATTTTAGGGTTGCCGTGGGGCAAACGTTCGCGCGTTAGCAAAGACATCAAAAAGGCCAAGAAGATTTTGGATAAGGATCATTACGGCCTCGAAAAAGTCAAAGAGCGGATCCTTGAATATCTGGCTGTGCAGCAGCGCGCCGGGAAGGTGAAAGGCCCGATTATCTGCCTTGTTGGCCCGCCGGGTGTTGGGAAAACCTCTTTAGGCCAATCGATTGCACGTGCCACGAACCGGAATTTTGTCCGCATGTCTTTGGGCGGTGTGCGGGATGAAAGCGAAATCCGCGGCCATCGCCGGACCTATATCGGGGCGCTGCCCGGTAAGGTCATCCAGAGTATGAAAAAAGCGAAGAAAACAAACCCGCTTTTCCTTCTCGATGAAGTTGACAAATTAGGTCAGGACTGGCGTGGCGACCCGTCTTCAGCTTTGCTCGAAGTTCTGGACCCGGAACAAAACTCAACCTTCAATGATCATTATCTGGAACTCGATTACGATCTGTCTGATGTCATGTTTATCTGCACGGCAAATTCGCTGAACATGCCACGGCCTCTTTTGGACCGGATGGAGGTCATTCGCCTATCCGGCTATACCGAAGATGAAAAACTTGAAATTGTGAAGCGCCACCTTCTGAACAAACAGATGGAGGCTGCCGGTCTTAAAAAAGGTGAGTTCCGCATTTCTGATGCCGCGCTGCGGGATTTAATCCGTTACTACACGCGTGAGGCCGGTGTCCGGAATCTTGAGCGCGAAATTGCCAATCTCTGCCGCAAAGCCATCAAGGAAATTCTGATGAAAGGCAAAAGCAAGATCAATGTGACCCCGGCCAAGCTGGAAAAATATGCCGGTGTGCGCAAATATCGTTTTGGCGAAGTGGAAGACCAGGACCGCAGCGGCGTGGTGAATGGTCTGGCTTATACGGAGTTTGGCGGCGATCTTCTGTCGGTTGAAGCGGTTGTGATGCCTGGTAAAGATGGCAAAGTTTCAACAACTGGAAACCTCAAAGAGGTGATGAAAGAATCCATTACCGTGGCTGAAATGTTGACCAAGTCGCGCGCGGCGCAATTCGGAATCGATTATGAAGATCTGAAAGAAAAATCTATTCACGTGCACGTGCCCGAAGGGGCAACGCCGAAAGATGGACCGT
>JANQIB010000054.1 GCA_028282385.1 Alphaproteobacteria bacterium
AACATATCGACCTGCCGGTTCATTCCAAAAACCCGCTGGTGATGCATAAAAATATTAAACGCCTGCGCAAAATCATCCGGGATCGCGGCGTGGATATCGTCCATGTCCGTTCACGCGCACCGGCCTGGTCGGCGATGAAAGCCTGCAAGGGGACGGATGCGGTTTATATGAGCACCTGCCACGCCCCTTATAATATTTCTGGCGGGCTGAAACGTTTTTACAATTCGGCCATTACAAAAGGAAAGCGCGTGATTGCGATTTCAAATTACGTCGCTGATTACCTTTTGAAAAATTATAAAGTCGATCCGCGTGATATCCGCGTCATTCACCGCGGCATCGCTCTTGAAAGATTTCATCCGACTGCCGTTAAGGCAACACAGCTGATCCAGCTCACCAATGACTGGCGCATTCCGGACGGCGCGCCTGTTGTGATGATGCCCGGCCGCCTGACCCGCTGGAAAGGCCATCATGTTTTAATCGAAGCAATGGCCCGCCTCGACCGGCAGGATGCAGTTTGCGTGATGATCGGCTCGGACCAGGGCCGTACGGACTACCGCGCAGAGCTTGAAAAAGCAATCACGGAAAAAGGTCTCGAAGGACGGGTCCGCCTTGTTGATCACTGCCCGGACATGCCCGCCGCTTATATGCTGGCCACGGTGGTTGTCTCTGCCTCTACCGACCCGGAGGGATTTGGCCGTATTCCGGTTGAAGCGCAGGCCATGGGCCGGCCGATTGTCGCCACCGATCATGGCGGCGCGCAGGAGACCGTTCTGCGCGGGGAAACCGGCTGGCTGGTCCCGCCGAACGACCCAGCAGCCCTGGCCTCGGCCATCCGTGAAGCCCTGCAGCTCCAACCTGCCCAGCGCGCCGTTTTGGCCACGCGCGCGATGAACCATATCGCCAAAAATTTCACGCGTGAGAAAATGGCCGATGAAACGCTCAATGTTTACGCTGAATTGCTGCAGGAAAAATATGATATAAAAGGCGGCTTCTCCCCGTCTTTAAAAGACGCTGCAGAATAGTGAAAAATTCCAAAAACATTCTTGTCATTAAACTTGGCGCGCTCGGTGATTTTATTCAATCCCTCGGACCGATGAAAGCCATCCGCGCGCATCATCCGGATGCACAGATAACGCTTTTAACAACAAAGCCGTTTGAAGAATTTGCAAAAAAATCCGGTTACTTTGATGAGATCAAAATCGATGAGCGCCCAAAATGGCACCAGCCTTTAAAATGGATATCTCTTAAAAACTGGCTGAATGATAAAAATTTCGCGCGCATTTATGACCTTCAGAATAATGACCGGACCGCGCTTTATTTTAAACTTTTAAACACACCTAAATCCGAATGGGTTGGTGTGGCAAAAGGTGCGTCGCACAGAAATACGTCACCTGAACGAACCAAAGGCCTGGCCTTTTACGGACATGTGCAGACGCTCAATCTGGCCGGAATTAAAAACGTAGAGATTGATAATTTAAACTGGATTGAAAGTAACTTAAGCGCGTTTGATTTAAAAGACCGCTATATTTTAATTGTTCCAGGCTGTGCGCCGACGCGCCCGCTGAAACGCTGGCCGGCGGAGCATTACGCGGAGCTTGCAAATAAACTTGCTGCAGACGGTTACCAGCCTGTTTTGATCGGCACGAAAGACGAACAAGATGTAACTGGACAAATTGCGCAAGCCTGTCCTCAGGCGCTCGATCTAACAGGAAAAACATCCTTGTTCGATCTCCCTGTTCTGGCGCGCGGCGCCAGCGGCTGCGTTTCCAATGATACGGGACCGGCACATCTCATCGCCCCGACAGGCTGCAAAATCCTGGTGCTCTACTCGAATGACAGCAACCCGGTGCGCCATGTGCCACTGGGCATCAATGTTCACACATTGCAGGAAGATCATTTAGCCGACCTCTCTGCAGGCCGGGTTTACGAAACCCTGTCCACGCTGCTTGTCAGCGGCGCATAAGTGTGTGACAGCGCATCAAGCACATGGTCAGCTTTTGTCTGCCGGGCGGCATAGAATATCGTCTGGGCCTGACGGCGTGTTGTTACCAGCTTATCTTTGCGCAAGCGCGCAAGATGCTGCGATAAGGCCGACTGGCTGAGGCCAATAATTTGTTCAAGTTCGCTAACGTTTTTTTCTCCGCAAGAACGCAGTACAAAAAGAATATGAAGCCGGGAACTGTTTGCCAGCGCCTTTAAGAGCGCAACAGCACAGGCCAGCTTTTCTGGATGGTTGTGTAAAGTCATTTGACTTCTCCCTGTCATTTCCAAAGCTGTCATTCACTACAAAGCAAACGCAGTCTTTTTTGTTTTTATTAAGGCCCATTATGCCTCAAAAAGGGTCTTTTGAAAAGGATTACCGGGATTTTTCGGGCAGACGGGTCAAAAGTTTTTGCGCAGCTATATCAGGTAAAACTGATATAAACCACGATAGAAAGTGAGTTGGCAGCGGGAAAGCAATGCGACCCTTATCTTTAGAAAGACCTAATATAATAATCCGCGCCGCCTTTTCTGTTTCCATCAAAAACGGCATCTTGAATTTATTAACTGCCGTCATCCGGGATACGACAAAGCCCGGACAGATGACATTGACCTGCACACCTGTTTTCTTCATCGATCCGCGCAGCGCTTCACCATACGCCCGGACGGCACATTTCGCAGCGCTGTAAGCAGGGGCGCCGGGCCAGCCACGAAAACCGGCCAGAGAACTCATAATGGCAATTTGTCCGCGTCCGCGCTCCGCCATTTTATATTGGACAGGTTCGATTGTATTTAAAACACCGGTCAGATTCACATCAAAAATTTCACGCGCCTGCGAAACGGGCTCACCATATTCATAACCGTCACTGCCGCCGCCAATCCCGGCATTGGCAATCACCAGATCAAGCGGATGGGCTGTATCCACTTTTTCCATCCATTGCGCCATCTTGTCTTTATCTGCAGAATCGATCAGGGCCGTTTCAACATCTGCGCCTTTTTCTTTGAGCTGCACGGCCACCTGCCTGAGGCGCTCTTCATTGCGCCCGGTAATCGCCAAAAAGACACCGGGCTGCGCATAGAGCGCGGCCAGGGCCTGCCCGATGCCGCTGCTCGCCCCGGTAATCAATATATTTCGTGGGTTTTTCATGTGCCTTAACTTTACACATTGCATGCGCACAAAGACAAGGTACAATGTGGCACATGGATATTACCGGAATAAAACGCCGCGGTTTGATGTATGTGCTGTCCTCCCCGTCAGGAGCCGGAAAAACAACGATTACGCGCGCGCTTTTAAAGGATAACCCGGATCTCACCATTTCAATTTCGGCAACAACGCGCCCGCGCCGCGCCGGGGAAGTTGACGGTCAGGATTACTATTTCGTTGACCTGCAATATTTTAATACCATGGTCGATAATGGCGAGATGCTCGAACATGCCAAAGTCTTTGGTCATTATTACGGTACGCCCCGCGCGCCTGTCGAAGCTGCTCTGAAAAAAGGGCAGGACGTTATCTTTGATATTGACTGGCAGGGCACACAGCAACTCCGCGAGATGGCGCGGGATGACCTTGTCACCGTCTTTATCCTGCCCCCTTCCGCCCGTGAGCTTGAACAACGTCTTCGCGGCCGCGCGGAAGATACACTGGAAACAGACGCGCAGATCCGCGACCGGATGAGTAAAGCCTCCGATGAAGTCACGCATTATTCCGAATATGATTATGTTTTGATCAATACAGATATTGAAAAAGCCATTGAACAGGCCCAGCTCATTCTAAATGGAGAGCGGCTCAAACGCCCGCGCCTGGTTGGCCTGTCTGATTTTGTCCGCACACTTAAGGACGGACTTTAAGGGCCAGTTTCATATAATCCTCAACCGAGAGATCTTCTGCCCGCGCGGTTTCTTCAAGGCCGCAAATTTCAAAATAATCCTGGTACTCTTTTAAGCTGGACCGGATCATTTTCCGCCGCTGACCAAATGAAGCTGCCGTAATTTTTTCAAGAACCTTAAAATCAGGCCTTGGTCCTGACTGCGCTTTTGGCACAAAATGTACAACCGAAGAAGTGATTTTTGGC
>JANQIB010000063.1 GCA_028282385.1 Alphaproteobacteria bacterium
GATAAAAATTTTAAAAAATCAGGCAGCTGCGGCCTGTTTTGACCTGACAAGAGATTCGTAAGCCTCCCGCAATGTGCGGGTCACAGGACCGACTATATAGTCCGTGTCATCGATTTTACCGACCGCTGTGACTTCGGCAGCAGTACCGGTTAGGAAGACTTCATCGGCCTCTTTAAGTTCTTCCGGGGTGATTTGAACTTCTTCGAGCGCATAACCGTTTTCTTTGGCAAGCTGGATCAGAGTCTGACGTGTCAGGCCATTGAGGAAACAATCCGGTACCGGGGTTTTAATGGCCCCGTCCTTGATCATAAAGAGATTAGCTCCTGTTGCTTCGGCCACGAGGCCGCGATAATCCAGCATCAGTGCATCAGTGTAACCGTCAGCTTCGGCGGCATGTTTGGACATGGTGTGAGTAGCATAGAGTCCGGCGGTTTTACTGGCGGTCACGGCCGTATCCGGCATCGGGGCGCGCCATTTGGAGGTTTGCAGCGAAATCCCTTTCTCACGCGCTTCCTCGCCGAAATAACTTGGCCATTCCCAGCAGGCGATCGCGATATGAGTCTCTGTTGCTTGTGCAGAAATGCCGAGTTGTTCTGAGCCGCGCCAGGCAACCGGGCGGACATAGGCATCTGTCAGATTATTGGCTTTGAGAATTTCCAGCTTGGCCTGGTCGATCTCATCTGCGTTCATCGGCATATGCATATCGATCAGCTCAGCGGAGCGGACAAGACGCTCTGAATGTTCCCGCATCTTAAAGATGTTTCCTTCATAAGCGCGCTCACCCTCGAAAACCGAGCTGGCATAATGCAGACCGTGAGTCAGAACATGCACCTGCGCCTCGCGCCAGGGAATGATTTTCCCGTCATACCAGATAAGCCCGTCGCGGTCGCTGAAATCTCCTGTAGCCATGCTTTCCTCTCATCGTTAGAAGCGACCATCTTTTTAGAAAATCGTTCAAAAATCAAGAGATTGTTGCTAAAACAACCAGATGCTCGATCCGGATACAGTGCCGCGCTACGCCGATTTACCGCATATCCTTGTGGTGGATGATGATGACCGTATCCGTGATCTGGTCTCCCGTTATCTGACGGAGCATGGTTTTTTGGCCTTTACCGCCGCCGATGCGGCGCAGGCGCGTACGCTTTTAAAAGATTGTGACTTTGATGCGTTGGTTTTGGATGTGATGATGCCGGGGGAAGACGGGGTGTCTCTGGCCGAGTATTTGCACCGGACGTCCGGCATTCCCGTTTTACTCTTAACGGCGCTGGGGGAAGTTGAAGATAAAATCAAGGGGCTGCAGGCCGGCGCTGATGATTATTTACCTAAACCGTTCGATCCGCGGGAATTGCTTTTGCGGCTTCAGTCGATTTTGCGCCGTGCACCTAAAAAAGAAGAGAAAGCTTCTGAAAAAATAAAGATAGGGCCATGGGTGTTTGATCAGGTTCTTGGAGAGTTAAGCGATGAGGAAGATAAAAAGGTCAGGCTAACGGATGTCGAGGCGACGTTGCTCCGCGCCTTAAGTGCGCGCCCCGGTGAAGTTTTAAGTCGGGAAGCACTCGCAGAAATGGTTGGTACGGAAAATCCGGACGCCATGAATTCCCGCACGATTGACGTACAGATTACACGCTTGCGCCGGAAAATGGGAGAAGACAGTAAGGCGCCGCGCTTCCTGCAGACTGTACGCGGGAAGGGCTATGTCTTGCATAGCGGGGGCGGGGACTAGATGGGATTAAAAGCACGTATAAAATCTGTCCTGCCGCGCAGCCTGTTCATGCGTTCGCTGCTGATTCTGGTGACGCCGATCTTTTTGCTGCAGGTGATTACAACGTACATTTTTTTTGACCGGCACTGGGATGATATGACGGATCGGCTGGCCTCCTCGGTGGTCAAGGAAATTGCTTTGATTGCCGATCAGATCGAACAGGTTCAAGGTCAACCTGAGCGAGTTGAAGTCATTGCCGAGTATTATGGACGAATTTTGGAGCTGGGTATTTCTTACCGGCAGGGGGCAAGTTTAAACCGGACCGATTATGATCTGTCTGCCTGGGGTGCGATTGTTCACGATACCCTGTCGCGTCAGGCAAACACTATTATTCGCCGGCCTTATGATATCCGTATTGATATTCAGGAGAAATGGGTTGAGATTTCCGTGCAGCTTAAGGACGGTGTACTGACCGTGGTGACGCCTCAACGCCGCCTTTTCTCTTCTTCGGCTTATATCTTCCTGCTCTGGATGCTGGGTGTCTCCCTTGTCCTGCTCCTGATTGCAGTTATGTTCATGCGCAACCAGATTAAACCGATCCGCAGGCTGGCGATTGCGGCTGAAAAATTCGGGATGGGGCGAGAGGTGCCGTTTCTAAAAGTGGAAGGGGCACGAGAAGTTCGTGCCGCTGCGCGGGCCTTTTTGGAAATGCGTGAGCGGATTGATAAGCAAATCCAGCAGCGCACGGCGATGCTGGCGGGGGTTTCGCATGACCTGCGGACGCCGCTAACGCGGATGAAACTGCAGATGGAAATGCTGGGGGATCATCCTGATGCCACAGCGTTAAAGCAGGATATTGCCGACATGGAAAAGATGATTGCAGCGTATCTGGAATTTGCGCGGGGAGAAGGTGGGGAACCGTCGGAGCGCACCGATCTTTCAGCGATGATGACGCGTGTTCTGGATCAGGCGGTACGTGAAGGTGCGCAGGTAACCGGAGCCATCCAACCTGAGGTAAGCGCGGTTGTCCGGCCTGTGGCGCTGGAGCGCTGTCTGACCAACCTGATCAGCAATGCTTTAAAATATGCCGGTACGGTAGATGTTCAGCTTTATACGGATGAAGAGACTGTTCAAATCCTGATTGATGATAATGGGCCGGGTATTCCCCTTGAACTGCGCGAAGATGTGTTTAAGCCGTTTTTCCGCGCGGAAGGGTCTCGAAACCAGAAAACCGGCGGGGTTGGTCTCGGCCTGCCGATTGCGCAGGATATTATCCTGGCGCATGGCGGCACAATCGACCTTCTGGATAGCCCGCAAGGCGGCCTTCGGGTTTATGTGAGATTGCCGATGTAGCCCTAATAGAGGCGGCCGCCAAGCGGAACGTCTTTATCCGGTGTGATTAACATGACATTGCCGTTTTCATCGGGAATTCCCAGAACCAGAATTTCAGACATGAATTTACCGATTTGGCGCGGCGGAAAATTAACAACGGCGAGCACTTGTTTGCCGGGCAGGTCTTCCACGGTGTAATTTTGAGTAATCTGGGCTGAGCTTTTACGTTCTCCGATCTCGGGGCCGAAATCCACCCAGAGCTTAATTGCCGGTTTCCTTGCTTCCGGAAAGGGCTCTGCTTTGACAATTTTGCCCACACGAACATCCACTTTCAGGAAATCATCGAATTCTATGGTATTTTCGCTCATTTTTATGTCTTTCTACGGCCTAAAAAACCAGTCTTGTTAGGGTTCTGTTAACCTTGTTAGCGCATTGTTATAGAGGGAAAAAGCTTTTTTACAGGGCTTCCATCGTTTCATTTGGCCTGCGTTGCAGCGTCGCTTATGTAGTTTTCTACACTTCGCTCCTTGCGCCTGGTCCAAATAAAACGCTGTTTGCCCTGCCAACCTTAAAGTGGACGATCCATGAGCTCTATAGGCAATGACAATTTCAGACCGGGACTAAATCCCCCGCGGGCCGTGCGGGGGTCGTGGCTGACCAGTAACATGGCGCAGCTGATGGTCTTTTTGAATGGTCTGATTTTGACCGTGACCGCCTATGCTACGCTTAGCGTTTTTATGCAGGAAATTATCACGGACAACCTGAAACGGGCTGGTGACCAGTTTCATCTTCAAGCCAAGCAAAATTTTCAGGAAGTTGAGAAACATCTTGAGATGACGCAGGTTTTTTTATCGACATCTCAAAGCAGCAATATTGAAAGTCTAAAGACAAAACTTGGTCCGATTTTGACAGAGTTGTCGTTGGAAGATTTTCTGTTCATGAAATTCGATAGCACCTATTCATTGATTTCTGCAAAGCGGTTGATCACAGGCGAAGGGCTTGCGGATGAATATTATGAAGAAGCAATCAGGCAGGCTCTAAGAGCCAAAACAAATCATAGCGTTTCTGGTGCGCCGGCCAAAGCGATGCGCCGTGCAAATCTGTCGGATATTTTTGAAGCGGATACGCGTCCGGTTATTGTGGCGAATAGTTTTATGGATGCCCAGGGTCACAAAAATATTTTGCTTGGGGCTTTCTATTTGCATGATGTTTTTGATCAAGGTTGGCTGACAAAACTGCCGAATGTGAAGCATATTGTCATGCGTCAGGCCGGTGGGAAACCATATCTGCTAGATCTGGTAAACACAACAATTGGAAAGGATGTTGAGCCTGATTTTGAAGGCGTTTACGAGTTTGAGGTTGGGGGTCAGGTTTTTGAACTCAAACTCAGTATGATGGTTGATAAAAACCAGGCTTTCCTGACCAATATACCGCTTTTGATGCTGCTTTTTGGAATTACGCTGACATTAATTGGAACACTCTATGTTCGGAACAATCAAAAGCAGTCTTTGCGTCTTGCGAACATGAACCGGGAGCTGGCAGAGAAAAATTTTGAACTAAATACACAAATTAATGAGCGTGAAAAACTAAATACGCATATTCAAAAATCAGAACGTGAAAACCGCGCCCTGATTGACTCTGTTAGTGATATTATCTTTGAAACGGCAACGAACGGGGATTTGATTTTCCTGAATTCGACTTGGAAAAAAGTCACCGGGTTTGAAACCGAAGCTTCTATTGGAAGAAATTTGTTTTCCATGCTCTATCCGCAGGATCAGGCGGATCAGGAAGAAAAATTCCAGGAGTTGGTCAAAGGGCATCGGCAAGCTTACCGGTCTTATACAAGGCTGCGCACATCTGATGGAACGTTCCGCGCTGTCGAACTGGCTTTTTCTATGATCCGTCAGGATGAATCAAAAAACCTTCGTGTTGTTGGCACAGTGACTGATGTTGAAGAACGCCGCCGTGCCGAACGGGCGCTGGCCGAAGCGGAAAAGAAATACCGTGCGATCGTAGAAAATGCCGCGGGCGGGATTTATCAGATGACACCGGATGGGCAGTATTTAAGTGCTAACCCATCCATGGCGCGTATTTTGGGTTATGATGGGACAGAGGATATTCTCAGAGATATCAGAAATGCCAATACGCAGCTTTATGTGGATCAGTCGGTTCGTAGCAAGTTTTTGAAAGATCTGGAGGGTACAGATAATGTGCTTGAGATTGAAACGCAGATCCGCCGGAAAGACGGTAAATTGATCTGGGCCCGCGAGCATGTCCGCTCCGTGAAAGATGATGAAGGACAGGTTCTGTATTTTGAGGGTGCGATGGAAGATGTGACGGATCGCAAGAAAGCTGAACTGGCATTGAAAGAGGCAAAAGTGCAGTCTGACCTCTCCAGCAGGTCGAAATCTGAATTTTTGGCGAATATGTCTCACGAGCTCCGCACACCGCTGAATGCGATTATCGGGTTTTCAGAGATTATCAAGAATGAGGTTTTTGGTCCTGTCGGTCACCAGGAATATAAAACATATGCAACCGATATTTATGACAGCGGGCGCGGCCTTTTGAATATCATTAATGACATTCTTGATGTTTCGCGGATTGAAGCCGGGGATCGCCAGCTCAATGAGGGCGTTGTCGATCTTCATAAGATTGTGAGAGATGTGCATGATTTGAATGCACCAAAAGCGCAAGCGGCGCAGCTTGTCCTCTCCAATCTGGTTGATCAGGATACACCAAAGATTATCGGTGAAGCGCATGCGATCAAGCAAATGATGTTGAACCTTGTGTCCAATGCAATCAAGTTTACCCAAAGCGGCGGACGGGTGACGCTCACGGCTGAGCAGGATAATAAAGGTGATCTCAGATTATCTGTAACCGATACCGGTGTTGGTTTGACGGAAGATGAGATCACAAAGGCCCTGGCGCCGTTTGGGCAGGTAAATACAGAACTGAACCGGTCCGATTCAGGAACCGGGCTGGGTCTGACGATTGTCAGTTCCTTAATTAAACTGCATGGCGGGGAGCTGGACCTGTTTTCTCAAAAAGGAATTGGAACAACGGCAACGCTTATCTTTCCGGCCAAGCGCGTGGCCAATACGCAAAATGGTGAAAAACCAGAGAGTATGGAACAAGAGGTAGACGAAGCGCATCGGGAAACAGATCCTGAGCATATTTCTTAAGTGCTGCTGAGTTGTTCTGCTTCTTCAACGGTCATTGAGAGGATGTTTCTAGCAATTTCGTAAGAAAAACCGGCGCGGGCGATTGTCGCCAGTTCTTTTTGTTCGTCTTTTTCCCGTGTCTTGTAGGGGCCCAATTTTTTTCGGCGCGCCAGGCGCAACGCGGCAATCAATTCACCATTTTCGCCCTCATATTCACTTTGATCATAAGCCCGGACAGCGGTCATTGCTGTTTCGGCTGGAATACCTTTGGAAAGCAGCCGTGCTGTGATGGCTTGCGCAGACAAGCCGCGCCGACGCAGCGAGGTAACTATGCCGCGAATATAGGCTTGATCATCCAGAAGTCCCAGGCGCTGAAAATTTACGATGACAGGTTCCAGCATCTCCAGGCAGGTTTGCTCCTCCAGGTCTGTATGAAACGCGCAGGAACGCTTTATTTTGCGGCCCATGACCGTTTTAAAATGAGCTGTGGAGGCTGGAAAGCGCTGAAGATAGGCCAGGCCCGCATTATGCAGATAATCCGGGGTGATACGCTTTGGCACCTTTTTCTTTCGCTTTTCACGGGGCTTGCCCGCCTTGATTTCACCAGCTAGTGTCATATTTCTTTTGAAAGCTTAAATATAAACAAGAATACAAAAATCATTATGGATCAGTTTCAATATAATGTCACTTCACGGCGGATTTCAGGGGTCAACTGGACCGGGTTTCATACGCTGATTGCCAAGGAAGTCGGGCGTTTTATCAATGTCTACTCCCAAACCATTATCGCGCCGATGGTGACAACCTTGCTGTTTTATGCCGTCTTTGCCCTGGCTTTTGGGGGAATCGCCCGTCAGATCGGAGATGTCAATTATATGGATTTCCTTGCGCCTGGCCTCATTATGATGACCATGGTTCAAAATGCCTTTGCCAATACATCATCATCGATGGTGATTGCCAAAGTGCAGGGAACGATTAACGATGTTCTGATGCCGCCGCTTTCGCCGGCTGAATTTTATTGCGGCTTTATGATTGGCGGGGTATTGCGCGGTCTGATGGTGGGATTGGCGACCGGGCTTATCATCGCGTTGGTTGTGGGCTTAAGCATCCATAACCTGCTTTATATTGTGGTGTTTGCGGTTTTGGGCACGATGATGCTGTCTTCTTTGGGGCTTGCCGGTGGGATATGGTCTGAAAAATTCGATCATATTGCTGCTGTGACAAATTTTGTTGTCACGCCGCTCACATTTTTATCAGGCACTTTTTATTCCATTGAGCAGTTGCCACCATTCTGGCAAAATCTGGCGCATTTTAACCCGTTTTTTTACATGATTGACGGGTTTCGCGCGGGCTTTATCGGTCATGCTGACGGTCATGTGATGATCGGGCTTGCGGTCTTAATCGCCGCAAATATTGTGCTGTCTTATCTGTGTCTGTGGATGATCCGTAGCGGCTATAAGATCAAGAGTTAAATGTGAGCGATTTTATTCTTCCGTTTCAGCTTGAAAGCTCTTCATTGCGCGGGCGTGTGCTGCGCTTTGAGAACACGATTGATGAGATATTAAGAGCTCACCAATATCCTGCGCCGGTGACAGCTTTATGTGCCGATATGATCCTGCTGTGCGGGCTTTTGTCGTCGATGCTGAAATTTGATGGGATTTTCACCCTGCAGGTGCAAGGGGACGGCCCTCTCAGGATGATGGTCTGTGATATGACCTCTGAAGGCCATATCCGGGCCTGCGCGAGTTTTGAGGAGGGCGCGGTTACAAACGAAGATGCGCCTGACCTGTCTTTGTTTGGGAAAGGTTATCTGGCCTTTACGGTCGATCAGGGTGAACATATGGAGCGTTACCAGGGGATTGTTGAGTTAAAGGGGCAAACCCTGGCGGAGTCCGTTCAGCATTATTTTGCAACCTCCGAACAGCTTCAGACCGGCCTTGTTCTGGCGGCGGCGCCAGATGAAACAGGCAAATGGCACGGGCAGGGTCTGTTGCTTCAGCATATGCCGGAAGAAGGGGGTGAGGGCGCACCAACCAATGTCGAAGAAGATGACTGGCGGCGGGCGATGATCCTGATGCAAAGCTGCACGAAAGAAGAGCTTTTAAACCCGGATCTATCTGCAGAAGATATTCTGACCCGGCTGTTCCATGAAGAAGGTGTCAGGGTTTACGATCAAATGCCGATAAAGCATCAATGCCGGTGTTCGGAGGAGCGTTTGCACGCGCTTTTAAAAACCATGCCGAAAGATGATATTGGGCATATGGTCAAGGACGGCAAAATCACGATGACCTGTGAATTTTGTGCAAAAGATTATATTTTTGATCCGGCTGATTATCTTTAAGGGCGCCAGAAGCTTGGTGTAAGCAGGATCAGGACGGTGAAAAGTTCAAGCCGTCCCAAGACCATCCCGATACAAAGAATCCATTTGGCACTGTCAGGCAGCGGTCCGAAATTACCGGACGGGCCGATTATCTCGCCAAGGCCCGGCCCGACATTGGAAATAGAGGTCGCTGCGCCGGACATGGCGGTCAGGAAATCCAGTCCGACAAAGGACAGGGCAACGGCGAGAAGTGAAAAGCACAGCGCGTAGAGAAAGAAGAAGCTGAGCACGGAGGTTGTTACCCCTTCGGGCAGGGCTTTGCCGTTATAGTGCGGCAGGAAAACACCATGCGGGTGAAGAAGCTGTTTGAGCTGGGCACCTGTCACGCTGCTTAAAACCTGAAAGCGGAAGATTTTAATCCCGCAGCTCGTGGATCCGGCGCAGCCGCCAATGACCATCAGGAAGAACACCATCGCGACCGCGAAGCCCCCCCATAAGCCGTAATCCCCATTTGTATAGCCGGTGCCGGTAATGATGGAAATCACATTAAAGCTGGCCCGGCGCAGTGCTTCAAGGAAGTTTTGATCCTGAAACATCACCAGGTAAGCGATTGTAATGAAAATTGAGAACACCACGATATTCGAAAACCAGCGCACCTGGGAGTCGCTGAACAGGGAGTTTAAATTCCCGCGCACGGCTTTCAGGTACAGCACAAACGGCAGGCCGCCCATAAACATAAAGATCGTCGCGACAATTTCTTTTTCGGCTGTATCAAACCCGTTGAAAGAGGCGTCACGGGTTGAAAAGCCGCCCGTGGCAATGGTTGTCATGGCGTGTGCCAAAGCATCAAACGGGCTCATCCCGGCCATGTGATAAAACACCATGCAGATAAAAGTCAGGACGAGATAAATCAGGCCGATGCTGGCGGCGAGCTGTGCGGCGCGCGGTGCGGCCTTTTCGCTTTCGGAAGACTCGGTTTTAAAAAGCTGCATCCCGCCAACTTTCAGGAAGGGCATCACAGACAGTGCCATTACAATAATCCCGATCCCGCCCAGCCATTGCAGAATGGCCCGCCAGAGCAGAATACCGGGCGGCATATCATCAAGCCCGGTCATCACTGTTGAGCCGGTTGTTGTAATTCCGGAAATGGCTTCAAACATGGAATCAGTAAAGCTGACTTTCAGACCGGACATCATAAAGGGCAGGGCGGCAAAGCTTGCCAGGACCACCCAGCTTAGGCCTGTGAGCAGAAAAGCCTGCCGGACACTCATCGAAAACTGCATCCCTGCATTGGTCAGGATCATCGCACCGCCAAAGAATGCGGTGAAGAGAGCGCAGAAGAAAAAGACAGTCCAGTCCGGGTTATTTTGCGACAGATCTGCCAGCATTGGAAAAATCATGCTCACCGCAAGGGTGCAGAGCAAAATACCAACGACATAAAGAATGGGTCTAAAATCCATATTATTTTTTACCATGAATAAACACAGAGGTGCGAAGGTTTTTGCTGTTTACCTCTCCGGTCTGTTATTCGGTTAAAATCCATCAGTTCGTTTTCCTCATTTTTTTAAAAAATTATAAACCCTTGATATCAAAAATAGTTTCAATAGTTCGTTCTTCAGTTCGTTTTTTGTACCTTTTTTCACGCCCGCCCCTGTGCGGGCACCCGGAAAGTTTTGAGAGTGTTGTCCCGGATTTCCGCATAAAGCGGCGATGACATGCTGAGCGGTTGGAGGAATATAAAATCATCCGGCATTATATGATAATATTCCTATTTTATCAATATGCTTCCTTTTCCGTCATTGCGAGGGACCCCGGACTTGATCCGGGGGGCCGAAGCAATCCAGAGCAACAATTGCAATTCTGGATTGCCGCGTCGGCCTGCGGCCTCCTCGCAATGACGGTGTAGGAAATGTTCTTAGTGTTTTCGTGATAAAAACAATTTTTCTTGTTGATGTGCGCAATCATGGGTGGTATGGTGATTGTGGACGTTAAAAAGCGTTCTAAAACCCGGTCCCGCTTCCGCATAAGTGGATTTTTTATGCCTGCATGTCTATAGTGCAGGTTTCTCCCTTATGCCGGGAGTGGGCTGAATAGAAGACCTGAAAAGGAAATAGGTCCACACGTGGTTTTAGCGTGCTTTTTAACTCCCGGCGCTTTGGCGCTTTTGTTTTTAATCTTAAACCAAAGAAGGGAGATTCCCCCATGGACTATCTATGTGAAGACTGCCAACAAAAAAAGAAACGCAGCGATTTATTCAAGGCAATGGACAAGCTTGAAA
>JANQIB010000065.1 GCA_028282385.1 Alphaproteobacteria bacterium
GGCATAGAAAAACAATCGCCCCTTCTGATGTGCTGAGACCGTATTGCTGCGGATCAAAAGCAAACAGCAAAAACAAAATTGTTGCCAGGCCGATACAGCCTGTCTGAAGAGAAATTGAAGAGGGTGGTAATTTGAGATCAGTGCTCATAAAGAGGAATCATGCGGAAAGCACTCCAAGAAGGCGATCAGGGCTGCTGTGAAAGAAACTGACATGACCCCTGTTCATTTGAAGTGACAAGAATATCAGAACCAACCTGCAAAGGCGGATTTAAAGCCTTTATAAAATCTTCTGTTACCTGGCATGGCACCGGTACGGTATGTTCTAATGCCTTCGCAACGGCACTTTCATCAATCGTCACTTCTGTTGAGCTGGAAAAACAGCTTTTTAAAACGAGCCCTGTACCTAAAAGCGTCATTGCAGAACCCGGTTTTTCTTTCACAAAATCTGCACTGGAAACAATACATTCTCTTAATGAGTACCAGTACATCTCAAGAAGTTGGACAAAAGCTCTAGAGCCCTCGTCCTGATTTTCTTTGTTAGTTTCTGCCATAGGAAACCTCCTTTGAAAAAAATTAAGGAAAATATAGTGAAAGTATTATATAAAAGCAAATACAAAGCATTTTTTATAAAAGCCCGGCCTGCCGCAAGGATTCTTCCATTTGCGGATCAATCTCTTCGTAAGAGCCCGGAACATAAACGCCTTTATCTTTGGGGGCTTTGGCCTCATCGAAGTAACGCCAGCCCTGGAACGGGCGGTGAGGCATATTCACCGTTTCGATGATCTCAGGATCCTGCATGATCCGGCAGAATTTCCCTTCGCCCTCCACTTCGGCGATATCAAAACCCAAAATCTTGTGACGGCAGACAATCCGGTTTTTAATCACGCGGTAGATCGACCCGCCTGTTTTCAGGATTTCTTCCGCGCGCTTGGGTTTGAAACGGGTCCAGCAGGGAAAAGCCGGCCGGCCTTCAAAATCGACCACCTCACGGTCCTGCCGGGTGGCATAAT
The DNA here is from genome assembly GCA_028282385.1 of Alphaproteobacteria bacterium. Lineage (GTDB taxonomy): Bacteria > Pseudomonadota > Alphaproteobacteria > Micavibrionales > Micavibrionaceae. Next base: position 1,011 of record JANQIB010000065.1, read on the forward strand.
CTTCGAGGTCGCTCACCCCGACGACCAGTTTAATGAGATGAACTGTCATATCTATGACATAAGATGAAGATCTCTTGATTGCAAGAATTTGCCGCCCCGCCCACAGGGCATACTTTCGTATTTAAAACATCAAAGGTAGTAAGATTTAAAATTATACAGCCTATAATTGCGTTTATTGTACTCACTTCCTTTGGATAAAATAAATGGCTGTTTGTTCAGAAAACGGAAATGTTCTTTTCCTTATCTTAATTGTCACAGCTCTCTTTGCCAGCTTATATATCGCTGTCTCTCACTCTGCGAGATCCAGCACAAATAATACAAATAGAGAACTTGCCGAGACCACAACGGCGGAAATTTTAAGCTACACAAATTTAATCACAACCGCCATACAGCGCATGAAGCTGGCCGGAGGAATAGATGATATGGAGCTTAGCTTTGAAAATCCCGGCGTGTCCGGTTACATAAACACCAATTGCACGGGTAATAGATGCAAGGTGTTTCATCCTGAGGGCGGGGATGCCTATTGGACCCTTCCCCCGGACAGCGCCAATGACGGTTCCCCATGGATCTTCAGTTTAGATAACCAGGTCCCCGGGGTCGGTATGTCCGTCACTTCCGGCGCAGCGCAGGAGGCGGAGGCAGACTTGGTGATGATCCTGCCCAATGTACATCAGTCAATCTGCGAGGCCCTGAATAAAAAAATCTTCGGAGACACAACCATTCCGCAAGAGGCGGATAGTTTCAGCACAGTTAAATTTGACGGCACTTTTCCGGGAAACGGGGAATGGATTAATGATCCCGGCGATGTTTTATTCACGCAAATGGCCGGCTGCCTGGAAGGCAATGTCTCCCCTGCCGCCGGCAATTATTATTTTTATACTGTTATTGTGTCGCGCTGATTTTTTATGTCAATAAACTTCCGGGATTCACAGGCGGCGCATACACAGGTATACTCAGTTTTAAGAAAAATAAGCCCGCCCTTGCCAATGTTTATACAACCGCGCCTTTTTATTCTACTTCTAATTGGTTTTGTTCTCTGCACACACGCCGTGCGGGCGCAGACAGACCTGGCCGCGGCAAATGCAATTGCGCCGTGGATGGATGAGGCCGGGCGTGAAACAACGCCGCACAGACAAAATGATGGCGATCTCCGGGAAAGTGATTTAAAGCGCTTGTCTTTGTCCGACCTGACGGATGAAAAGCGCGCGCCTGTTTTAAAGACACAGGACCTTCCTGAAAACCTCACCCCGCTCGAAGAGATTTATTCGGAGCGCGCCGGGGAAGAATTGCGTCAATACGGATATGACCTGTTCGGAGATGCGGATGAATTTAACCCGAACGTTCTTCCGGCCGGCGCGGTGCAGGATGATTATATTCTAAGCGCAGGCGATAGACTGGATATGACCGTGCGCGGGCAAATCTCTGCGCGGGAAAGTGTGCGGATCGGCAATGACGGCAAAGTCATCATTGAAAGCTTCATGCCTGTCACAGCCGCCGGGCGCAGTCTTGGAGATGTGCGCAAGGAACTCGAAGCGCAGGCCAAAGACATGCATAACACGCAGGTCTTTGTGTCTCTGTCAGGTGTGCGGCAGATCGGCGTTCTGGTTGCCGGTCATGCCCAAAAACCGGGCCGGAAAAACCTGACCGGGTTTCACAGTGTCCTTGATGCGCTCTCTGCGGCGGGCGGCGTTGAACGAACCGGGTCGCTGCGCCGGATCAAGCTCGTGCGCAGCGGACGCAGTACCTATATCGATCTTTACACTGTGATGATGCAAAGCGGCGGCAATGCCGATATGCTTTTAAAAGATGGCGACCGGATTATCATCCCGCCAATCGGTGCGAGCGTTGCCATTGCCGGCGCCGTCAAGCGCAAAGGTATCTACGAAATCCGCCGCGGCGAAAAACTCAGCCTCAATGACATGCTGGGTCTGTCCGGCGGCGTTCTCACGCCTGGCAATAACCGTTTCCTGAAACTTTCAAGCGGGCAGGACGGCGAGGAACCAACAATTGAAATTCATAAGCACGGCGCCAAGCAATTTGGGGATGGCGCGCTTTTGCTGGCGCAGCAGGCCCAGCGCAAACGTACCCGCACCGTGACCCTCAAAGGCCATACCCGCAAAGCTGGGCCACATGATTACGCACACGCCAAAACGCTCGCGGCGCTGATTGAGAATGAAAAGGTGTTCGGGGATGATATTTACCCGTTGATGGGACTAATTACCCGTAAAGATTCTGACCGTTTGACGCGCAAGCTGATTGAATTTTCACCAAAGCAGGTCGTGCAAAAAACATTCGACCGCGAATTAAAAGAAGGAGATGAAGTTCATCTCTTTTCCACCGCGCAAATCCATGCACTGCAGGACCGGGAAGAAGAGCTTTACAAAGAAATTTCTGCCGGCGGTAAAAATGACAATATCGACAACCCGGTGATTGCGGCCTTTTTAAAAGAGCGCAGCGCCTTTATCCGCGGCGCAGTCCGCCGTCCCGGCCCTTACCCGATTGCCGGCGGGTCAACCCTGTCCTCCGCTTTGGCTGTCGCCGGCGGCACGACCATCGAAGCCAATTTGCAAAATATCGAAGTCACTTCACGCCTTGCCGGGGAAGGTCATCAGGGGCAAGGCCGCAGCGGCGTGCGGCGGATTAAAGTCAATTTGCATGAGCAGAACGGGGACAGCGTTGAGATTGGACCCGGCGATACAGTGCGGGTCAACCAGACCTTCAAGCGCGTGGAAGATCAAAGCGTGATGATCCTCGGCGAAGTTCATCATCCGGGCCGTTATGATTTAATGGCCGGCGATACGGTTCTTTCCCTGATTGAACGTGCCGGCGGATTGACCGAGCAAGGCTATCCGGACGGAGCGATTTTCTCCCGCGCCGCTGAGCGCAAGCGCGAAGAAAGCCGCTATAAAGCGCAGGCGCGCGACCTGGAAATGAAACTCGCGGCCAGCCTGCAAAATATTGATAAGGATAAAAAACCGGACATGGCACAGGTCAGCGCCGTGCAAAGCCTTGTCGGTGAACTCAAACATGCACAAGCTGTCGGACGGATCACCGTTGAAGTCGACCCCTCTTCCCTGATGGCTGACCCGGAACAGGATATGCTGCTGGAGTCAGGTGACCGGATTTACATTCCCAAGCGGCCTTTAACTGTGCGCGTCGCTGGGGAAGTTTTATCGCCAGCCGCGCTGCAGTTCCGCAAGAATAAAAATCCCAGCGAATATATCCGCGAAGCCGGCGGCACAACTTATTATGCCGATACGGATCGCGCTTTTGTCGTCTTCCCCGACGGCAGCGCGAAACCTTTAAATGTCAGCATGTGGAATCACAGCCCAACCTTTGTCCCGCCGGGATCAACGATTATTGTTCCGCGCGATCCAAAACCGTTCGACTTTTTGGAAAGCGCAGAACGGATTTCACAGGTGCTGGCGAACCTGGCAATTTCCGGCCTTTATATCGACGCGATTTCGGATGACGACTAAACCGCTTTTTTCCTGCCCCCCGCCGCGTCAGCGGCAATAATTTTGATACGAAGGATACGGATGAACATAGATATCTAAACATCATTCCCCGTTTCTGATCTCCGGCTTTTACCCCCTCACCCAACTCCAGGTAAGCGCTAACGCGCTAACCTTACATATCCCTCTCCCCCTTCAAGGGGGAGAGGGTTGTGAAGGCTTGGCGAACGTGAGTGCGCCTAGCCGGAGCTGGGTGAGGGGGATATTTTTGTTCATCCGTGTTTATCCGGAACCAAAAAAACAATTTTTCTTGTTGATTTTTACAATCATGGAGAGCATGATGGATGTGACGTTAAAAAGCGTCATAAGACCGGCACCACTCCCGACCTGAGTGGATTTTTTGCGCCTGCATCTTTATAGTGCAGGTCTCTCCCTTATGCCGGGAGTGGGCTGAATAGAATACCTTTCGGGGAAATAGGTCCACACGTGTCTTATCGTGCTTTTTAACTCCCGGCGCCTTTGGTGCCTTAATCTTTAACCAAAGAAGGGAGATTCCCCCATGGACTATCTATGTGAAGACTGCCAACAAAAAAAGAAACGCAGCGATTTATTCAAGGCAATGGACAAGCTTGAAA
>JANQIB010000077.1 GCA_028282385.1 Alphaproteobacteria bacterium
ATCCATTAACGCTTTCCAACCGGCGGTTGCGGGGTGTCTTTTCAGCGCTTGAGCAAATTACACATCTTGATGTTATACGCTTTCATACGCGCGCGCCAATGGTGAAGCCGGGGCGTATTGATGCTGAACTTTGTACATTACTGAAAAACTGTTCAAAGGCCGTTTATGTTGTTCTTCATGTCAATCATGCTGATGAGTTAAATGATGATGTTGTAAAGACTTTGAAATCTCTCGACCAATCCGGCGCGGTTCTTTTATCGCAGTCGGTTTTACTCAAAGGGATTAATGACAATGTGCAGGCTTTGGAGGATTTGTTTTATGCTCTCGTGAAATTGAAAGTAAAGCCGTACTATTTACATCATCCCGATCTTGCGCCGGGGACATCGCATTTCCGTTTGAGTATTGAAGACGGGCAGGATTTAATCGGGCAGCTCCGCGCACGGATTTCGGGTCTGTGTATGCCAACCTATGTCTTGGATATTCCGGGCGGCTATGCCAAGATGCTGGTTGAAAAATGCGCCTATGAAAAAACCTCTGCGGGGCGCGGTTACGTGTATGATGCAAGCGGCGCGGCGCATCTTTATCCGCCGCAAAAACAAGGAGCCGGAACATGAGTGAAGTTCGTTTTTATCACCTCACGCGTCAGCCTTTGGAGCAAGCTCTGCCGGCAATTTTGATGAAAGCCTATAAAGGCGGTCGAAAAGTCTTGGTGCGTTGCCCCGATAAGGCAATGGCCAAGCGGGTTAATGAGACACTCTGGACATACCGCGCAGATTCTTTTTTGCCGCATGGAAGTTCAGAAGGGGAATTTGCAAATGCCCAGCCGATCCTTGTCAGTGATCAGGATCAGAATGAGAATGACGCGGATGTTCTCATCCTGTGCGGCGGGGCGCTGAGTGAAAAAATGGATGAGTTCTCTCTATGTTGTGAGATGCTGGAAGATCACCAGGCCGAGCAGGTTGCCGCGGCGCGTACGCGCTGGAAAGATTATAAAGAAGCCGGGCATGATGTGACCTACTGGTTTCAGAATGAGTCCGGCGGTTGGGAAGAGAAGAAGTAGGGAGTTATGAGTAGGGAGTAGTTAGTGGGAAGTTTAAATTATTTTTCTCCCTACTCCCTGCTAATTACTCCCCGCTTAACTAAATGCCGCCTGTGTAATTCGCTTCCTTAAAGGCCTGAGAGGCCGCCTGCTCCGCCGCCAGACACCCTTCAAGACCTGTCTTGTAATTTGGATATTTGAGGGTCACGCCGAGCTCTTCCTTAATACGGTTATTCAAGACGAATTTATTATCTTTGTAAAAACTCAGCGCAATCGGCGCCATATCGGCTTCGTTAAAGGGAATAAGCGGCGGGACTTCCAGCCCTAAAAGCTCGCAGGCATAGCGGATGACTTCGTGGCTTGGCTCCGGATCATCATCAGCAAGATTATAAGCGGTGCCCGGGTTTGGGTTGTTCATCGAGGCGATTAATGTTTGTGCGATATCTTCAACATGGATGCGGTTAAAGACCTGTCCTGGTTTATCGATACGGCGCGCAACGCCGGCGCGTACACTGTCCAGGGCACTTCGTCCGGGGCCGTAAATTCCGGCTAGCCGGAAAACATGAACTGGCAGGCCGTAATCGCGGTAAAGGGATAGCCATTGCTGCTCTGCATGGGCACGGCGTGAGCCGCGCTTGGTCGTTGGCCGGATTTCTGCCTTTTCATCAACGGCGCCGCCTTCACGGTCTCCATAAACTGCTGTCGTTGACAGATAGCCAATCCATTGGAGGTTGGGCATGCTTGCGATATCATTGGCGTGAACCATATAAGCAG
>JANQIB010000095.1 GCA_028282385.1 Alphaproteobacteria bacterium
AGAAAAAGGGCCGCGCTTCGGAACTCGACGTATTACTAGGTTTAAAACTGAAATTGTTAGGTGAAGCTGCGGGGGTTACGCAGGAAAAGCTGGCAGATAGTGTCAATATAACCTTCCAACAAATTCAAAAATACGAAAACGGTAAAAACCGCATGTCTGCGGTTATGCTTTACCGCCTTTCAAAAAGCCTGAATGTCTCTATTACAGATTTTTTTGAAAGCGCGCAGGAAAGCATGCCCTTTGATACGGCGCTTACGCCGGAATCCGTCTTAACCATGCCGCGCGAATGCGTCCAGCTTGCCCGCGCTGCTTGGCAAATTAAAAATCCTGCCAAACGCAAAACCGCTATCAAACATATCCTGCCTTTGCTTAAGGGGTTTCAAGATGAGCCATTACGGTAAGAAAACCGGACAGGCATTCCAACCCTCACGGGAAATGACAAAACGCTATTCAACCAAAAACGAACGCCTACGGGTATTTTACTCCACGCATTTCATCTGTGGGTTGAAATATGGTTGTTTTAAAAGAAAATACATAATTATAAGTTGCGCAGATTGACGGCTCTATGGTAAATAAAGCTCGTTTTTATAAATTAGTCGAAATGGACCTAATAACGATAGGAAACTATTCAAATGCGAAATATCTATTACCCTGATTTTGGTCCAATAGTTAAAATTAATAATGAGAAAGTCGGGGAATTTATCCAAGAAAGAATTATAAGGCAGGAACATGTTCAAGCTCAAGATATAGAGAGAATAAAAGGTGTTGGTATTAAGAATAAAGAACTGCTTCTTTTCAGGCCAATAGATACAGTAGATTATTCTGGGCAACCTACTGACGATCATATTCTTACATATACCTTTATAAGAGATGGTTTCTTAAATAGAGTCTATTCTTGGGCTGATCCTCAAAGGCCGGATGATCCAGATTACAGACTGTTTATTTTTGCAAAGGAATCTGTTGATCGTTCAGATCCTTCGTCTGTCAGATTTATCCCTGATTTAATAAGTTTCAATAATACCTTAATCGGCTTTTGGAATTCCGTGAACGTCCCAGACGTTACTTTTATTGGCCAACGGTCCGAAGATTTAGAACAAAAAGCGCCAAGTTTTGTTAATAAATTTCAAGCTAATTCCCCAGAAATAGGAATTGAGTTTCTTAATAAGTATCCCAGTTCACATTCTCACTTAGTAGATAAAATAAAAAAATATAGATCATTCTCAGATTCTCCGATGCGGAATACTCTATCATCCGTCTTGTCTGAAATTGAAAGAGAGCAAGCCCAACTTTTAGATATAGATACGAATCAGAAAGACTGGGAAGTTGAGTTTTTAAAACGCCGAATAGAGTTTTTAAGTGAGCGTGGAATTGATCTTTTGGAAAGCAGTGGTTCTAGGCTAGAAACAGTAAAAAGATTAATACATCAAAGGAATCCTGACTTTGAGGCCGCCTTAATTTTACATGACACGCGTTTGGAAGGCACAAACCTAGATTGGCTTTTAATGATTGGCTATCTTTATGACAGAGAACATAATAATCCTCTTTTTAATCCTACAAGAAGTCGTCAAATTTATACAGTGGCATCTGCATTGGGAAGCTGGACAAGTGCTTTCAACATAGGACTCAAATACAAATACGGTCATGAAAATGAAGTAGATAACAATAAAGCTATGTTCTGGTTTGATGAAGCTATAGAGCTGGGAGAAGCAGGAGCATTAAGCCAAAAGGCACATATACAGCAATATGCAGACACCAGATATGGTAGACTGGGACATGAAGAATTCACTGCTTCTGTTTTAGAGGGATTTAAAAAAGCAGAAGCAGCCAATCACCCCTGGACAATAAATCACTTAGCTTACATGTATGCAGGTGGTAGAGGAGTGGAAAAACAACCGGATGAAGCGGTAAAGAGATACAAAAAATTAGTCGAAATGGATATTTCTCCTGCTTACGTTAGTGAAAAAGTCTTAGCTATTTTCACTTTAGTTGTAAGATCCATTATTGGTTTAGATGCAGAGCAAGATTTTTCTGTCGTTAGGGATCTTCTATCTAAAAGGCAAATTGATACCAATGACATTCAAGTAACCTCTAAGTTTCATCACTTGTTCGAGAAAGTAGATGAAGTTATTGCTAAAATGAATGGTTCAAAAGAGTATAAGAATGATTTTTTAAAAGCTACAGAAATAATAAGAAATCAAAATAGCAGCTGGTCTGATACATACATCCCACCAGTTAATGAAGCAATGATAGATTCTCTAGAGCTTGTATGCTTATTGGCTTTAAAAGAAAGCTGGAGAGAGGGTTATAAGTGGGCAAGATTACTTGAGGAGCTCCAATTTCGAAATTTAGGGCTTCAAGAAAATGACTTGATTCGTAGTACGTTTATGATGGGGCCAACGTACAATCCTATTTCTAAGAATGGCTTACCTGTTTTAGGAGTCTGGAGACAACCAGAAAATATAGAAGAGCATGGAATTGACAAAAGGGCTTATGTGCCTTCTACAGGTATAAGCAGTTTTCAAGGATTGGAAGCAAAACAAGATGGAAATATAGATTTTATTTGTGTTTCTAATGAAGAACTTCCCTCCTTATTAATGCCAGAAGATTTTGAAGTTTGCGTGGCTCTTGTTTTTGGGTATCCCGAAAGAGAAGAACCACGCTGGCCCTCTTTAAGCCTAGAAAAAGGAAACCACTTTGGAATTGAGGATAATAAAGAAGTAATCAGCTTTAAAATTTGGGACCCTGAATGGTTAGGGTATACAAGCCTAGGGAGAACTATGTATATAACAGACAATCTTATTGGTTCCTTATGTTGGATGCCAGATCAGTTTCAGATTGGTTCTCCTGATCAGTGTTTTACGCCTTCTACATATGGCTTAGCTAAAGATTTAGTAGATGAAATTACGTGGGCAGGGGGACGAATTGGTGCCGGACAATCAAGAAGAGTTATGCTTAAACCAATTCATGTGAGTATAAAACCTGATTTTAAAGAAGCAAGAGATGCAACAGTCAGACTTACTGTTCAAGAAGTAAAAATGGGTGTTGATGGCTCATATGTATTAAGAAAAAAACGTGATGATGGCGATATTGAAGAAAATAGACTCGTATCTCTTAATGATCCCTCTAAGGAGCAAGGGCGTAAAACAAAGATTTTGACAGATCGCTACGATGATATTGCCGTACTCATGCCTGTATTTGAGAGAGCGCGGCAAATAATGGGGGTTCTCTATACACTGGCAGAACTTAAAAATATACACGAAGATGATTCAATTGATTTTAGATTAAATGATAAGATTCAAAGGCAGGCATTAGAAACACGACGTGCATATGAAGAACTACCTACGCTTTCAAGTCAGGAACTAGCTTGTTTAAGCCTTCCGGTTAGGACGCTAGGAGGATAGCCATGGGATTTAATGCAAGAGATGCCAAAGTTAGTTCCCAATTTTCCTGGGAAGTAGAGCAACAAAACGAAAAAGAAACAGCAGGTACAGGCTCTAAAGTATTAGATGAAATTGAATCTGTCTATCTACAGGCGCAAGGATATAATGATGGGAAGTACCCCCAGCTTCTAGAAACTTCACGTCAGCATGGTGGATCTGGAGGAAATCTCCCACCTGGCGGCTCTGATGGCGGTTCAGGTGGTGATGACGGTTTTCCTCTTAAAAGAGAGGATTTGGGAAAATATGGCTTTGATAGAGATATGGCTAACCTCTACGGTAATAACGCAACCTTGAGAGCAACCTATACCGCTATCTTGAATGCAAGAGAAGAAGCTAAATATAAAGAGAGATGGAAGCAAACATATCAAAGCGATAGTATTGCTGTCACAGGAGCTGCAAACCCTAATCCTGATACAGATATGCCTCTTGTTAGGTTTCACGATGATCCAAGTGATCCGGGTGGGCGCTGGCAAGCTTCCTTACAAGAGCTTCAACGTTCTCTTGAACTTAGATTTAGTGCTGGAGCATATCATAGCTCTGGCATTGCAGTTCAGAGGTTTTTAAGTATGCCAGGAATTCCAACTCACTCTTCAGAAGCCAGAACACAGCCCGGAGTTTACACTGTAGAAATTTCCTTTACTGATAGGGGGCATCAACAGGCACAAATTGAACAGTTTAGACAACATGTAACCTATAGCAATAATCAAGAAATTGATATTTGGCTCAAAAATTTAGAATTAAAAATTTGATTTTAGTGAGGTACTAATGACTTTCACTTGGAAAAAAAATGATAAAAACATTTACTTTGATAACCATGAAATTTTTGTGGCACCAGCAGAAGTGCTGCAAGTACTTACTGATGTTTTTGATGAGAAAGCTGTAGTTTTTTATAATGGACAAGAACTTTTTCCTGAGTTTGATGGGCCACCGGCTTTACGCCCTCCGCTGGAAAATAGAGAACTACACAGCCTTATCAATCGTAATATTGTTTTGATTGATAAAGAAGGAAAGATCGTTTGGCGCATAGAGAATGATAGTCCCGGACTTGATCCATATGGATATGTCAAAGCTAACCGCGATGGATGGCAAGTTAAAAGAGATGATGGATTTCTTTATGATCTTGAAATGAATACTGGAAAAGTAAGCAACCCTGTACCAGCAATATGATAGAAAATCGAGAAATCGAAGAACTAAACTCTCTTAGCCCTAAAGAACGTGGGAAAAAATTTAATCAATCTATTCGTGAAATGCTAGAAATCCCAAACGAGGGACGCTCTCACCACTGGTGGGATATGTTTTATAACGTCGTGAAAGAAGGTTATTTCGAGATTAAAGGAGCTGTAACAGGACCGGATGACAGAAACTATATATGCGCCCAACTATGTGATGACCACATGATTAACGGGATAGTGTCACCCATAAAACAGAATTTTATCAAAATGAGTCCTGCTCACACACAAAAAAATCAAAATGCTACAGAATTGCAAATAGTCAATTTTAGCAGCCTTGCGCTTCATTCTTATGAGAGATTAGCAGGCATTGCAATTATTGTTGAAGATAAATTGGAAAAACGCCCTGATGCAATATTGCGATTTGGTGCTGTTTGGTCATTTATTTATTATCAAGAACTCGCAGGCTGCGCCAATGTTATATATGATTATCACGAATCTATAAAAAAAGGGATTTCCAATCCACTGGAAACCACGGTTAGTGATAGCGATAAAATAAGGCTTGGCAAGCCAAGTGAAGAGTTTTTTCCATCAGCTATAAGACGTTTGATTGAAAAGGAAATTAAAAAAGATATGCCAGAGGCAAGTGTAGAATTTAATTTATACGAGCAAGAATGCTATGCTATGCCTTTTAGTATTCTTTTAAGTTTAGGTCTAGAAACCCCGAATGAATTAAAGAACAAATACATTCAAAAGCTCGTATGGTACATGCCTCCATATCTTCCGCTTACCACACAATAATCTAATTTCTTAAAATTTTTATTTTTATCACTACCCCAGATTACCAAAGCGTGTGCATTCTGCGTCAAAATGCAGCTTGATAGAACCAATGGGGCCATGGCGATGTTTGGCGATAATTAATTCTGCGATATTGTGTTGTTGAGCAAGATTCTCATGCCAACCATTATAACGGTTATGAAATTTTTCTTGTGTTTCGCCCACATGTCTTTGCGGCTCATGTCGTAGCAGATAGTACTCTTCCCTATACAAAAACAACACAACATCTGCATCATGTTCAATGGAACCCGAATCCCGTAAATCAGAAAGTTGCGGGCGTTTATCCTCTCTTTGCTCAAGCGCACGGGATAGCTGTGAAACGACAAGCACAGGAATATTCAAATCTCTTGCCAGCCATTGGAGCGCGCGCGTTATTTCAGAGATTTCAACCGTCCTGTTTTGATCCGCCTGCGCAGAGCCGGTGGATTGCATAAGATGCAAATAATCAATAACGATCAATCCGGTGTTGTGGTTTTTGCAATGCCGCCTGGCACGCTTGACAAGCGTTTTTACAGGAAAGGCTGCGCGGCTATCAATATGGAACCTGTCATCAATATATAAAGGCAATTCTGATATTGCCTGCGTTGCTTCAACATAGGTTCTGAATTGGTCTTGCTTCATATCGCCCCGGTGTATGCTGGCGACAGGAATGCCTGTAGAGGCGGATAGAATACGGTTTGCCAACTGGTCCTTTGACATTTCCAGTGTAAAAAACAGAACGGACTTTTCTTCATTGGCACTTTCATAATATTTAGCCGCGTTAACGGCAATATTAACCGCAAGCGCCGTCTTGCCCATGCTGGGCCGTCCACCTAAGACAATCAGGTCAGAATTTTGTAAGCCTCCTAGTTTTCGATCCAAATCCTCAAACCCTGTTGGAACGCCTGTAATTCCGCTTTTACTAGAATAGGCTTTTTCAGCCATTTCAACAGCGGATAAAACGGCGCTTTGAATAGATATGGCTTCAGAGCATTGAGCTTGCGTTAACGCTAAATGTGTTTGCTCAACATTTTCAATGATTTGCTCCGGCTCATTACTTTTCAGATCAAATGCCTGCTGTGCAGCGCTTTCGTATAATCTGATTAACACCCGGCGTTGATATAAATCAATAAGAAGATCTGTTAGTTTTTGAATATTGAAACGAGCATTTATGTTAGTTGTAAGCGTAGCCAGATATTTTTCTATATCCTCGTTTTCAAATAGTCTGTCTTTTTTAAGTTGTAAGCGTAGCCAGATATTTTTCTATATCCTCGTTTTCAAATAGTCTGTCTTTTTTAATCTGTTCTTTAATAAGCAATGGCGTGGCAGCTTTCCCTTTTTGATGCAATCCCAATATAGTTCGATATATCTGCGCGTGCTGAGGCTCATAAAAATATTCTGGCCTGACCTGTTCACAGACAAAATCCACGCAGGCATTATCTCTCAATAAGTGGCTGAGAAAATTTTGTTCTGCGTTAACATCATATGGAAGTTCAGTATGCGCTTCATTTTCAGGCTGGTTTTCGTTTGCTTCTTTTTGGCTAGGCTTCATTAAGTACTCCTTGTATTCCTGAAATACGTTGACTTTTACATACATTCATGGTTGTATGTTCTTAAAATTACAAAGAACAATAAGTTTTTCAAATAAAAAAACATCAATGACACAACACATAAGAAACATAATTATAAAGATAAATCGTATCTGACATCCGCGTGTTGTCTGTAGTCATTATTGTAATTTTTTGACTCTTTTGCGGGGTTTTTAATTCCTCCGCCACATCCCTAAAAGCATGATGGACTGTCTAATGGCGCGTGACCACTTGGTTTGCGCGCGCTTTTATCATTTCCAATATTTGAGGTTTTAAGAAAAGAGAACAATGAGTACTGCAATAACTGAAACAACCGATAACACCGAACTGGAAAACTACCAGTGGGCATGGGAGTTTGGAAGGCGGGGTGATGATTATAATGATTTTTATCCCTCCTGCATGGAGGTCTGGAAAGCCAGTCGGGAAAAGCTTACCCCGGCTATCAAGAACAGCTTGGACGGACTTAGCGGCGGGCCGGATTTCAGGAGCAGTGAGTTTTACGACCGGCTACATAATGAGTTCGGTCTAAATTACCCTGAAAACCCAAATCTGCCGGGTGAATTTGTGCCCAGTCTTTTGTGGGATTTTTCCGTCTGTCTGCCGGGTATTCTAGTCGATGTTGAAGACCCCGACCCGCAGCATCACATCAAAATTTTTGTAGATCTGCGCCTGCCGCGCGAATATCAGGTTGAGGCTTTTGACAGTTTTCTGAGCAGTAAAGGCTGCGCGGAGGCTGTCAAAAAGCGCCAGCCAGATAAATTCCGGGACTATCTGGATTGTTATGACATGCGCAAACATCTCTGGGAAAAACTTGGGCGGGAGCCGTCAAACTTTGAAATTGCCAGTACTGTCTGGCCCAATCTGGTCAATGGTGAAATGACGGATAAGGGACTTGCGGACAAGGCGCGCTATCCCCTGAAAATGGCTGATTATTACATTAACGGAAAAGGCTATTTCGAGATTTTGCGCTGGCGCGCGCCTGCGAAAAAATAACGGCAGATTCTTTACGCAGACCACAAGGCTTGCTCTCCCCTAAAATCGGATAGGGGATCGCCCGATTTCAATTCACGATTTTAGGGAGAAGAATCTTATGGTTGCAAAAACCAGAAAGGCTGAGCAAAAAATACCGCTACGCCAAGAGAAAAATAGCGGCGCGGATGCGTTGCGTGCTTGTCTGGAAAACGCGGGTCAGAGCATGGACGAGTCCTGTCCAGTTGCCGTGCTAGGAACTAATAACGGTACGTATTACTTTATCTCACCGCTGGGTGAGGTACGCAAATTCAGCGAACAGCAGATGAATGAAGCCGGGATTCAGGGACTGTTCGGCGGCGACCTTGCCTGGCTGCAGGCGTATTTCCCCATCGAACCCGGTAAGGGCAAGGCGCAGACCGGGTGCGAGTTTAACGTCGCAGCCGTGCGCGTGTACTTGATTTCCCGTTGCTACAAAAAAGAGATTTTCGATGACAGCGCGCCTGTACGTTCTGTCGGCGTATGGAAAAATAAGTCCGGTGAAATGCCAATCGTTCATTGCGGCAATACGGTTTTGATAAACGGCGCATGGGTCAAAAGCGGCTTTTACGAAGGTGGAATTATCTACCCAGCAGCGCCTGCCGTTACTAGACCCGCGGATAATCCGGCCACAACTCAAGAATGCCGCGAAATCCTGGCCGGGCTGGAGTGCTGGAATTTCGAACTACCGCAAGGCCCGGAACTGGCCCTTGGCCTGCTCGGGCAGGCCTTTATCGCCGGAGCCTTGGACTGGAAAGCGCACGCCCTGTTTTACGGGCCGCAGGGCTCTGGCAAAACCACACTGGCACGGTATATAAGCGCGGCGCTGGGGTCGATGGCGCATACGGTCGCCAATAACTATACCGAAGCGGGCTTGCGCCAGGGTATGAGCAATCAGGCCCGCGCGGTGCTGCTTGATGAAATGGAGGCGGATGGCGCTTACGGTGCGATGAAGCCCGTCATCCGGATGCTGCGGCAGATGTCCTCCAGCGAAGGCGCGAATATCCGCCGCGGTACACCTGGCGGTCATGCGCAGAATTTCCGGCTCAATGGCTGCGTGATGATGTTCTGCATCCTGCCCCCGCACATGGAGCCGCAGGACCGTGCCCGAATTGCTCGTCTGAAACTCCTGCCTTTGAAACTGCAGGATAACGCTTCATTCAATGAAAAACAGATGATCCGCCGTGCGCAAGAACTGGCTCCAAAGCTTTTCTGCCGGGCAATCTCCCGTGCGGAGCATTTTGCGCAGGCCTGCGCGTCGTTCAAGGCGCATCTGGCTGCAGCAAAAAACCTCACCAGTCGCGCCGCTGACCAGCTTGCCGCCATACTTGCCGGAGCCGATATTTTCCTGTTTAACTACCCGCCCGAGGAGGCAGACTCCTTTGAAGAGCGCATGGAATTCATCCAGCCGCTAATTGACGAATGGAGCATGGATGAGGAAGAAAACGAAGGCCAGCAATGTCTGACCCGGCTTTATTCCAGCCCTTTGAATGTTTACAGTCGCGATGAAAACAAAACCATCGGCAGCGTTATTTTAGAGGCACTGGATGCACAGGAGGGAAAATTTGCAAGGGAGGCTCTCAAACAGGTCGGAATACTGGCGAAGGATTATCATACGGACAATCATTACATCATGATCGCCAACAACCATGAAGGACTGCACCGCATTTTCCGTGGTAGTAAATGGGAAGGTGGCGGCTGGGTAACTTCCTTACGCTATCTGCCCGGCAGTGGCAGCACAAAAAATGCCGTGCGCTTTGCCGGAACGCAGATGCGCGCCACTATCATCCCTGCGCAACACCTTCCCGCTGCCGGGGAATAATCCATCCGTCACATTATTGTCACGGCACCATCACGTCCCAACGCTTTCTTTTTCTTATCTTTTTTATTGATCTGTGACAGTGTGACAGGTGTTACAGAAGTAGAATAGTATAAGAAACCTTTCTTTTTGTTTCCTCTGTAAGCGCTACTTCCCTGTCACGCTCGTCACAGCGTCACGTTTTGTATTTATCCCGTTGATATTACTTCAATTTAAAACGTGACACTTGGCGGAACCCAAGTTTTTTAGGTTCTTTCAGAATGTTAAACGGTCGGGGGTTTGGGCGGCGCGGCGTGCCGCCAGTTACCAGAATCCAAACGAGGTTTACATTAGTTGATAGGTTGACACTTTCGTCAACCAAAACAAAAATACGGTCTATTATTCATAGACCAAAACAAACTTAGTTTCGTATTATATACCATGTCTTTATTTTACCGGCGCTCTATTCAGGAAATGCTAAGTCATTGCTCTTACTTTTTGAGTAAAGAGCAACTGGAAACACTCGTAAAAAACCTAAACCTTGAAAATGAAAAATCTTTACATGCGCAATGGGAATTGGCCGTTTTATACGCATTAAGCGCCAGTGGTCTTATGGAGCACGAACCCGACTATAAACGGAAGCCCGATATAAGATGGACGAGCAGAAACTCACTACATGAATTTATTGCTGATGTAAGAACTGTTTCGGATGAAGGATACGAAAAAGAAAACCCACGCGAATTTTATAGGCGGGAACTGTACAGACAAACCAAAAAAGCAGGCTTAGACCCTAGCTTCTTTAGAGACGAGCCCGGCCATGCAATGGAAGGGAACAACTTTAGAGATAGAAAGGTTAAATTGCTTTATCCGCCAGTAAATGAATATAAGCGCCTTTTTAATGCGGACTTCTTCAACTTTATTCAGCGCATTAAGAACAACCAGCCTGGCTATGACGAAATCAGGCTTCAAGGCGGTAATTTTGACGTAAAGGTTATTTATCAAGTACAGCAGGGCAGCATCAGGATAGGCGGTGGAAATATTTCTTACACCGTACCCTACTCAGCCACAAGAAACCCCGTTTTCCACGCCCTGAAAGACAAAGCAAATCAACTGAAGAGAGCAGAATATCAAGGAGTTAAAGGGGTTATCCTTACTGATGGAGGGTGCCAGATGCTGAATAACGGATTCAGAAGCCCGACAGGAGAAACATATACTGATGAAGACATTATCCTTAGATTTTTAAAAGGAAGAAAGTCTATATCCTTTGTGATGACGATCTTTACAAAAAGGGAAAACCACCTCTATTCTCAACTGGAGCCTTTGAGAATTAGAGCCAAGCTATTTGCAAACCCGGATGCTGATTTTCTTCTGCCCAATACTTGCAAAAATGCATTGATGGAAATGCCGCGTTTTATTCCCGAGCCTAAGCTGAATGGTGATAATGCGGCAAGACACCTAAAACAAGGATGGGACGGCCCGGAAAAAGGATGGTATGGAGGCACCAAGATAACAAGCGGATCTTTCATGAATAAAATATACATTTCATCACGCTCTTTAGCAGAATTGTTATCTCAGCAAATCTCTTTAGAAAAATTCTGTGAAATTAATAACCTTAATGGCGATCAAGGCAATATTTTGAACCTGTGGTTAAATCAGGGGCTGGGCATAAGCAACGTTGCTTTTGAAAGGCATGAAAATCAAGACGATGACCACGTTGTTTTAACGTATGAGCCGGATTTCTCTCTCAAAAAATACGAAATGCCTAAGCATGGGCTGAGACGTCTTATTTACAATCTCTGGCAAAAGCTAAACTATTTCCGGCCTAAACAAAAATAACCACCTTCGGCGGACATAATTGCAAGCATGGGTTGTTCAAAATATTGCAGTATCCCCATAAATGCATTATCCCTTAATTATATTAAGTTTTTACTTCTTTTAGCAGCATAGAGGCGTTTATGCGTATCGCGTTTATTGAAATTCAGAACTTTAGAAAACTCAAATCTGTCAGAATAGATTTGGCGGATAAAGAAACCATTTTTGTGGGTGCGAATAACAGCGGGAAAACCAGCGCCATGACGGCACTAGGTCATTTTCTTATCAATCACAAGCGCTTTACCGTTAATGATTTCACCTTATCCAACTGGGCTAGGATTAATGAAATTGGTGACAAGTGGGAAAAGGAAAATCAGTCAGAAGAAGATTTGGAATCTGCACTCGCTCAGTGGGAAAAACAAATTCCGATTATGGATATATGGCTGGATGTAGGAAAAAACGAAATTCACCATGTAAGTCACTTACTGCCTAATCTGGATTGGGAAGAAGGAAAGCTGGGAGTCAGACTTCGTTATGAGCCAAACGATATTACAGAACTTTACTCAGAATACGTTAAAGCCCGAAAACATGCGGAAGACACTATCAAGGCGGCAAAAGAAGCTAATAATGACAAAGAATACAGGTTAAGCCTCTGGCCTAAATCCATGATGGATTACCTTGAGAGAAGGCTAAACAAGCATTTTGTCATTAAAGCCTACACCCTGGACCCAGATAAACTGACCGATATAACGGATCAGGGAGATGCCGCGCCCCAAAATCTGCCGGGCGAAAGCGAACCGATTGAAGAACCGCCTTTCTATGGCTTGATAAAAATTAATGAAATTCCTGCTCACAGAGGCTTTTCTGATCCACAAAGGCCAGAAAACGAAGAAGATAAACCAGTCGCAACAGGAAAATATAAGCTTTCCGAACAGATGCGCTCATATTATTCCAGACACCTTGATCCGTCTGAATTTCCTGAGCCGCATGATATTGACGCATTGGAGGCTATAGAGCAGGCACAAAACTTATTTGATGAAAAACTAAAGGTAGAATTTGAAGGACCAATTCAGGAATTAGAAGATTTAGGCTATCCAGGTGTTACGGACCCCAAAGTCGTAATTGCCACAAAAATCCGCCCTATAGAATCCCTCAATCATAATGCGGCCCTTCAATATGAAGTCGTTAGAAAAAATGATAACGACAATACTTTCACCCTTCGTCTGCCTGAGCAATATAACGGATTAGGGTACCAAAACCTCATATCCATGGTCTTTAGATTAATGAGCTTTCGTGATGACTGGATGCAGGTGGGAAAAGCCCGGAATAGAGTAAGTGAAGAAAGCATTATACCTCCCCTGCATTTGGTGATAGCGGAAGAACCAGAAGCACATTTACACGTTCAAGTGCAACAAGTCTTTATTCGCATTGCGTACGATATTCTGAGAAAACATTCAGATTTAGACGAAAATAAGCGCTTAACAACACAATTGATTGTATCAACCCATTCAAGCCATATAGCGCACGAATGTGATTTTTCTGCTCTAAGATATTTTCGACGCTTTCCTGCTATTGAAGTCGGAGATGTCCCTATAACAACAGTGATAAATGTGTCAGATGTTTTTGGAGAAGGCGACAAAACTGAAAGATTTGTAATCCGATATTTAAAGACTACGCATTGTGATTTGTTTTTTGCAGACGCAGCTATTTTGGTTGAAGGGCCAGCCGAGCGTATTTTATTGCCCTATTTCATAGAACACTGTTATGCAAAGCTGCGGCAAAGCTATATAACATTGTTGGAGATAGGGGGAAGCCACGCCCATACATTGCGCTCTTTGATTGAGCATCTCGGATTAACTACGCTAATCATTACTGACATTGACTCACAAAATAAAGAAAGCAAAGAGGCGATCTTACCCGCCCGGAAACAAAATCAAGTTACAAACAATGACACTTTAAAAGGCTGGGTGCCCAAAGAAGAAGAAATTGACAAGCTTCTGGATGTTACAGAAGAGCAAAAAGAACTAAAAATAGAGAATGCGTTATCTTCCATTAGGGTTGCCTATCAATGCCCAATAAATGTTTCGCTTGAGGAAAACAAACCTGCTGAAGAGGCACTGCCTTACACATTTGAAGATGCGCTTATTTTGGAAAACATTGCTGTTTTTTCTACATTGGAAGGGCCGGGCCTGATCAAAAAATTCAAAGAAGCCATTGCCACACATTCTAATGTCTCAGACTTAGGTCAAGCTTTGTTCCAAGCATTAAGAGGCTCTAATCAAAAGGCCAAGTTTGCACTGGACCTCTTATTCGAACTGGACTCACAAAACTTTACAGTCCCTCTATATATTCGAGAAGGATTGGAATGGCTGGAAAAACAGTTAAGTAAAAAATATTTAGAAATTCTACCTGTCTCTGAAAAACCCAAAAAAGATGGAAAAGGCAAAGAGGCTGCGTAATGTCAAAAGCTGAAATAATTGATTTCGATACAATTGATAATCCGGTTGATGATCAAATTAGCGCCTGCCTGAACCTGGCAAACCCTAAAAGCTTTTTCCTGTTTGCCGGAGCTGGTTCAGGAAAGACACGCTCACTTGTAGAAGCGTTAAAATACATACAAGGTCAATACTCACGTTCTCTAAAACTTATGGGCCAGAAGGTAGGCGTCATTACCTACACCAATGCTGCTTGTGATGAAATTAACAGCCGTATTGAATTTGACCCCTTATTTCATGTTTCAACCATCCATAGCTTTGCTTGGTCGTTAATACAGGGTTTTAATAAAGACATTAGGAAGTGGCTGGAGATAAACCTTAAAAATGAAATTGCTGAATTAGAAGAAAAACAGGCAAAAGGTAGAGCGGGCAAGGCCTCTATTGATCGCGCCAGAAAAATTGAGTCTAAAACAAAACGCCTGGCGCTTTTAAAAGAAATAAAAAAATTCACCTACAATCCTAATGGCGACAATTTAGAACGTGACTCTCTCAATCACAGCGAAGTCATTCAGATGTGCTCGGATTTTCTATTGCACAAACCGACTATGCAAAATTTATTGATTACAAGATTTCCTTTGCTTTTAGTGGATGAGAGCCAGGACACAAATAAACATCTCATGGATGCTTTGTTTGAAGTACAGACACAACACTCTGATCGTTTTGCATTAGGTTTGCTAGGCGATATGATGCAAAGAATTTACTCTGATGGAAAAGAAGGCTTGGGAGATGGTTTACCGGCAGATTGGGAAACACCCTCAAAAAAGATGAACCATCGAAGTGGCAAACGAATTGTTACACTAATAAACAAAATCAGAGCCAGTGTAGATGGACAAGAGCAAACTCCCAGAAATGACCGGGGAGAGGGCTTGGTCAGGCTTTTCATACTACCCAGTAACACCGAAAATAAACCCGAAGCAGAATTAATTGTTACTGAAAGCATGGCAAACGCTACAAATGATCCTGGCTGGTTTGGAGCAAATCAAGATGTAAAAACTTTAATTCTTGAACACCATATGGCCGCGAAGCGAATGGGGTTCGAGGAAATGTTTGAGCCTTTGTATAAAATAGATAAATTTCGAACAGGCTTGCTTGATGGCACAATGACTGAGTTACGTCTGTTTTCAAATCTTGTTCTGCCCTTGATAGAGGCTTTGGAAAAGAACGATAAATATGCAGTGGCTTCTATTATCCGAAAAAAATCACCTCTTTTATCCAAAAACACCCTTAAGGCAATTAATGATGACCAAACAGCTCAACTTAAAAAAGTGCGGGCCGCTGTAAACGATCTGTTCGAACTTTGGGCAAATAATGGAAACCCTAATTTTTTGGACGTTCTTTTGTTAGTAAAGGAAAACAATTTATTCGAAATTCCTGAAAGATTTATTCCTATAATAAGTAGAAATTTCGAAGAGCAAGCTGAAGCGAAGGTAGAATTAGAGAGCAGCGAGATAGAAAAAGAAGATGATAGGGATAGTATATTAGATGCGTTGGATAAGTTTTTATTAACGCCATTTTCCCAGATTAAACCCTATGTTGATTATATTAATCAGATAGCCCCTTTCGACACTCACCAAGGTGTCAAAGGAAGAGAGTTTCCCAGAGTAATGGTTATTATTGATGATTCAGAAGCACGTGGCTTTTTATTCAGCTATGAAAAGCTTTTTGGCGTTAAAGAAAAATCCTCCAGAGATATTGAGAATGAAGAACAAGGGAAAGAAACATCCCATGATCGTACCAGACGGTTATTTTATGTAACCTGTAGCAGGGCGGAAGATAGCCTTGCGATTATTGCCTATTCGGATAATCCTCAAAAAGTATATACCCACGCTCTAAATGAAGGCTGGTTTGAAAAGGACGAAATTCAAGTAGGCTTAAAATAAAAGCTTCTGGAAAAGCTGCGAAGAAATCTCTGCGGATTATTTACGCATACGCAAAAGACCCTGCCGGATACCCTTAATGTATGGTATGCCGAATCTCTGCAAATTCTGAAAATCCCCCTGCCGCACAATCTGCACGGTCTGACGCCTGCCGGGATGATCTGAGCGCCGAGGATTATTACGGCCTTCTAAATGATAAAATCCGGGCGCTATACCCTGAGGGAATTTCCGAGGAGCGCTGCCATGCGGCAACGCGCAATTTCATTGGATTTGGCAAATTGCTGCTTGAAATGAAGCGTCAAAAAGGGCTGGATGCAGAGAATGATGAATAGCTACAACATGGATGATTCCAACGCTCTCAAAGCCCGCAAGGCGATAATCCTTGCCCGCGTATCGTCGAAAGAACAGGAAGAGGGCTATTCCATTGACGCGCAGAAACACCGGCTCGAAACCTACTGCCTGCGCCGCAACTTGAATGTCGTTCGAACCTTTGAAATCACGGAAAGCTCAACAATGGGCGACCGGCGCAAATTCATGGCGATGATTAAATTCGTCCGTGCCCAGCGCGAGCCGGTGGCCATTGTTGCCGACAAGGTTGACCGCGTTCAAAGATCATTCAAGGAATATCCGTTGCTCGACGAGCTTATTCAAAAGGGCAAAATCGAGCTGCATTTCAACACCGAAAATTACGTCATTCACAAGGATTCAGTTTCACAGGAAAGACTCATGTGGTCGATGGGCGTCATTATGGCGCAATCCTACATTGATAGCATGCGCGATAATGTTAAGCGCTCTTTCGGCCAGAAAATCCGCATGGGCGAATGGATTGCCAAAGCGCCGCTTGGCTACATGAATGTGAAAGACGAGCGCGGCAAGAGTGATATTATTCTCGATCCCGACAACGCACCTCTGGTGAAAAAACTGTTTGAGGAATATGCCACCGGTGCTTTCACCTTGAGCGAGATGGTGGAGAAAGCTCGGAATTGGGGCCTGCGCAATAAATACGGCAAGAAATCGCACCCGCAAAAGGCGTTGCTCCACCGCGTGTTCAACAATCCCTTTTATTACGGCCAGATGCTCATCAAGGGCCAGCTATACCAGCACCGTTACGAGCCGCTGATTTCCAAAGCCCTGTTCGACCAGTGCCAGGCCGTCTTGGAGGGATGGCACAAAAAGCCTTTCCAGTGGGCGGGCAAGGAGTTTGTCTTCCGCGGCCTGATAACCTGCGCCACAACCGGGCGGCTGGTAACGGGGTCTGAGCAAAAGAAAACCTATAAAAGCGGCAAGACAGCCTCTTGGACGTATTTGCGCTGCTGGAAACCGGACAACCCGGACAAGAAAATGTGGGTGCGCGAGGAAAGGATTCTGGCACAAGTTGAAGCCGTTTTGAAGGGCTTGCAGGTCGAACCGGACTTGCTGGCCTTTCTGCAGGGCTATCTCCGCCAGACCGAGCAATCCGAGCGCGGCTTTGTCCGGCGGCAGGTAGGCGAATGGCAGCGCGAACATACCAAGCTGCAAAATCGGCTGGATACGCTGATGGATTTGCTTTTGGACGGCACGATTGAGCGGGCCGAATTTGAAGATAAAAAAGCCAAAATCCGCACCGATCAGATCGGGCTGGAGGATAATATCGCTGGGGCGCGGGCCGGAGATGATTCCTTTAAGGATTCCATGTTGACCATGCTCAGCCTGGCTTCGGAGGCTTATGACCTCTTCAAAACGTCTAATACGGCCCTTCGGCGCGAGCTGGTAAATCGGGTGTTTGCGAACCTGAAACTGGATGGCGGAAAGCTGCGCTATACCTTGCGTGAACCCTTCGACCGCATGTTCAATTTAACCGATCGTCACGGATGGCAGGGGCAGCAGGACTTGAACCCGCGACCTACGGTTTTGGAGACCGTCGCTCTACCAACTGAGCTATACCCCTAAATCTGCCTTAGGATGTAAACCATAAGAGCAAATTTGTAAACTCTGCAGATGCCGGCCCTTTAAACGGCCGCACGGGACTTCAGGGCGGTGGAAATAGTCCCGTCATCCAGATAATCCAGTTCTCCTCCCACCGGCACACCATGAGCCAGCCTGGTGACTTTCACAGAAGGAACCGTATCTGAAATCCTGTCCGCCAGAACATGGGCCGTTGATTGTCCGTCTACTGTTGCACTCAGGGCCAGGATAACCTCGCTGGTTTGCCCGGTCTTCAGACGATTTATCAAAGGTTCTATGGATAAATCGTTTGGACCAATACCATCAAGCGCGGATAGGACACCACCAAGAACATGATATGTTCCTTTAAACGTTCCAGTCCGTTCAATCGCCCATAAATCAGCAACGTTGCAGACAACACAAATTACCTCTTCCGAGCGTGAGGGATCCCTGCAAATCCGGCACGGATCAGATGTATCAAGATTACCGCAAATATCACAGCTTTGAACGCTTTGAGCCGCCTCTTCCAATGTGGCTGCAAGCATATGCATCGTATTCCCGGGCTGCGTTAAAAGATGCAGGACAATCCGCCGCGCAGACCGGCTCCCTAAACCCGGTAACCCCGAGATCTGTTTGACCAGTTTTTCAAAAGGACCATCCAGCATGGCTATTCATTCATATGGCCTTTGCCGTGTTTTGGATCGACATACCCAAACAGACTGCCGGCAAGATCAATATCGGTTTCCATGTTTTTGAGTTCAATCTCGGTTACTTCGCCTTGAGGATCTGTGACACGCCACTTATAGAGCCGGTAAGGCACGTTGGAAAAAATAAGCTCAACACTTCCCGCCGCCGGATCTGCTGTTTGCACAACATTTATATGCGTAAAGCCGCCCTGCCGATGGACCTCCGTCACACTCATATCACCACGCAATGTTAAATCTTCACGCAATAAGAAATCGGCAAGCGTTTGGCCGATCGGTGCGTTACTCTGTTCCTGGAGCTCTGAATCGTAAAAATAGATAAACAGACCATCCGCAACAATAAAATCATCAACCTCATTATATTCAAAACGAAGCTTTCCGGGCCGGTTCAGATAAAACTTTCCGCTTAAAATACTGCCCATGCTGGAGCGCTGAATAAAATCCGCGCGAGCTGTTGTCAGATTACGGAGATAAGATTCCGCCTTCACAACATCTTCAGAGACCACCTGACCTGCCTTGGCCGAAGGCCCGGCAGAAACAACAAAAAGAATCAACACAAATAAAAAGCGCATAGTTTTTTGATAATCTATAAAGGCGGCGAAAGAAAGGCGAAAAGAGGGATTTTCCGCCGGATTTTACCTTTTTTCCGGCTTTCTAAACGTATATGGCAGGGCTCCGGACGACAAAATGGCCTCCATAACAACGCCATGCGCATAACCGTTCCAATGCCGGTCTTCCTGAAAATCAAAGGATATTGCATGCTGCTTATAGTCCCTTGCAAAAACAGGATAAAGATCGAGCGTTTTATACCCTTGTGCTTTTGCTTTGTTCAGAAGATATGTCCGCATTGTCAGAAAATAATCATCTTCCGGTATCTTTTGATCTTTATAAATATGGCCGCGATGCGCATCGACTGTAATTAAAATCCTGCGCTTTGATAGGCCTGCATATTCAGGAAGTAATTTCAAAAATGCATCGATCGCCTTTTGGGACTCTGAAATTCGCACCTGATCTGTTTTCTGCGTTTCTTTTTCCTGCGTTTTTTCCTTATGCCGTAGAGTGAATAAAGCCTTATTCACTGTATTTGAAAGATTCAGATTAAAATACAAATAACGCACAAGCGCAGAACGTGAAATCAACTCTTTGAAAAATGACGGGCGGTACTCTCCAATCAAAGACGGTTTAAGCTGCCCGTTTTCATCTTCTACAAAATAATGAAAACGCGGTGCATTTTTATATTGCGGCAGACTTTCATCAAAGTCATTGCCGACAATTGAAACAATCATAAAATCCGGGTGATACTTATCCCGCATCATTTGTGCGAACATTAAATACTGGCTCATCGGCGCGCCGCCGACACCAACGCCATACACATCCACATTCTCGCCTAAGGCAACATTCAATCTTTGCTGAAGCGTTTGTTCAAACGGTACCATCCGCGCTTCAATATAAGAATCTCCAACAACGGCAATGAGTGGTCTGTCCGGCTGGTTTTCAAAATCAAAATCTGCATTATAGCCTTGCGCATTCATTATGCTTTTATTCTGCGCATCAAAATACCATCCGGCAGAATAAGTCTGTTTTGTATAGGGTTTGGCCCGCACAACCGGGTCTTCCTTGGTCACAGGCTCCAGCGGGATATAAGAATTTACCGGCATGAAATGCAGCATAATTTCCAGCACAAGCAAGCATAGAAAAGCGGACAAACCTGTTGTCACAACAGCAAGAAAAAATGGTTTAGAAAGCTTCATGCAGGCAATTTATATGGCATCGGTAGAGAGTGCAATTGCGTATTTAAGCCGCGCCGGAATGATCGCTAATCAGGATGTCCCGCTTGCCAACTTTATTGGCCGGACCAACCACGCCCTGGCGTTCCATTTCCTCGATAATCCGGGCGGCGCGGTTATAACCGATTTGCAGATAACGCTGGATAAAGCTGGTGGAGGCTTTTTGTTCACGTGCAACCAATGCAACGGCCTGATCATAAAGTTCATCAACACCGTTATCATTCCCTTCAGCGCCGCCGAACATAGCGTCCATCACCTCACTGGCTTCAAACCCGCTACCGCCTTCCGTGATATCTTCCAGATAAGACGGCTCGGCTTGTGATTTGAGCGTTGTCACAACATTCTCAACATCTTCATCGGATGCAAATGGCCCGTGCACACGAGTGATCCGCCCGCCGGCCGCCATATAAAGCATATCCCCCATCCCGAGAAGCTGCTCTGCGCCGCCATCACCTAAAATGGTGCGGCTATCGATTTTAGAGGTGACCGCAAAAGAAATCCGTGTTGGGAAGTTGGCTTTGATCACACCTGTAATCACATCAACAGACGGACGCTGCGTGGCCATGATCAAATGAATACCAGCCGCACGTGCCATTTGCGCGAGGCGCTGAATGGCATTTTCAACATCCTTGCCAGCCACCAGCATCAGATCGGCAAATTCGTCAACGATCACAACAATATAAGGTAGATCAGTTAAATCAATCGGTTGATCTTCGTAAACAGGCTTACCGCTTTCCGGATCAAACCCGGTCTGCACCTTACGCATCAGGGTTTCACCCTTTTTACGCGCCTCGGCCAGCCGGGTGTTATAACCATCTATATTCCGCACCCCGAGCTTGGACATGGCGCGGTAACGCTCTTCCATTTCCTGTACCACCCATTTGAGTGCAACGACGGCTTTGCCCGGCTCAGTCACGACCGGCGAAAGCAAATGCGGAATATCATCATAAACCGATAGCTCCAGCATCTTAGGGTCGATCATAATAAAGCGGCACTTTTCCGGCGGCAGGCGGTATAACAGGGAAAGAACCATCGTATTAACCGCGACCGACTTCCCTGATCCTGTCGTTCCGGCAATCAGGAGGTGAGGCATCCGCGCCAGATCAGCGATAATCGGTTTTCCGCCAATATCTTTCCCGAGCACAAGCGGCAGATGGGTTTTGGTCTTATCATAATCACGCGTTGCCAAGAGCTCGCGCAGATAAACCGTTTGCCGATTTTGATTGGGGATCTCAATCCCAATCACATTCCGCCCGGGGACAACTGCCGCACGTACAGACACGGCAGACATAGAGCGGGCGATATCATCTGCCAGACCAATCACCCGCGAAGACTTTGTTCCCGGAGCAGGTTCGAGTTCATAGAGGGTTACAACCGGGCCTGGGTGAATACTGACAATCTCGCCCTGGATATTGAAATCGCTCAGAACATTTTGCAAAAGCTCAGCATTCATCCGCAGTGCCTTTTCGTCCGGCACATCATCATCGTGATTTTCCGGTACTTCCTGTAATAAATCGAGAGACGGTAATTCCCACTCCCCGCCGTCAAAAAGCTGAAAACGCGTTTGCGTCATCGCCGTTTTTGGCTGTGAAACCTGCGGCGCAAAAACCTTGATTTCAGAGCCCGGCTGGTTTTCTTCTTCCAAAACCTCTTCCGATTGCTCTAACAAAACAGGCTCGCTGCGCTGTTCCAGTTTCGGTTTTGAAATTTCCGGTACAAGTTTTTTGCGTTTCGGACGTTTATTTTCAAACGATTCATCTCCGTAATGACGTACCCAGTCCGTAAAACCGGCAACCATATCAACAATACTCAAAGCCGCCCAGGTTACTATTGCCCAGGCCCAGGCCAGTCCCCAGCGCCAATGCGCCCAACCAATACCGACTGCCATGGAAAACGCAAACAAAGTGACAAGGCCGGCCAGGATCGCAACTGCAATATGCGGCATTGGTAAATGTAAAAAATGTGCCAGATCAGCGCTTGATTGCAGCATAAGCTGACCACCACTGCCGCCGGCATAAGGCTGGGCCAGCCAGCCAAGAGAAGGAACCCGGGCAAAAGCAACAGCGCCGGTGAGAAGGGCAACCCCAAGCGCAATAAAACGCAGCACAAAAACTGAAAGGCCAAGCCGCCTGAAAATTCGAAACCCCCAAATGCAAAACGCGCCCGCCGCCAGAAAAGAGGCTGCGCCTAGAGTCTGTAAAAACAGATCTGATAAATTTGCACCGGATCTTCCCATCCAGTTTGAAATTTCGGTTCCACCTACAACGCCGCCTGCACTGTTCCAGGATGGGTCAGCCTGATCGTAGCTGAAAAAAGAAACCAGTAAAAAGGCACCGGCTGCCATAAAACCAAGCCCGGTAAAATCAAGAATACGCCTTGCCAGAAAAGCCTGCATAGCATCGGGCAGGAGACGGGTTAGAAAAGAAGCTTTTTTGCGCTTGATTTTATATTTACGGGCCATAGAAAACGCCTTGGGACGAAGGGAAGCAGATAGAGCAATTAATGTAGCCTCATTTTAGCGTTTTCAGGGCCTGAACACAAGATTGGCAAAGAATACTCGTGCCATGCAGGATTTCATGGCATAGTCACTTTATGAGTGTGTCACCTTATAATCCTGAGCATGGCGGAGCTATTTTTTACATCCTGTTTGCAATAGCTATGATTACGGCGCTCACTTTTGCATTAAACAAAGGGTCTCAAACATCAGGCAATACGCTGTCAAAAGACAAAGCCCGCCTGGCAGCGCACGAAATTATCGGATTTATGGAGACCGTTGCCAGCAATGTTAATAAACTTAAACTGCGCGGCTTTACGGATACACAAATCAGTTTTGAAAATAATATTCATGCAAATTATACCAATGCAAATTGCACGCAAAATGCCTGCAAGATTTTTGCAATCGGCGGTGGAAACCTGAATTACGCTGCGCCGAATACAGGGTGGCTCGATAATAGCTACCAAGGTCAAGCCCACTATGGCAAATGGCTGTTTGTAGGCAATTTAAATATTGAAGGGACCGCAAGCTCCGAAACCGATCTTATTTTGATGCTTAGATATGTAACAGAACAAATATGTGAAACAGTCAATATAACCATCGGATTACCAAGCCCAAATGTTAATGACATATTTGGCGGTGGCGGCATAGCTTACTTTAAAGGTGATGCCTCTTCATATACTGCCGCCGGAGTTCCTAACATCGCAGATGAAGATACCGCTTTTGCAGGAAAAAATCTTTTTTGTTTCCGCAATGGAGCAGGTGAGTATCAGGTTACACAAGTCCTCATTAGCCGCTGATCAGATTTTTTCAGAAACATAAACCGTTCCGGTATCAGAAACAGCTAAAACCGCAATATGACTTTGCTGCGCACTTTTATTTGTTCCGCCGCAAATGGCCACATCATAATAAACGCCAGCCGGGAAATAGTGATCGCTTGCGCTTGCCGTGATGCTTGAATCCCCTAAAGAAATATAGACAGGGACCGTTGCATAAAGGCTGATCACTTTTGTCTCTTCATCAAAAGCCGTGCTACTGCGCGCAGATGTCACACCTGCAGCAACTATATGTGCCCCGCCCTCCAAAAAGCGAAGCGCCTGAATGACATTGTTATCGGCATCTTTTGGTAATAAAGTTGGCATTTTCTTCTCTCCATTCTTAATCTATTGAAAAATAACAAAAAACCGCTGCAACGAGTGCAACGGTAGGTCTTAAAAAAGATACATTTCGGGTGATATTAGGGTTATAATATTCTATATTTGTTCTTTTGTCAAGACAAATAAAATAGAAAATTATCGATACGGCTCAATCTTGTTAAATCTATAAGCGCGCCAGCCTGCCGCAACAGCGCAGAATGTAAAAATCAACAGGTGAAGAGCTTCATCAGTCAAAAGCTTTAAATTAAAAATAAGCGCTGCAGCGCTCCAGATTAAACTCCAGAACACCATCAATTTTAATTTCTGCGTTGGCTGTTTTAAAAAACTGAAAAAACTAAGAGCGCAGAGAGTGCACGCACATAATAAGGACAAACCACGGACCAGATCCGGCCAGTCTGTTCTAAAAGACCGGTCTTCACCAAACAGGTAAAAACAAACGGCCGTCACTAAACCAAGCACAAGAACCCCGGCCACCCAGAGAGATCCGGAAGAAAAGAAAAACCTGATGCTTTCATACCCGTCTTTTTGTTTTTTCTGGCGAAATGTATTGAGTATCTTTTGCGGTAAAGGTTGGCTCTGCGCGGTTTCGAATTCGTGATTGGATGCGGCTTTGCTCAATGCATTAAAACGCAACACCCCAAACCCGCCCCAGAGCATGAGCAGCGCAGCGCTTGCTTCAAGGCAATCAGATGGAAAAGAAAGTAAAACGCAGCTCAGGGCAATCAAAAGGCCAAGCCCGTAAAAAGAGATATTATCAGATAAGGATGGCATAAAATGCTCGGCTCTTGATCACCGCATCGCCGTGCTGGAGAGTTTTACAAATAAAAGCTCTCCGGATGAAGCTGACTCTACGGCCTGACGTTCAGATCCGCCTTTTAAATGGGCAGAGACGTTATAGGCCAAATTCGCTTCGAGCGATTCACCGCTTTGCTGCAAGGTATGCCCCAGCGCTTTCCAGGCAGCGCTGTGATTCGGATTAAGATCCAGAGCATACTCAAAAACAGCTTTGGCACTGGCAAGCAAAGCCAGGCGATCAAAAGCCGCTAACTCCGGATTTTGAGCCTGGTTTAAATGGGTCATCCCTTGCAGGAAAGCCTGATCTGCCTGTTCCCGCGGCGTCTGGATGAAACTCAAAGACAATCCTGCACAAAATATAAAAAGACAAAGCCATTTCAGGCCCGAAAGCAAAACCAAATCTTTGCTGGAAATCTGCATATTCTTGCACTTTTGTTATCGCTTCTGGATTGACTCCATTCTGGCGGAGACAAAAGGCGCCTGCTACGAAAAACGCAAAAACAAGAAAGAGAAGATGTGGATGAAATAATCCCGCAACCTGAAACTACGCAGGATCTTTGGCTTCAACCTGATGCTCGGCGCGCAGCGCCCCTGTTGGCAAGTGAATAAGGTTGATTGAAATCCGAACCAGTTCGCATCCGGGCGGAGCAATATCATTTAAAGAATCAAGACCTGCGGCAAAACGTGAGGCCGCTTCAACCGGTTCTTTTTCATCCAAAGGCCGCTGCAATAAAAGCGCATACTGATTCTTCCCGGTCTGACCGATAATATCGCTCTGACGGCGAAGCTGGGCCAGATGATAAGCCATCTTTGAAACGGCATAATCAGACGCATAGGCGCCGTAATCAAGCCGGATATCTTCATAATTCTCAACTGTAATAATAACGACATAAGACAGTTCGCCATACCGGCAGGCACGGTCAATCGCCGCGCGGAAAAGCTGATTGAAAGCTGATTTTGAAATCACGCCGCCGGCGCTCGGGAAATCCTCTTTCTCATCGGCAATCCAGTCAACAAGCTGGGCAAGACGAATGCCATCCCCGGCAAGCTCTTTCACATCAGTGTCATTAATCGGTTTATCAATCGCGTTATTACAGCCGGCTTTAATCGCATCAGACTGTGAAATATCTGAAGACATTAAGACCAGGTAAGGCGCCTTGATCGCCGTACGCTTAATCTCAAGGATAAGCGGCTGCGGCTCAGGCAACGGATCATAGTCAAAAAACACAAGATCCGGCTTTTCATTCTTGAGCGTTGCCAGGGCTTCATTTTTCATCGATTCCTCGATGACGCGGTGCCCGAATTCTTCCAGCTTTTCTGACAAAAGCTGGCTACTGGATTTATCCTTATCAATGATTAGTGATTTCATTTTCCTGTTTTCCCACCTGGATCGTCTTTATTTCTTCCCTATTGTGACCCTAAGTGGTTAAAAAAGAAAGAAGAACTATTTAAACGGCAGGCTATTTTGCGGAATTGACAAGAAACCGCCTATAGAGTACGAAAGTAGCCGTTTTATAAGGTTATACCACGCTTTTGAAGGCCCAGATGGCGGAATTGGTAGACGCGCTAGCTTCAGGTGCTAGTGACCGTATGGTCGTGGAGGTTCGAGTCCTCTTCTGGGCACCAAAACAGACATCCTCATCGGAATGACCCCTTAACGCCTTGAAGACCAAGGCGGTTTGGGGTGTTCTAGGTCCCTGATTTCGGTCGTATGCTAGACGGTCTGCGAAGGCCAGTCTGAGCACCGTTCTTTGCAGGGTAAGTACAATGAACGTCCATCCTGTCGCTTGCACAATGGGATATATAATTTGATCAATTGGCGGTGGTTCATGTAACCTCTGCTGGAAAACTCCAGGAAAGCGGCACATGTCATTCGATTCAACACTTCAAATTGTGGTTCTGTTGGCCGTGGTGATGACGCTGTTTTCGATCATCTTTAAACGGGTGATCTTGGCCAAGCAAACAACTGGCGGCGAACTCTCCGACTACCTGTTCGCTCACTCGAAGAGCACCGGCGGCCTCGATGGCAGTACCACCATGCTCACTGCGATTGCATCAAACTTTCAAACCGCCAATGCTCTGTTTGTTGGCCTATGGTTCGGCTACAATTTTGGTTTTGCCATTGCAGTGTTATCGCTGTTCTTTGCGTCCGGCGTTTGGCTGCTTTACTACTTGGTACGGGATCTCTCGGACAAGCAAAAGAAAGCGGTCTTGCAGAACAAGCTGCTGCCTTACGAACGCATATTTGCGCCGGAAAACAAAAGATACTCGTACTACATCGCCGTCTTAATCTACCTGTCGGTGATTTTCGCCGCAGTCACCGAAGTTTGGTTTGGCTCGCGCATGGCCGCCGACATCATTTTACCAATCGTCAATGCTGGTGCCGAGCCAAAGACCGCATCTGCAGACCTTTTGGTGCCACTCACTGCTGCCTTGTTGGCAGTTTTCCTGTTAGTTTACGTCTATTTTGGTGGCTATAGGGCTGTGGCGGAAACCGATCGCATCCAAACAGCGCTGATCTTCGCAATGCTGACCATTTTGATTGTCGGCGTGATTTTGAACACGGCAAGTAATTTGGCTGATTGGAGTTGGGGTAGTTTCACGTTCGGGGTTGGAAATTTCTATTCCAACTACCACTACATGATCTCGTTGTTTTGCGGTGGTATCGCGTTGAATGTTTTTTGGCAACTAGTTTTGCCAACTCAGTGGCAACGTGCTGCGGCGGCGAATTCCGCCAAGACCTATGTGGATAGCTTGCCGGGAGCCGGGCTGGGCACTTTGCTGACTTGGTCGGCGCCGGTGTTGATCGGCGCGATGTCGGCAGCGGCAAATGGCGCAACAGCAGGCGGTGTACCGACGGCGTTTCAGGGCTGGCTGGATTTGGCCAGCGCTGAAACCTTCGGCTCATATGTCACCGGCATTGTCGTGGCGGTCGTGCTTGGTATTGCAGTGGCCGGGATATTCTCTGCGGCGTTGTCTACTGCCGACACATCGATCATCATTGTGGTGACTAAGTTGGTGCAGGTAAACAATTGGGGCGACGGTGAATTCGATCTGGTGCGCAGGCGTGCCAGCATGATTGTATTTGTGGTTTTTCTGTTAGCTGGATTTTTGTATTGGCTCGATCCGCCAATTGACAAGTTGATTTTTGCAGTTTCCACTGCACAACTGTTTTTTGCTGGTTACTTTTGGAGATACATCAAATCGGGCGGCTCTCGCTTAATTGACGACAGCGGACGAGCAATAGCTACGATTGTGTGTTTTGCTGCATTTTTTGCCTTGGCTCTTGTAGTTAATTTGGTTCCGGCGGTATCTGCAGCATTTCCTAATTTCGGGTTCTGGCTTCCGGTGATCGCATTGTTTATTGGAGTTTGGATGAGCAATGGATTGTCCGGCCACGAAGACTAATCCGCGTTCGAGAGGTCAGCAAAGCGATGCTTTCTCACCTTGTTTCACTGCAATGTAACAACTTGAAGGGGAAGCTCGGCCGAGGGCTTGCCGTCGTGACCTGCCCGGATATAGACTGCCAGCGCCATCCCATCGGCAAGCTGTTGCAGTTTTTCATAGTCATTGAGAGAAAACCGCAGCGTGACACGTGGACAATCCCGCGTGGTTAAATGGCGCGGTGGATTTCGCTTTGTCGTTTGGGTGGTGTCTGATTTTTCATCCGCAACCGCCTGAAAGTTCCCAACCGCCCTCATCGTGACGGCCCCCTACGGAAAGGGCCACGATGGCGCGCAGACCGTCGAACTTGCTCCTTTCCAGGACTATCAACCGTTCCCGCTATTGCTTCCTCAAACGCCCGCAGTTTGTGAGTAACTTCAAGATCGTGCTTGAGATAACGCTCCCATTCCTCTAATTCATCTAAGATAGTAAGCGCTTGAGTGGGTTCTAAATTCGTCTGGTCAAGTGCACCAGCCTTCGCAGTTGGTGAGCGCTAGCGAACCTTATGAGAAGGCTGTCACGCCGTAGCTTTAGCGAAGGCGGACT
>JANQIB010000036.1 GCA_028282385.1 Alphaproteobacteria bacterium
ATTACCAAGGCAAAAAATTTGTTTCCGTCACACAGGGCAATGTTGACCTCTCCAAATTTAAAGCCGGCAAAAAAGAAGATGAAAAACCTGAAGACAAGAGTGAAGAGAAAAAAGAAACTTTTGAAACCCTGCTCTCCGCCATGAGCACCATCTTAAAAGACGAAATCAAACAGGTGCGCCTTTCTTCCCGCCTGACCAATTCGCCGGTCTGCCTTGTTGCTGCCGATGGCGCGGTTGATATGCAAATGGAACGGGTTTTGAAAATTCACCAGAAATACGATCCGAATGAAAAAACCAAAATTCTGGAGATCAACCCGGATCATGCCCTGATTAAAAAAATGGCAAATCTCAAGGAAGGCGATGACGCGCTGAAAGACGCGGCATGGCTACTTTACGATCAGGCTTTGATTATTCAGGGAGAACCCGTTTCCGATAGCGCCGAATTTGCCCGCCGCATGGCCCGCTTCATGGAAAACGGTCTATAACATTCCCTGGTAGTGGCGGCGGGACATCTCTTCGATTTCATCTTCTGAGAAATCAAAATTATTGCCAAGCTCTTCGATCATGACATCACGCACGATCTGGGTAATCTCTTCCCCACTCTCACACCAGGCATCGAGAATTGGCCGGCGGTACAGCACCAGGACATCATCATCATTGGCAACTTTACTTTCAACGCCGGGAGAAATCTGCTTGCCGCTTTTATACAGCGCCATGAGTTCGTAAGGATCGTCCAGTTCCAGTTCAATCTCTAAAGACTCATCCGGGATATCCTCGATCTCGATCGTCAGGGCATCGCAAAATTCAAGAAGTTCTTCAGGCAGCGTATCAAGAATCTCGTTCGCGATGACTTCAATATCATCCGCGCGCGGCGGGGTGGTGAAGTTCATAATGATACGTTGTTCGTTCATAAACGCAGCCCCAGACTCGAAAACAAATGATTATGGTTTATATTACGATGAAAAGGAGGTTTTGCCAATGGTTGAAAAACTCAATGAACAGCAAATAAAAGAAGCCCTTTCCGGATTCACCGATTGGGCGCTTTGTGAAGATCGCGAGGCGATTCAAAAAACATTTAAATTTTCAGATTTTCGGGAAGCCTGGGCTTTCATGAACGCCTGCGCGGAGAAAGCGGAAGAAATAAATCATCACCCGGAATGGCTGAATATTTATAATAAAGTCGATGTCACGCTCAGCACACATGATGTTGGCGGTCTGTCAGCGCTTGATTTTAAGCTGGCGCATTTTATGGATGAGCACGGCTCGTAATCTGGCGCGGGTCCATTTTAATTTCAATCACTGCTGCTGTACCGGCGGCCAGTGCGTCCTGCCAGATTTTTTCAAACTCATCCGCATGTTCTACCCGCGCGCCGAAAACACCGAAACTTTTTGCATAAGCCACAAAATCGGGGTTGGTTAAATCTGTTGCACTCTGACGTCCCGGATAATCCCGCTCCTGGTGCATCCGGATTGTGCCGTACATATTATTGTTACAGACCATAATGACCGGCTTGGCGCCATGATGAATCGCTGTCGCGAGATCATTCGCTGTCATCAGGAATCCCCCATCCCCGCACAGGCCCAGTACGACCTTATCCGGGTTTTCAATCGAGGCTGAAATTGCCGATGGCACTGCATATCCCATCGCCCCGCTGAGCGGCGCCAGTAACCTGCCCGGACGCCCATATCTTAAAAACCTTTGCGCCCAGCCGGAAAAATTTCCAGCATCGGTGGTAACAATCGCATCCTTTGGAAGATGTTCCTGCAAATACGCATAAATGGCTGTGAGATCTGCGCCATCCCAGTCATGCAAAGATGTTTTATCAATTGCATTCCACGCTTCATAATCATCCCGTGCGCTTTTACGCCAGTCTGCCCAGCTGCCTTTCACCTCTTCTTCGGCCAGCGCCCGGATAAACATATCAGGATCGGCATGAACGGCGATGTCCGCGTCATAAACCTTTCCAAGCTCTTCTTTTTCGCCGTAAATATGAATTAGTTTTTGTTTTGGTTTGGGCACATCCAGAATGGAATAACC
>JANQIB010000028.1 GCA_028282385.1 Alphaproteobacteria bacterium
AAACAAGCAACGTACCCCCGCGCGCATTTTCATACAGATCTGCGGCATAGAGTGCCGCGCCGGCATCATCCGCTTCCAGGCGGAATGTCCGTTTGCCGGCTGCGTCCGGCTTGAAACGGATATAAATATCACCCTGCCCCGCGCGTGCATCCACTTCAAGATGCGTAATATCCCCGTCCGTATCAGTCTTCAGATAAGTTTTTGCTTTGTTAACGTGCCGGCCATTTTTGGTGATCATTTTATTCGCCTCGGCAGAAATGATCATTGGCTGCACTTTTTCTTTTTTCTTCTGTGCACGGGCGATCCGCACTTCTTCCGGCGGATCCATGAAAGGCGACGCATCAAGCAAATCCCCCTTGGCCTGCGCTTTTAAAACATTTTGAGGCGTTATTTCAAAGTCAACCACCGCCTTGCTTTTCCCAATCAGGGCCTCCTGTACTTTTCCACGCGAAAGCACAGCCTCTTTCCCATTCATCGGTTTAAAGAAAAGATGCGCGCCTTTTAAAGAAAAGCCGGATGTTGAAAGTTTCAGATCACGGATCTCCTGTAAAGTTCCCTTGGGCAGGATCGCCTTTAAAGAGACATCGCCATTTACACCCGGCTCTTTGCGGTACAGAAATGGATTAATGTGAATAGTCAGCGGGTTTAAATCGCCTGTCAGATCAATTGTCGCATCGCCATTTGGCTTTTCAATATAGGTCAGATCAACCGGAAGCGGACCGGAAATGTATTCTTTTAGATCCACACCAAAATGATCACGCAATTTTTCATCTGCAGAAATTTTGGCTGTGACTTTGGAATCAAACGCTTTCCCTGCAGAGTCAAAATACTGCATCCAGTCGAGCGTGACATCCCGCCCGGCCAGTTGACCGCTTCCTTTGACGCTATATTGCCCGTCTGCAACCTTTAACGCGTAAGGTCCGCCCGTCAGATCCAGCCCCTCAACAACGCCCGGCAATAAGATATCTTTGAGGGTCGCATCAATTTTGACAATCACCTCTTCCTTGGGCAGGTCCTTTTTTGTTGGCAATTTGACAGTCGTGACCATCTCAACATTGCCTTTGACCTTATCCGGATCAAAACCCAGCGTCTTGCCCATATCAACCGGTTCACCGTAAACATATTCCAGGGCGGTCTGAAGAGGTCCGCTGGCCTCAAAGGTCATATCGGCATAGCCGCCGCCGCTGACCATGATCTCGGTAAAAATCAGTTTTGATTTTGTACTGACAATATCGCCGATCTCCGCGCGTTCCCCGTCAATTTCAAGACGCTCATCATCCAGATCGAAAAACCCGCTCCCCTTGGTGTTTTTAGCCGGCATCAAAGGCGGCGCATAATTAACATCAGCTCCTTCAAAAGCAAAGTCGATCCGGGTTTTTTCTACATCCAGATCCCAGCTGCCATCCTCTTTTTTCTGCGCGATCAGTGTTGAAACCGCTTTGACATCAGTAAATACGCCGCCGGATATTTTTTCCGCCAGCCACTCATAGGCATCTCCATCCCGTTCCTGTTTTGGGTAAAGCGGACCAACAGCTTCCTGGGGGATTTTTTCGCCTGTCAGAACAACAGGCGCCAAGACTCTACCCTCCTGGCTAAAATCAAAAGAGCCTTCCCCGGCAATCGGCGTCCCGTTTAAAGACAGTTTCAGCGCATCGACTTTTCCTGTTTTTGCTGCGCCATCATAAGAAACCTGCAATCCGAAATCCCTTAATGTAATCGGTGCATCAAACTGGTCCGGGTAAACCAGCGTGCCGTCGCCCGCTTTCAATTCCACTTCAGATGTCTGAAAATGCAGATCGCTATTTAACTCAGCCAGAATTTTTCCACTGATTGGCATGTCCAGCGAAACATCACCGAGCGCGTCTTTTAAAAACCGCATAAACAAAGCCGGGTTGATTTGCTGCAGATCCGCTTCAAGCTTATAAAGCTGATCACTTTTATGATACAGGGCAGAAATAGTCAGCCCGCTCGGATCTTCTTCCTGCGCTTCTGCCTCATTCATCCCTACATTCAGGGCAACACTGATATTATTCCACCTGTTTTCAATACTGAAATTCAGATCGCTCATCTTCCAGGTCAGGCCCTGGTCAAGATCGCGCATCACCGCGCGCGCCTGGAGAATATGAACCTTTTGCAGCCGGTCTAAAAAGGAAATGCCGTGAACGTCCGGGTCGGCCACGCTCATCACAAGGTTTTTGATATAAGCGCGGACATCTTCCGCCGTATCCACCTCGTCATCTTTTTCACTGATCGGCGCGCTTTCCATGAACAGGTCAAGGTCACCATTTTTACGGATCAGACTGATAGATGGTTGGCGCAGGATCAATGAGACCGGGCGGATCTTCCCGAGGATAAGAGCGCGGTAAGACAGATCAAGATCAATCTCTTCAATGGCCAGCGCGGATCCGTCGCGCCCGCTGCGCGCCACATCAACGCCGCGCAAACCAATCAGCACCGGCCCGCGCCGGTCCGGCCAGTACAGCTGGGCACTCTCCAGCTCAACATAAAGCCCGCTTTCCTCATCCCGCAAAGCCGTTTCGATCGTATCCCTGGCAAAGCCGAGATCAATTGGCCCCTGACTCATTTTCCAGACAAAGACCCCCGCCGAGGCAAACAGGATCAACAGGACAATCAGGCTACCCTCAAGGCAAAGCCAGGCGGTGCGGGACGAGATTTTTAGAATATGCTGTTTCATTTTTTCTCTTCGATTATACAAGCCAAATTAGGCTTTTGTCAGGCATGATCCTTGACTTTCACGCGGTCTATGCACACATGAAGATAGATCTTCAGCTTATTTGGGAAAGGATAAGAATATGAGCGACCTTAATATTGGCGACAAAGCCCCGAATTTCAACCTGCCTACGGATGGCAATGGAAAGGTAAAACTCTCGGATTTTAAGGGCCAAAAGCTTGTTTTATTCTTCTACCCCAAGGATGATACGTCGGGCTGCACCAAGGAAGCCTGCAGTTTCAAGGATAACCTGAAAACCTTTAACAAGCTCGACGTTGCCGTGGTTGGTGTATCTAAAGACAGCGTTGAGAGCCATGATAAATTCAAAGCAAAATATAAGTTGAATTTCCCGCTCGCCTCGGACGAGGAGTGTAAGGTTTGTGACGCTTACGGTGTATGGGTCGAAAAATCCATGTATGGCCGCAAATATATGGGGATTGAGCGCGCAACGTTCCTGATTGATGAAAAAGGCAAGATCGAACAGCTCTGGCGCAAGGTCAAAGTCCCCGGCCATGTTGAAGACATTCTAAAGACTCTGGAAGAGAACAATAAAAAAGCGGCCTGATGACTCCCTCTCCCATGGGGAGAGGGTTGCGAAAGCTTAATGAGCGTAAAACGCGAATTTAGCTAAAGCTGGGTGAGGGGGTAAAATTTACAGGCAAAGGGAAGATTATAAACCCTCACCCACTCGGCTATATCGCGGCAAAGCCGC
>JANQIB010000043.1 GCA_028282385.1 Alphaproteobacteria bacterium
CAACCGGGAATAAGGTTGCACCGCTTTTTCGTGCAGATTCCATCACGAGGGGTCCGGCCGAAACAAGAGGTTCTTTATTGGCGATCGCAACCGCCCGGCCCTGCTCAATTGCACTTATGAGAGGTTTCAGGCCAGCCATTCCGACAATCGCCGCCATGACGATATCGGCGTCCATAGAGGCTGCTTCGCACAGAGCTTTTTCCCCAGCCATCACCGAAATATCATGTCCATTCAAAGCGTCTTTGAGAGCGCCGTAAAGATTTTCATCAGCAATCACAGCCGTACGCGCCTTTAGCTCAATGGCCGTTTCAGCAAGTTTTTGAATATTCTGGTTGGCTGTCACCGCCTGCACAGAAAACTTATCCGGATGCGCCTTGATCACATCCGCCGTGCTCTGGCCGATCGAACCGGTTGCCCCTAAAACAGAAACTGTTTTCATCCGGCAATCACTTTCAGACAAAAGAGAAAGAACGGGCTGGCCAGCAACAACGCGTCGATACGATCCAAAAGCCCGCCATGACCGGGGATCAAAGCGCCAGTATCCTTCACATCTGCCTTCCGCTTAAAGACGGAGACAATCAAATCACCAATCTGGCCGACAACTGTCAGCAACCCGCCGATAATGAGCGCTGTTATCATATCCGGAAAGAGCATGAATACTTCATTGAGCCCTGCAATGGCGGCCGCACTGGCCACCGCTCCGCCAATCACACCCGCCCAGGTTTTCTTTGGACTAACTGAAGGGATGAGTTTTGGCCCGCCAATCATCTTGCCGCTCAGATACGCACCGATGTCACTCGCCCAAACACCAAGCATCAGGGCAATCGGATACATCACGCCGTAGCTTTGCGTCAGAACAAAAGCCGTCACGCAGGCCGCAATATATAGAATACCGCCTATGCCGATAAATGTACCCATCGGCAATTTATTTGTCAGGTTGAGCCATTCATAAATTGAGATACAAACCGCGGCCAGGGCCAGAACATAAATTGGCCAGCCGTGCCATAAAGCCGCCAGGACAACAGGCGCCATAATCAGACCGCTCAAGCAGCGCAAGGGGAATGAACCTGCCGCCTTTTCCATGGACTTACCCTCTGGAGACCGCGCCAAAACGGCGGTCGCGGGTTTCATATTCAGACAAGGCCACTTCAAGATCGGCTTTACCGAAGTCAGGCCAGAGCGTATCCGTAAAGATGAATTCCGTATAGGCGCACTGCCAGAGCAAGAAGTTTGAAATGCGCTGCTCCCCGCTTGTGCGGATCATAATATCCGGATCAGGCAGATCTGTTGTCATTAGGTGGCCGGGGAATAATTCCTCTGCCGCGCCGAAGTCAGGAATTAAACCTTTTTCTAAACATTCTTTTGCAAAACCCTCTGCAGCCTTAAGAATTTCATGCCGACCTCCGTAATTCAGGGCAATTGTCAGCACCAGGTCGGCATTATCCTTTGTCAGGTTTTCAGCATTTTCAATCAGTTTCACAATATCTTCGGAGAGCTCTGCGCGGGACCCGATCACCTGCAGCTTCACACCGGCGCGGTGAAGCTCCGCCGTTTCCGCCCGCAAATACATGCGTAGCAAGCGCATCAGTTCATTCACTTCATCCGCCGGACGGGACCAGTTTTCAGACGAAAACCCAAACAGGGTAATATAGGGAATTTCTAATTCCTTCGCGGCTTCAACCACGCGCTTGCAGGTTTCAACACCCTGATGGTGTCCAGCCGTGCGCGGCAAACCGCGCGCCTGCGCCCAACGTCCGTTTCCATCCATGATGATCGCCACGTGCCGTGGCTGTGGATATTGGGTATTGGATGTTGGATGTTGAAATGACATAAACTTTAAACCTTTGCATGAAGAACATTTAACATTCTACAAATACTGTCATATTCACTGGACCAATTATTACAGTCAGCTTCAGAAATATATTCCAGTTCTTTGCAATATTTTATCCAAACCAGCATTTCATTCGCAGACCCCAAAGCCATTTGTAAAAACCTTTTAAACTCGGCTTTCGAGTATTTTTGTTTTCCAAAGCCTTCAGCAATATTTGCACAAATTGATTTGCTGGACCTTCTTATTTGGTCCGCAAGAGCATATTGCTCAATTTTGGGGAATAAAAGCGTTGCCTGATGAACTTTCAGAGAAACATCAAAAGACTTTTGCCAAACTTCTAAGTCCTCAAATCCAAGCGCACGAGTCTGTTTAACAGCTTCCAACATCTAACATCCAATTTCCAACATCCAGACTAGACCGTCATAATGTCCTTTTCTTTATCAGCCAGCATAGAGTCGACCTGCTTGATCGCATCATCTGTCAGCTTTTGAACATCTCCTTCATGCTGCTTACGCTCATCCTCTGAAATTTCCTTATCTTTTTCGGATTTTTTCAACGCATCCATCCCGTCGCGGCGGACATTCCGCACAGCCACGCGCGCGCTTTCCGCATATTGCCCGGCAACCTTGGTCAGTTCCTTGCGGCGCTCCTCATTCAGTTCCGGGATCGGTACGCGGATCACTGTCCCCTGCGGCTGCGGGTTCAGGCCCAGCCCGCTTTCCCGGATCGCCTTTTCAACCGCGTCCGTATTCCCAGCATCCCAGACAGTTACCGTCAAAAGACGCGCCTCAGGTACACTGACCGTCCCAACCTGGTTCAGCGGCATTTTAGAGCCATATACATCTACCATCACCGGCTCCAGCATTCCGGTCGATGCCCGGCCCGTGCGCAGGCCTGCCATATCTGATTTTAAACTTTCGACCGCACCATCCATCCGGCGTTTCAGATCATTTTTATCGTAAGACATCTTCTTTTCCTCTTCTAATTGGAAACGACTGTGTAAGTCCCCTCACCACTTAGCGCCTTGGCAAAATTACCTTCCTCTTTCACAGAGAACACTACAATCGGAATATCATTTTCCCGCGCCAGGGAAATCGCAGTCGCATCCATGACTTTTAAATCTTTGGTCAGCACATCCATATAGCTCAGCGTGTCATAACGCTTCGCGTCCTTATCTTTAGCCGGGTCGGCAGAATAGACCCCGTCGACTTTGGTTCCTTTCATCATCGCATCGCAATTCATTTCAGAAGCCCGCAGCGCGGCGGCCGTATCAGTCGTAAAATAAGGATTTCCGGTCCCGGCAGCAAAAATCACCACCCGGCCCTTTTCCATGTGTCGCATGGCTTTGCGGCGGATATAAGGCTCGCAAATGGCAGACATTGGGATTGCTGACATGACGCGAGTCATCACCCCGGTATTTTCAAGCGCGTTTTGCAAGGCAAGCGCGTTAATCACAATCCCCAGCATGCCCATATAATCGGCCGTTGTCCGGTCCATTCCTTCGGCGGCGCCGGACACACCGCGAAAAATATTCCCCGCCCCGACAACAACACAAACCTCAACGCCCATTTCAACCGCCTGTTTGATATCCGCGGCAACACGGTTCACCGTGTCCTGGTGTAATCCGAACTCATTCGGGCCCATCAGAACCTCTCCGGACATT
>JANQIB010000056.1 GCA_028282385.1 Alphaproteobacteria bacterium
GGCCGCCGAAGCCGGCGCTGACATGATCGCCCCGTCAGGTATGATGGACGGCCAGATTATGGGCATCCGCCATTCGCTGGATGTCACCGGCTTTTCTCACATTCCGGTGATGTCTTATGCGGCAAAATTCGCCTCGGTTTATTACGGCCCCTTCCGGGACGCCGCCGGATGTTCCCTCGGACATAATGACAATGTCCGTAAGGACCGTAAAACCTACCAGATGGATCCAGCTAACGGGCGTGAAGCTCTGCGCGAAGCCGCGATGGATGAAGCCGAAGGGGCGGACATCCTGATGGTTAAACCAGGCCTGCCTTACCTGGATGTGCTGGCCGGCATTCGGGCGCAAAGCAAACTCCCCCTCGCCGTCTACCAGGTCAGCGGTGAATACGCGATGATGAAGTTTGCACATGAAGCCGGCGCCCTGAATTATGATGAAGCGCTGATGGAAAGCCTGCTTGCGTTCAAGCGAGCCGGCGCGGATATGATTCTGTCTTACGGCTCATTAGATGCCTGCCGGATTCTCGACGCATAACCCGCCCTCTTTACCTTGTAATTCCTGCCAGATCAGGCACACTTAGGAAGCAAAGTGAATCTGTGTCTTTTTGAGTTCCCATAATCAATTAATCCAGCCTTAACCGCTTTGTGCGATCCTTGTAAGGCTTTCTGAAATAAAGATTTTTAGTGCCAAAAGGAATTTGACACTCATGAAGCTACTTGGTTTAGCCCTCGTTTTTATCTGTACGGCCGGCGGTCTGATGATCGTGGCTGGTGTAGATAAAGGGATCTCCCTCATTACAAAATCTATTCTGCCTGCCATGCCGGGGGAAATGGTGATTATTATGGGCTGCGCCTTTGCCGCCTTTATGGTCGC
Source organism: Alphaproteobacteria bacterium (assembly GCA_028282385.1). GTDB lineage: Bacteria > Pseudomonadota > Alphaproteobacteria > Micavibrionales > Micavibrionaceae. Next base: position 872 of record JANQIB010000056.1, read on the forward strand.
CAACTCGATGGATGTCATCAAGGGCTGTATAAAATATCTGGGTGCCCTGACCAAACCTGCAGCCTACAGCAAAGAAGATTACATTGAATTGCTCTCCTGTCTTTTTATGATCTTCAAACTGGCGCGGACAAAAGGCTGGCTTGCGCTTGAATCGCATATTGAAAATGCGCATGACAGTGAACTCTTCAAACAATTCCCTTCTTTTCACAATAACCATCATGCCGAGGTTTTTCTCTGCGACTATCTGCGGATTATCTCTTTGGGGAATGAAAACCCGCACCAGATTGAAGCTTTGATGGATGAGGAGATCGCCAATATCGCTCACCACGAAGAACATCCGGGACATGCCGTGCAGCACATGGCAGACGGTGTGCCGGCGCTTGGGATTGTGGCCGCGGTGCTCGGGGTGATTAAAACCATGGCCTCGATTAACGAGCCGCCGGAAGTTCTCGGGAAAATGATCGGTGGCGCGCTGGTTGGAACTTTTCTTGGTGTGTGGCTTGCCTACGGGATGATCGGACCGATCGCCGGCGCCATGACCGCCAAGGCCGAAACGGAAATCATGTATTACAAAGCCATCAAGGTCGGTATGATTGCCTTCTTAAATGGCGCCGCGCCGCAGGTGGCCGTGGAATTTGCCCGGAAGTTCCTGCCGCATGACGTCCAGCCAACCTTCCAGGAACTGGAAGAGAAACTCAACGAACTGCCTGCGCCGGGGTAAGCCATGTCCGAGAAAGAAGACGAGCTCCAACCCATCATTGTTAAAAAGATCATCCAGGGTGGTGGTCACCATGGCGGTGCGTGGAAGGTGGCCTATGCCGACTTCGTGACCGCGATGATGGCGTTCTTCCTCTTGCTCTGGCTTTTGAACGTGACGACAGAAGAACAAAAACTCGGGATTGCAGATTACTTTTCACCAAATCAGCGTATTGCCGAAAACAAATCCGGCGCCGGCGGGATGCTGGGCGGTTTAACGGTTTCCCCGGAAGGGCAAATGACAAGCAACCAGCAAAGGATGGTTGAACAGGAAGTTGCCAGCCCGGCTTTGCGGAAGAAGAAAAGCGATGCCGACGCTGACAAGCTCAAGGAAGAAGAACTGCGCAAAGAATTGCGCGAACGTGAAGATGCGCGTTTTGAAAAGGCTGCCGAAGAAATCAAAAATACAATTGAAAGCACACCGGAACTTCAGGAACTGGCCAAACAGATAAAAATCGATATCACGCCCGAAGGTCTGCGCATTCAGCTCATCGATGAAGATGGCAATCCCCTCTTCCCATCGGGCAGTGCAAATATGTTCGATAAAACCCGCGCACTTTTAAATAAGGTCGCGCAGGTTGTCCTCAGCATGCCGAACGAAATTTCCCTGCGCGGTCACACGGACGGTGTGCCCTATGCCGCTGGCGCCTCTTACACCAACTGGGAGCTTTCCGCCGACCGGGCCAATGCCTCCCGCCGGGTGCTGAAACAGGCCGGCGTACCGGAAGAACGGCTGAACAATGTTGTCGGTAAAGCTGATAAAGACCATCTTTTCGAAGATCCAAAGGACCCAAGAAACCGCCGGATCTCCTTGATCATGCTGCGCGAAGAGCTTGTTGTTCAGGAAGGGGCAAACAAATCCACCACCGCCGTTCAGAAAATGAGCGAAGAGAAGAAAAAACTTTACCAACGCTCTGAAGGAAATATTGATTTCCCTTAAACCTAAAACGTCATTGCGAGGAGGCCGATAGGCCGACGCGGCAATCCAGAATAGTGATTGCCTCTCTGCATTGCTTCGCTACGCTCGCAATGACAGCGCAATCTACGAAAACCTATTACTCTTCGGAAAGCCGTTTGGCGGGAGGCGGCCAGCCTGGGCACGTTCACCAACCCAGGGATTGAGATCATCAACAAAAGTTTCGCCGGTTCCATATTTGTAAGACAGGCCGTCTTCCCATTTGAATGTCTTGAGATCAGACAGGCCGCCATCTTTATATTTTTGCAAAATGACGCCGCGTCCTTTCGACATTTCAGGTAACTCTTCGAGGGCAAAAACCAGCATTTTACGGTTGCGGCCAATCACGGCGATATGGTCATGCCCCTCTTCCAGCCGGCGGCAAAGCTTGGCTTCAACCTTACCGGAAACATTGAGAATCTGTTTCCCGTTTTTAGTCTGGGCAAGCACGTCTTCCATTTTGACAATAAAGCCGCGCCCGTCATCGGCAGCCACAACCATCTTTGCATCCGGATCAAAAACTTCAACATCAACGATATCCGCATCATTGGGAAGATCAACCATCAAACGGATCGGTTCACCAAAACCGCGCCCCGGCGGCAGCTTATCCCCGGCCAGCGTGTAAAAGCGCCCGTTCGATCCGAATACCAAAATCTTGTCTGTCGTCTGTGCCTCAACAACAAACGCACCGCGGTCACCATCCTTATATTTAAAGTCTTTCGGATTATGGCCGTGATTTTTCATCGCGCGGATCCAGCCTTTATTTGAAACAATCACCGTGATCGGTTCTTTTTCAATCATGGCTTCTTGTAATTCTTCAGCATCTACCAGCGTGACCGCTTTGCCGATTTTGGTCCGGCGCTTCCCAAGCTCCGTTTTTGGCCCGAACATGTCTGCAAGACCTTTGATCTGCTTTTTAATCGCCGTCCATTGCCGTGCCTCGGATTTAATCAGTTTTTGCAGATCATCCCGCTCTTTGGAAAGCTCATCATGCTCACCTTTCAGTTCAATTTCCTGCAATTTATTCAGCGAGCGCAAACGCATATTCAAAATTGCTTCGGCCTGAACTTCCGTTAGCTTGAATGCCTTGATCAATTCTTCTTTCGGCTTGTCCTTCGTGCGGATGATTTTAATGACTTTATCAACATTCAGGTAAACGGTCAGAAACCCTTCCAGAACTTCCAGGCGGTGAAGAACTTTTTCAAGCCGGTGCTGGGAGCGGCGGACCAGAACCACCTGCTGATGATCGAGCCAGCTTTGCAGCACCTCTTTCAGGCTCATCACGCGCGGGGTGATCCCCATCTCCAGCACATTCATATTCATGTTAAAGCGTGTTTCAAGGTCGCAGTTTCTAAACAGCGCTTCGATTAAAAGTTCAGCTTCCACATTGCGTGAGCGCGGGACGAGCACAAGGCGGATATCTTCCGCGCTTTCATCGCGTACATCGTCAAGCATCGGCAGCTTTTTGGCGTTAATCAGCTCGGCAATTTTTTCAATCAGTTTGGATTTCTGAACCTGGTAGGGAATTTCCGTGACAATAATCTGATATCCGCCGCCTTTCAGGTCTTCTTTTTCCCACTTGGCGCGCAGGCGGAAAGCCCCCTTCCCGGTCTTGTAAGCGTCAACAATATCTTTCTTGTCAGAGATTAAAATTCCGCCCGTTGGGAAATCCGGCCCCGGAATATATTTGGCCAGCTTCTTGTCATCCAGATCCTCTTCGAGCATGGCCAGCATCGCTTCACAAAGTTCAGCAACATTGAAGGGCGGAATGTTGGTTGCCATCCCCACGGCAATCCCGCTCGACCCGTTGGCTAAAAGATTTGGAAACGCACCGGGCAGAACAACAGGTTCATCTTCGGACCCGTCATAAGTCGGGCGGAAATCAACCGCGTTTTCATTAATTCCTTCGAGAAGAAGCTGCGCAACGCTTGTCAGGCGCGCTTCGGTGTATCGCATGGCCGCGGCGTTATCGCCGTCAATATTGCCGAAATTGCCCTGCCCGTCGATCAGCGGATAACGCACGGCAAAATCCTGCGCGAGCCGCACCAGCGCATCGTAAACGGAGCTATCGCCATGCGGGTGATATTTACCAATCACATCCCCGACCACGCGCGCAGATTTTTTCGGCGGTTTTTCCGGGTTAAGCTGGAGCTGGTACATCGCATAGAGCAACCGCCGGTGCACTGGCTTCATCCCGTCGCGCACATCGGGCAGAGACCGGCTCATAATCGTCGAGAGCGCATAAGACAAATACCGCTCGCTCAGCAGGTCGTTAATCGAACTGTCGATGATCTGGGGCTCTATATCCGGCTGTTTCTTTTTTGCCATAGATAAAGTGTTTAGCCTTTAAGCCGCCTGCTCGCCAAGTGTTTTCTCAAATTTCTCCTGAAATCTGAGGCGGGCGTCCGGTACGCCTTTGGTATGGTGATTGAATGCCCAGTGCTCAAGGAAGTATCCGGTTAACTTTAAACCACATAAAATATCTGCCCCCTCACCCGCCGCGCTTTGCGCGGCTTCCCTCTCCCCGTGGGGGAGAGGGTTAGGGAGAGGGGGGCGTAAAAATAAAGGCAACTCCAAAAGCTTTTCCTTATACGGCGCGGCTTGCGCCCTGCTCACCGCATGACCGGATTTCGGAGACACATGGGTCAGCGTGGCCGGATCTCCCCCGCCCGCACATCTGGTCAGTTCCAGCGCAAAG
>JANQIB010000110.1 GCA_028282385.1 Alphaproteobacteria bacterium
TAAGATCCCTCGACGGCACACCTGACGGTGCTTGCTCGGGATGACAGGAATAACAAAAAAACCGCCCGGTAACAGGCGGTTTTTTTGTTTTAATAGAAGGCTAAAATTAAGCTCCTACAAAATTCCAACCATTACTTCTCAAAGCTTCAGCATCGCGCTGAATGTTTTCTCCACGAAGAGTTGCACAAGCATACCCTTTCTTATGAGAATCCCGGCTGATACCAACAACGCTATCAACTTGATTACTAACCGCGCGCGCAAAAGTTCCAAAAGACAAGCTCTGTGGAACACGAATTTGTACATAAGTTTGTGTCATAATAACCCTCCTACATAGTTACTTAACTCACAAGAAAAACTTTGTTTTTTCACAGAATTATTATTTTATATTCTAAAAAACTTATTTTTTCAACTTTTAGGTTATGTTTGTTAACTATTTTGATATTTAATTATATAAACATAAAATTATGTTCCATAAATAAAATCTTTAGTTGTATGAATTCTGTATCATTATAAAAGACTCAACCTGAAAGCGCAGGGGCTTGGCCCCAAAATCACCTTAAATCTGCCCTCTTGCTGCAGCTTTTCAGGGGCTATATAAGAAGGAAAGGGAAAGGATTTAAAGATATGCCCCAGAATATTGCTTTGGTTGATGATGACCGTAACATTTTGACCTCTGTTTCCATGGCCCTGGAGGCCGAAGGGTTTAAAGTCAAAACCTATTCCGACGGGGAAGAGGGATTTAAAGGTGTCACCGAAAACACCCCCGACCTGGTCGTACTGGATATCAAGATGCCGCGCATGGACGGCATGGAAGTGCTGGGAAAGTTGCGCGAAAATTCCGCCGTTCCCGTTATCTTCCTGACCTCCAAGGATGATGAAGTCGATGAGGTGATTGGCCTGCGCATGGGCGCGGACGATTATATTACCAAGCCGTTTTCCCAGCGCCTGCTGATCGAGCGGATCCGCGCGCTTTTACGCCGGCAGGAACTGATGAACAAAGACGAAGCCGGTGAAACCGACGCTAGCGCGCCTAAAGGCGCCAACGTGCTTGAGCGCGGGAACATGACGCTGGATGATGACCGGCATTTATGTACCTGGAAAGGCCAGCCGGTGAACCTGACCGTGACCGAATACCTGCTGGTTAAAGCGCTGGCCCAGCGCCCAGGGCATGTCAAGAACAGAGACCAGTTGATTGATCTGGCCTATGGTGAGAATATCTATGTTGATGACAGAACCATCGACTCCCATATCAAACGGGTCCGCAAAAAATTCAAAAATGTCGACACCGAATTCAACCAGATCGAAACCCTCTATGGTATCGGCTACCGCTACAAGGATTCTTAAGAAACTTCCAAAGTTAAAACGCCGCCCGAAAGAGCGCTGGACCTCATCAAGCGATTCAATGAGCGGCCTGACCAGGAAGATCCTGGCGGTGAATATTATCGCCATTATGATCCTGGGCGCCGGGATCCTGTATCTTGGGCAGTATACGGACAGCCTGGTGGAAGCCGAGCTTGAAGCCTTAAAATCCGAAGCCCGTCTCTTTGGCGGGGCCATTTCCGAAGGCGCCGTGCGTCCAGTCTTTCATGTCTCGCCGATCCCTTATGAAGACCCGCTGGCCACTGAAGCCATCAAACCCCAGCTCGCCCGGCGGATGGTCCGGCGGCTCGCCCGGATCGGCACCAGCCGGATCCGGCTTTTTTCAATTGACGGGATGGTCCTGATCGATTCTCACAAGCTGGAGGCCCCCGGCGGCGGGGGCGGAATTGTGCAGATGGAAGAACTGGCCCCGGTGCGCGAACCCCTAAGCATTGATGCGTTATTTTCACAATCCGCAACGCGCTTTTTGGACCTGATTCCAATGCAGATTAACTTGCAGCCTTTCCCGGAAGATAAAGTCGGCGACCTTTACCAGTTCCCTGATTCTCTTGCCGCTCTTCAGGGTAATCTTCAGGCCACGGCCTGGATCCAAAAGGACGGAAGCTTTGTTCTAACAGCCGCCGCACCAATCCAAAAAATCAAGCAGGTCATGGGCGTTGTGCAGCTCACCCGTGACGGCACCGAGCTGGAACGCAAAATTGAAGAGGTCCGGGTCGATGTATTCCGGGTCTTTCTGGGTTCGCTCGGCATTACGGTCATGCTGTCCTTTTACCTGTCCGGACTGATCAGCAAACCGCTCCAGCGCCTGGCCCGCGCGGCTGAAGCCGTGCGCACCGGAAAATCCCGCGAAGGCGAAATTCCGGATATGAGCCCGCGCGGCGATGAAATCGGCGAGCTGTCTCTGGCCCTGCGTGATATGACGCAGGCGCTGTGGAACCGGATGGATACGATCGAACGTTTTGCGGCCGATGTTGCCCATGAGATTAAAAACCCGCTGACATCCTTACGCAGCGCTGTGGAAACTGCCAGCCGCGTGGAGGATAATGAAAGCCGCAAAAAACTGATGGATATTATTCAGCATGATGTCAAACGCCTCGACCGGCTGATCAGCGATATTTCCAGCGCCTCACGGCTGGATGCCGAGCTCTCCCGTGATGAAATGGGAACCGTGGACCTGAAGTCCCTGCTGCACAATATGCGCGATGCTTATAAAAAACCGCTCAGCCGCGCCGGCGCGCAAGGGGAGGAAAGCAGTGAGGCTAATATTATGCTGACCCTGCCTGCCCAACCGGTTTTTGTGCGCGGAAATGAAGACAGACTGGCACAAGTGTTTGGTAATCTATTTACAAACGCCCTGTCTTTTTCTCCCCCCGGCAAACTGGTCACCGTCACCGTCACGCGCGAGGAAAATAATATCCATATCACAGTTGAAGATGAAGGGCCGGGCATTCCGGATAATAAAATCGAAACCATCTTTGAACGGTTCTATACAGAGCGCCCGGATCATGAATCCTATGGCGATCATTCCGGTCTGGGCCTGTCCATCTCACGCCAGATCATTGAGGCGCATGAGGGTCAAATCTGGGCCGAGAACCGTCTTGATGAAGTGGACCGGGTCAGTGGCGCACGGTTCATTGTGATCCTCAAGAGCGTGTCATGAGGCAAAAATGAGTATAAAAAATAAAGGGCCTAACCGTATCGTATTTATCACTGGATTGTCCGGTGCGGGCCTTTCTTCGGCCCTGGATGCACTTGAAGATCTCGGCTATGAGGTTTTCGATAATTTCCCGGTCCAACTGGTCGAGCAACTTATAGAACAGGATGAACCGCAGAATAAACCCATTGCGATTGGCTTTGATACCCGTACCCGCGGCTTTGACATTGAAGAGATTATAAGGCTTTCGGAAGGCAAGAACGCAACCCTGGTCACCCTGATCTGCGATGAAGCGACCCTGCAGAATCGGTTCGCCCTGACGCGCCGCCGTCATCCCCTGGCCAAGGACCGGCCCGTCAGCGCCGGCATTAAGAAGGAAACCACACTGCTTCACCCGCTCCGTGATGCAGCCGATATTGTGGTCGACACCACTGAGCTTTCAATCCATGATCTCCGCCGGATCATACAGGGTCATTTTGAGACACGCGGCGCAGGCGCTATGAACCTGACCCTGATGTCTTTCGGGTTCAAACATGGCCTGCCGCGGGAAGCGGATATGATTTTTGACGCCCGCTTTTTGCGCAACCCTTACTGGGATGACACGCTCAAGGATCAGACCGGCCAAGATGAACCGGTGCAAAAATATATCGAAGAAGACGAGGATTTCTCTGATTTTATCGAAAATATAAAATCCCTGCTTGATCCCCTGCTGCCCCGATATCAGAAAGAAGGCAAAAGCTACCTGACGATCGCCATTGGCTGCACCGGCGGTCATCACCGCTCGGTCTATATTGCAGATCTGCTGGCAAAATGGCTGGAGGAAAGTAGCTATACGGCCACCACCCATCACCGGGATCTGGAGCGTTAGGCTGTTGCCGCCGGAGCTTGTTCAGCAGTCTGTAAGGAAGTTTGAAACTGGTCGGCGAGATCAGGTAATAACCTTTCCAGAATAACCTTAAAGGGCATATCCGGATCAAAAGACATGAATGATTTTTTAGGGCCTATCACCCAAAAACTCTTGAGGGTTTTTGGTAGAAAAGGCGTATTATTGCTTGGCGTTTGACGTATGGAAGAATCATATTCCATAGTGCTTTTCAATATAAGCCTATCCCTTGTATCTGTACGCGTTACCCTTAAAGAGGCAGTGCCATTTAGAAAATTGATTTCATCAAGATCTAAGTGAAGCAAACCCGGATATATTTTGTTTATCACCCCAATGCTTTGGCGCAAGGATATCCAAGGCGCCTGCCCCAAAAGGTCAGCGGCTTTTTCTGCAAATGTGTTTTCCAAATCCATAGTAAAAAGAACATAGTACAATTACTTTATTATGTCAAATATTATACTGCTGCTTTTGATTATGCCTAATGTTCCACGTGGAACATTTATAGAACATCATGACTTGTTCAGATCCAGACTTTCGGTTGCGGAAACATCTGCTGCGGAGACATAGGTACTTTCCAAAAAAACTTCCGGGATATTTTTATCGGATGCAAAGTCACAAATAAGCTGTAATTTATCAATCATCAGTTCGGCCTTTCCATTTGCAAAAGGGCATTTTCTTCGGACACGCCTGTCCCGTCATAGCTGGTGAACATGATCTTCATTGGCTGCCCGTTTGTGCCATCATTTAAAATATGAAAAAGCTGGCGGGATTTTGTTTCTTCCCCAAGCTGGATCAGTTTTTCCCGCCCGTTCAGGGCCGAAACGACATTCATCACTTTCTTTTCAGATAAAAGCGGGTCCTCGTTTTTGTCTAAAACCGTATAGTCCCCGACAGGCTGCGCTTCTTCGGCAAGCCCTTTTGTAAAGCGCAGAATCTGGTAGGCCCGGGCCCCGATCGGACTTGGCCTATAGGTGTATGTTGGCAAAATGCCTGAATCATTGAAATCATGTGGTTTCATTGCTATACCCTAGCCGTGATTTACTTTCAAAGTATCCGATAGACGTAAACAAACCCTTAACATCAGGAGATTTCCCCCCATGACTGCCAACCCGCAAGCCGTTGAAAACGACTACAAGGTAAAAGACATTTCCCTCGCGGACTGGGGCCGCAAGGAGATTGAGATTGCCGAAACCGAAATGCCCGGCCTGATGGCGACGCGCGAGGAGTACGGTAAAGATCAGCCGCTCAAAGGCACACGCATTGCCGGCTGCCTGCATATGACGATCCAGACGGCTGTGCTGATTGAAACGCTGCAGGCCCTGGGCGCGGAAGTCCGCTGGAGCTCCTGTAACATCTTTTCAACGCAGGACCATGCCGCCGCTGCGGTGGCCGCCGCCGGAACGCCTGTTTTTGCCTGGAAAGAGGAAACGGAAGAGGAATATGAGTGGTGCATTGAACAAACCATTCACGGCCCTGATGGCTGGAAACCGAATATGATTCTGGATGATGGCGGCGACCTGACCAAAATCATGCATGACAAATACCCGGATTATTTTGACGAAATCAAAGGGATCTCCGAAGAAACCACCACCGGTGTGCTACGCCTACAGGACATGGCAAATAAAGGGCAGCTTCTGT
>JANQIB010000026.1 GCA_028282385.1 Alphaproteobacteria bacterium
TGCCGATTTTGATGATCGGTACGGATGAAGATATGCCGCGTATTGCGCATGGCCTGGAGATCGGTGCACATGATTATATTCTGCGGCCCGTTGACCGGAATGAGCTTTTGGCTCGTGTCCGGACACAAATCCGCCGCAAACGCTTTCAGGAAAAACTGCGGGCAACCTATGAAATTTCTCTTTCTTTGGCGCTGGTGGATTCATTAACTGGGCTTTATAACCGCCGTTATTTTGAAACTCACCTACAAAAGCTGATTGTCAAAAATAAAGAGGCGGATAAGAAGTTTGGTGTTCTGATCATGGACATCGATCATTTTAAAAAGATTAATGATACGCACGGCCATACAGTTGGAGATGAGATTCTAAAAATTTATGGTGAACGCCTGCAATATAATATTCGTGGTTTTGACATGGTGGCTCGTTTCGGTGGAGAGGAGTTTGTTGTGCTTCTGCCGGATGTTTCTGAAGAAACTGCTTATCATGTCGGTGAACGTTTACGTCGTTCGATTTCTGATGTGCCGTTTGTATGTAATGTACCGGAAGGCCAGCTTACAGTGACTGCTTCTATCGGTGGGGCAATTATCGAAGCGGGTGACTATACCGTTGCCGAGGTCCTGGACCGGGCGGATAAAGCGCTTTATGAAGCCAAGGAGTCAGGGCGGAATGCAACCTTTTTTGAAAATGTCGGCCGGATTGATCCGGAGGAATATAAAAAGGAAGAGCGTAAAGCCGTTTCATAAAAAAACCGCCTTTCGGCGGTTTTTTTATTCTGATCTAGTTCTTTTTATGCGGCGGCATTTTCTTTTCTTCGAACAAAACATGCATGCCGCGTTTGCCCGTGTCCGGGTTTACTGCCCACGGGTCATATTTCTTCATTTTGAGCTTTTCCGTATATTTTGCGCCTTTTTTCTTATAGTAACGGTATCCCGTTCCTGCGCTGCTCTCCATACGGACTTTAACTGCTCCACCTTTTTTAGCCATTTTCTTATTCCTTCAAGCTCTAGAATTTCGCCCCGCAATATAAGGATTTTGGGCCGCGGGTCAAATGTTATTTACGTCTTTTTCCCCTTTTAGAGCCTTTAACTCTTGGTTTTCCATGCTTTTTTAAAGGTTTCTTCTTGCTGCGCGGGCCTGATTTCCGGTCGTTTTGAAGGTTCTTGGGCCGGGTAAATTTAATGCCTGGAATATCGGCGCTGTCATCGCTGGCCAACTCAAAAACCGAGGATCCGGTGAGTTTATCGGCTTCGACGACGCGCGCCATAACCGGTGCGCCGAGCCGGTAAATCCGCCCCTGTCGCCGGCCGATCAGTGCATGCTGCTGCTCGTCATGAACGTAAAAATCATCCGGTAAGGAGCGCATCGGGACAAGCCCGTCGGCACCCGTTTCATCCAGTGTGACAAAAAGCCCGAAGCGCGTGACGCCATTGATTCTGCCCGCGAACTCTGCACCGACACGATTTGCCATCCAGCTGGCGGTAAAGCGGTCAACGGCGGCGCGTTCGGCTTCCATCGAGGTGCGCTCTGTCTGGGAAATATGATCAGCTTTCTCTTCGAGTGTGACGGCTTCTTCATCGCTGAGGCCGCCTTCACCTAAACCATAGGCACGGATAAGAGAGCGATGCACCAGCAGGTCTGCATAACGGCGGATCGGGGAGGTGAAGTGTGCATATTTGTTCAGCGCCAATCCAAAATGGCCGATATTTTCGGGGTGATAAATGGCCTGTGATTGTGTGCGAAGAATAACCTCACTGATCAAGTGGCTATATTCCATTTCCGAAGCTTTGTGCAGAAGGTGGTTAATCTGTGCAGGTTTGGCAACGCCGCCGGTTGGTAAAGATAACCCAAACGCATCTAAAAACTCGCGCGCGCTATCCAGTTTTTCATGGGACGGGCGATCATGTACGCGGTAAACACAGGGTGCTTTTTTAGCTTCAAGCGCTTGCGCCGCAGCAACATTGGCCAGAATCATAAACTCTTCGATCAGCTTATGAGCCTCAAGGCGTGTCCGTGGTTTAACGCCTGTCATCTCACCTTTGTCATTAATCAGGATTTGCCGTTCGGGGAGATCGAGGTCAAGTGCGCCACGTTTTTGCCGGGCTTTATCAAGAATGTCATAAGCGTCATAGAGCGGCGTGATTACCGTTTCCATGAGGGGGCCAGTTATATCATCCGGCATACCGTCTTTTGCAGCTTGAACCTGTTCATAAATCAGTCGCGCGGCGGAGCGCATGAGACCGCGGACGATTTTGTGTTTTTTAAGATTGCCGTGTTCATCAATCCAGAGATGAAACGCCATGCAGGCACGTTCTTCTTTTGGCCGCAGAGAACAGAGATCATTTGAGAGGGCTTCAGGAAGCATTGGAACAACCCGGTCGGGGAAGTAAGTCGAATTCCCGCGGCGGTAAGCTTCGGTATCCAAAGGGCTGCCGGGCCGGACATAATAGGCAACATCGGCAATGGCCACGATCAGGTGATAAGATCCGTCTTCCAGTTTTTCAGCAAAAACGGCGTCATCAAAGTCCCGCGCGTCTGCGCCATCAATCGTGACAAGTGGAATGGAGCGCAAATCCTCGCGCTTGCCAAGATCAGGAACTTTCATTCCTTTCGTTTCATTGATGGTTTTTTCAGGGAAACGTTCGTGCAGCCCCGCTTCATGCAAGGCGATAAGCGAGATCGCTTTTGGATCATCACGGCTGCCAATGACTTCTACGATACGCACATGTTTGCGCCGGGCTCCACGTGAGGGTTGAATTTCGCCGACGGCTAAATCTCCGGGCTGGGCATTATTTAAATCTTTCTGCGGGATATCAAAATCGTATTTAGCTTTTTTGTTGGTCGGCTTTAAGACAAAGCCATTTTTAATTTTGACAACTTCACCAAGCACCTGTCCGCGCGGATCATCAAGCCGGCGCAGGACTCTTCCTTCATAAAGTTCATCTGTGAATTTGCGCGTCGAAACCAGAACGCGGTCGCCTTCTTTCAAGGCAGGGTGGCCTCGCTTGTCTGGTACAATTTCAATGCGTGGAGGATCCCCAAGCAGGGCTTCATCCCATTCGGCCGGCCGGGCGAAGACGTCCCCGTCAATATCAATCTCGTAGACTTGTGCAACCGTCACGGAGGGCAATCCTTTGGGTAATCCATAGGCGCCGCCGGAATGTTTGATGATTGCGCCGTCATTTTCGAGGCTGCGTAGAAGATCTTTGAGGGCACGCCGGTCATCACCTTTAATGCCAAAGGCACGAACAATTTCCCGCTTGGTCATAGGTTGTTGGCTATCTGAAAGCAGGCGGACAATATCTTTTTTTTGCGGGAGGTCAGTCAAAATTTAAGTTTTCTTTTTCGATTTCTTAGCTGACTTCTTTGTCGTTTTCTTGGCAGATTTTTTCGCGGTCTTTTTGGTTGCTTTTTTCTTGGACGGTTTGCGCTTTGGTGCTTGTGCGAGAAGCTCTACGGCGCGGTTCATGCCGATAGTAAATAGGTCATCATCTTTCGGGATAGATTTGAATTTTCCCTGGTGAAGTAAATAGGGGCCGAAACGGCCAATCCCGGCTTTAATCATTTCCTTGCTTTCCGGGTGAATGCCGACATCACGCGGCAGGGAAAGTAGTTTTAGCGCAAGGTCGAGGTCAACATCAGCCACATCTGTCCCCTGCGGCAGGCCCTGACGTTTTGGTTTGGGCAGCGCTTTTTTCTTCGGCTTGCCGGGTTTGCGTTTTTTCCCTTCAGCTTCGGCGACTTTAACTTTTTCTTCCCACTCTTTATAGGCCGCGTCATTCAGTTCTTCGATTTCTTTAACGGCCTCGAGCGCCGGGTCAATCTGGACATATGGTCCGTAAGGTCCGCGGCGCAGCGACACAGAACGGCCCGTGTCCGGATCATTACCAAGAACTTTTGGTTCATTGGCCAGCGCGGCCGTGGCGTCTCCGCCTTCTTCGGCGACTTCTAAAGGTTTGGTGAATTTACAATCCGGATAGTTGGAACAGCCGATAAAGGCGCCAAATTTGCCAAGCTTCAGGCCGAGTCGTCCATTCTCGCGTCCATCCGCTTTACAGGCCTGGCATTCGCGGTCTTCATCACCGCGCGGGAAGAAGTGAGGACCGAGTTCCGCGTCCAGATAATCCAGGACTTCTGTAATGGTGAGCGGTTTTGTATCTTCCACCGCTTTTGAAAAATCAATCCAGAACTGGCGCAGTGCTTCTTTCCATTCAACATGGCCGGAGGCAATCGCATCAAGCTCTTCTTCCATGTTGGCGGTGAAGTCATAATCAACATAGCGCGTAAAAAATTTCACAAGGAAAGTGGTGACGATCCGTCCGCGATCTTCCGGGACAAAGCGTTTCTTGTCCATCGATACATAATTCCGGTCGCGCAGGACCTGCAGGATAGAGGCATAAGTAGACGGGCGGCCAATGCCAAGCTCTTCCATTTTTTTAACAAGCGAGGCCTCCGTGTAACGCGGCGGAGGCTGGGTAAAATGCTGGTTTTCGCGCACTTCCATGAGTTTTGCGGAATCACCTTCAGTGAGTGGCGGCAGGCGGCGGTCCTTGCCATCAAGATCATCTTCCTCATCGTCTTTATCTTCGTGGTAAAGCGTCAGAAAACCGTCAAATGCGATGACAGAGCCGGTTGCGCGCAGGACGACATCATCTGTCCCGTCAGAAATATCGGCAGCGACCTGATCGAGAACGGCCTGCTCCATCTGGCTGGCCATGGTGCGTTTCCAGATGAGTTCATACAGCCGGCGTTCCTGTTCATCAGTCGGTGATCCTTTGCGTCCCGGCAGGATGGATAGATCTGTCGGGCGGATTGCTTCGTGCGCTTCCTGTGCATTCTTGGCTTTGGATTTAAACAGGCGCGGGCTGTCGGGCAGATATTTATCGCCATAATCTGATTTAATCAGGCTGCGGGCCTGCGCGACGGCCTCTTGCGAGAGATCGGTCCCGTCCGTTCTCATATAGGTAATCAGCCCGTCTTCATAGAGACGCTGGGCAAGACGCATAGTCTGCGCAGCCGAATAGCCGAGTTTACGTGCGGCTTCCATTTGCATGGAGGATGTAATAAAGGGCGGCGACGGGTTCCGGCGAACCTGTTTCTTTTCAACTTTTTGAACGGACAGGTTTTTGGATTTAATCCGTGCAGTAGCTTTATTTGCGTCCTCTTCAGAACCGATATCAAGTTTGCCAAGCTTATTGCCGGCCAGCACGGTGAGGCGGGCTGTATAAGGCGCACCATCCTGAGAGTGAAGCAGTGCTTCGATTGACCAGTATTCCTGTGCTTTAAAGGCTTCAATCTCGCTTTCACGTTCTGAGATCAGGCGTAGCGCCACGGACTGCACCCGGCCGGCTGAGCGTGAGCCGGGCAGTTTCCGCCAGAGTACGGGTGAAAGGTTAAACCCGACGAGATAGTCCAGTGCCCGTCGGGCAAGGTAAGCATCAATTAAATCCTGATCCAGTTCGCGGGCATGGGTAAAGGCATCGGCTACCGCTTTCTTAGTGATTTCAGTAAAAGTGACGCGGTGAACTCTTTTGTCTTTTATAATATCCGCATCATTTAAAAGTTCCTGTACATGCCAGGCAATGGCTTCCCCCTCACGGTCGGGGTCAGGTGCGAGGTAAATCGCTTCTGCCTTTTTGGCGAGCTTTTTAATTTCATTGACGGGTTTGGACGCGCGGTCGCCTAATTCCCATTTCATTTTAAATTCTTCATCCGGCAGAACCGAGCCGTCTTTATTGACAAGATCGCGCACATGACCGTAAGAAGCCACGACTTCATAGCCGGGGCCGAGATAACCGCCAATTTTTTTGGCTTTTGCCGGGGATTCTACGATAACGAGGTTTTGTGCCATATCTTCTTTTAATTCATATTTATCAAGGCAACGCGCCCGCCGGGAAGGCGTTCAAGACGTCCCGCCAGTTCCAATTCCAGCAGGACAACCTGTACATTGCTTACGCTCACTTGGCATGTTCTGGCGAGTTCGTCAACCGGGCAGGGAATTTCTGACAAATGAGAAAGAAGGACTTCGCGCAGGTCATCAAGGCTTGGTTCGTCTTCAAAAGAGCCTTCAATATCCTGTTCTTCTGCCGGTGGTGTGATCCATGAAAACTGATCGTGGTCCTTCAGTCCACTGCCTGTGAATGCATTGATGTTCTCTAAAATATCACGTGCGGACTGGACCATGACGGCGCCGTCTTTGATCAGGCGGTTGGGACCTTCCGCGCGCGGATCGAACGGGTGACCTGGTACGGCAAAAACATCCCGGCCCTGTTCGGCGGCCAGCCGCGCGGTGATAAGTGAGCCGGAACGCAGCGTGGCTTCGACGACGACGACACCGCAGGACAGGCCGGAAATAATGCGGTTGCGGCGTGGGAAGTGACGGGCAAGTGGTTCCATCCCGAACGGGCTTTCGGCAACAATTAAACCCTGCTCACAGATTTGATGATACAGCGTTTCATTTTCGCGCGGATAAATCACATCAATGCCCCCGGCGACCACGGCGACAGTTCCGCTTTCAAGGCTGGCGCTATGAGCCGCTGTATCAATACCGCGGGCAAGACCGGAGATAACCATGATCTCTTCTTTACCAATCGCATGCGCGAGTTTTTCTGTCAGCTTGCGGCCATTCAGTGAGGCATTCCGTGCGCCAACCATACCAATTCCGTTTTTGCGGGTCAGGCGCAGATTGCCTTTATAGGTCAGGACCGGTGGGGCATCTTCAATGGCAGAGAGCGGTAGGGGATAATTTTCTTCACCGGCGCAAATAATATCAGCGCCGGTCTTGTGGAGCTTTTCAAGTTCGGTTTCAACAGATTCGAAAGTAGGGGCATTTAATGGTTTGGCTTTGCCGCCGCGCTTTGACAGATGCGGCAAAGCATTCAGAGCTTCGCTTGCTGTACCAAAACGTTCAATTAAACGGTAAAAGGTGACCGGGCCGACATTATCAGTGCGAATTAAACGCAGCCAGTTTAATTTTTCAGACTCAGAAAAATCTTTTTGTGGTGCGGTTGGTTTTGTAAATAAATCAGCCATTTCCTATTTTCAAATTTTTTATTTTTAACACAAAGTTCACAAAGTAAAACAAAGGCAAATAGGTTTATAAAAAAACTTTGTCTAACTTTGTGCCCTTTGTGTTTAAATTTTATTGCCTGCGGCGCTATTTTTCTTCCCGATCTTTGGTTCTTCCCCTGCAAACAGGCGCTTAATATTTTCACGGTGCTTGATATAAACCAGCGCAGCAATAAAAGCGCACAGGCCGGAGAGATTTGCATCGCCATACATATAATGAGACAAGAGCGGTGTTGCCCCAACTGCAATCAAAGCTGACAGGGAGGAATAGCGGAAGATGGCAGCAGCGCAAAGCCATATCCCGCAGGCCATCAGGCCAAGTGGCCATTTGAGGGCAATCAGCGTTCCCAGTGTTGTAGCCACGCCCTTCCCGCCTTTGAATTTCAGCCAGACCGGATAGAGGTGGCCGAGCAATGCGGTGAAGGCGGCCATCATTGCCGCATTAAAATCGACAAAGTAATAAGCCAGCAAAACGGCAATGGCACCTTTTCCGCTATCGAGGATCAGGGTTAATGCCGCAAGAGGCTTGTTGCCTGTGCGTAAAACATTTGTGGCGCCGATATTGCCTGAACCGATCTTGCGGATATCGCCATAACCTGCGATCCGGCATAGCACGAGGCCAAAGGGAATTGAGCCCAGAAGATAGGATAAGAGTGCGGTGATTGCGTATATCATTGTCATTGCGAGCGTAGCGAAGCAATCCAGTGCGTTAAAGCACAATTCTGGATTGCTTCGTCGGCGTTGCCTCCTCGCAATGACATCATCTTAAAACTTACCTTTCATCAGGATGTCCATGACCGCCATGCGGGTGGGGACGCCGTTACGGACCTGCTCTAAAATCAGGCTGCGGTCAGGATCGTCGGCGACGTCATCTGCGATCTGTACACCGCGGATGATCGGTCCCGGTGCCATCACCAGTGCGCCGGGGTTAGCAAAAGCGAGTTTTTCATGCGTAACGCCATATTGTTTAAAATATTCGGATTCAGATTTGATCGGGCTTGATTTCATGCGTTCAAGATAGATCCGGTCTGAAATAATGATATCTGCGCCTTTTAGGCCTTCTTCGGCAGAGTTGAATGGCTTTATTTTATCAGACGGGAATTTCTCCGGCATTAAAACGTCCGGAGCTATGGCATGGATATTAGCTCCCATTTTTGAGAGTAGAATCATATCGGACGCTGCCGTCCGGGCGTGTGCAATATCCCCAATCATCGCAACGGTAAGACCTTCTATTTTGCCAAGATGGCGCCGTATCGTCAGTGCATCGAGGAGCGCTTGCGTGGGATGTTCACGCCAGCTGTCCCCGGCATTAATAACAGGACAGTCTACGATCGTCGAAACAAATTGTGGCGCGCCATATTCAGAATGACGCACGATAATGGCATCCGGGCGCAGCATAGCGTTCAGGGTTTGGATCGTATCGAGGAGGCTTTCGCCTTTATTCATTGAGCTGCTACGCATATCCATATTGACGACGTGTGCGCCCAGGCGTTTGGCGGCAAATTCGAACGAGGTTCGCGTTCGGGTGGAATCTTCGAAAAACAGAGTCAGGACAATCGCGCCTTTCAAGATGTCTGGTTTGAAGTCACGGTCATCCAGCCGGTCGGCATAGTAATCCGCCAGGTCGAGGATCATATTGATCTCGTTTGCTGATAAATCTTCAATGCCAATCAGATGTTTATGGGAAAAAGCGCTGCGGTCGATCTTTTCAAATGGGCTCATAAAGTCGCATATAAACCCACTCTACATAAAAGCGCAAGAACCTTAGATCACCTTATCCGCTTTTAAAGTGTCTATTTCATCAGGATTGAGCTTCAGCAGGTCTTTGAGTATGGCTTCTGTGTCTTCGCCCAAAGTTGGTGGCGATTTCCGATACGATACGGGCGTTCCTGAAAGCTTCAGGGGTGAACCGACCAGCTCTATTCCTTTTCCATGGGCGCTTTCAGGCATGTTTACTTTCATATCACGTACCTTTATTTGCTCCATCGCAAAGACTTCGTCCATCGTGTTAACCGGTCCGGCAGGAATGTTGTGTTCAAGGAAAAGCGTTGTCCATTCTTCGGTTTTTTTAGCTAATAAAGCAGTTTGCAGAAGGTCTGTTAGGGGTTGCCTGTTTTCCACGCGGCCCGAATTTTTTTCAAAGCGCGGGTCATCAGCAAGTTCCGGCTGGCCAAGAACGGAGCATAGCCGTTTGAATTGTCCGTTATTCCCAACGGCAATGACGATGTGTCCATCTGCGGTTTCAAATGTCTGGTAGGGGACGATTGTTGCGTGGGCATTGCCGACTCGCGGCGGCACTTTGCCTGAGGTTAGATAATATTGTGCAAGGTTGGTCATCCCGGCGAGCGTCACATCCAAAAGTGCAAGATCGACCATTTGCCCTTTGCCTGTTGTTTTTCGGGCATGAAGGGCAGAAAGAATGCCGATCACGGCGTAGAGACCTGTCATGACGTCGGACAGGGCAACACCTGCCTTGATGGGCGTGCCGTCAGGCTCTCCGGTATAGGCCATCAGGCCGCCAAGTGCTTGCGCTAAAAAATCATAGCCGGGCTCCTGGGCCAGGGGGCCGTTTTGACCAAAGCCGGAAATGGCGCAGTAAATCAAATGCGGGAAGTCCTCTTTGACCTGTTCATATTCAAGCCCGTATTTTTGCAGCCCGCCAACTTTGAAATTTTCAATCACGATATCTGACTTTGCCATCAGTGCACGGATCAGTTTTTGGCCTTCCGGCTTTGTAATATCAATAGTGACAGACTCTTTATTACGGTTGCAGGAAAGGTAATAAGCGCTTTCGGCCGTGTCATTGCCATCTTTATCTTTTAGGAAAGGCGGGCCCCAACTTCGTGTATCGTCTCCCTCACCGGGGCGCTCGATTTTTATAACACGCGCGCCAAGATCGCCGAGAATTTGTGTGGCTACTGGTCCGGCCAAAACCCGGGAAAGGTCGAGAACAATAATATCTTCAAGTGCCAAAGCCATGTAAAACCTCAAGATAAAAATGACGGTAATACCAGAGCGCAATTATCACAATGCCAAAGGCAAAACCGGGACCTGCCGGAATGGCAAGGCGGTTTAAGTTTAAAGGCTGTTTTGTTTTTATCGCAATCGATACGCCGTAAATTATACCGTGGATCAATCCTGCGAAAGCGCCTAGGGTGAGGGCAAACAACACCCCTTCAACACCCAGCCAGAAACCAGCTGCGCCAAGTAATTTAACATCCCCCAGGCCGAGTGCATCCTGCTTGTAATAGGCATTAGCTCCGGCGCGTACAAGATATAGCAGGCCGCCGCCGACAGCTGCGCCGGCAAAGCTATCCAGCGGTGAAAGATACGCGAATAAGGTCAGTGCGTGGAAGACAAGGCCAATGGCTGCAAATGGAAACACAAATACATTAGGAAGAAGGCGCGTTTTCAGGTCGATATATGACAAGATGGAAAGAATAAAAAATCCGGCAAGGTGACAGAAAAAAGCAAGGAATAAGAGCATGCTGGAGCCCGCGATAAGATTGCAAAGGTAAAAACCATGCTATAGGCTTTTGGGATAAATGTGAATCACTTCGTTCAAGGGTTTAATCACAATGTCTTTGATATCGACTGCACTTGTTGCTGAAGATAACGATTTTGTCCGTATGCAGATTGTAAAATTTCTTAAAGATGCGGGTTATGAAGTTGAAGAAGCAACAGATGGTAATCAGGCAATTCAGACCGTAGCTGACAAACAAATTGATATTGCTATCGTCGATGTCCGTATGCAGCCTGTGGATGGATTTGGATTTATCAAGACTATCCGTGGTCAAAACGTAGATATTCCCGTAATTCTTGTAACTGGTGACAATAATCCTGATTTGCTTGAGCAGGCTCAGGTTTGGAATGTTGGCGCTGTCCTGATAAAGCCTGTTCAAAAGGACAGGCTTCTGAAAACCGTAGAGCGGACGCTCGCAGCTTATCGCAAGAGGGCTTCTTAAAGTTTATGCGTATTAAAAGAGTGCAAAATAAATTAACAACGCCCCTTCTCCTGATCGGGGTGCTTGTACTGTCTCTTTTTTCTTTAAGCGGTTGTGCGGATGTCAATGTGCCTGAAGCCAGAAACGTTGATATTCCATCCCCTGTAGGTGCGGATAAACGGCGTAAGGCTGTGAATGAACGTCCGGACAGTGTGATGTACTTACCTTTGGGAGAAGATGTTCTGGTTCCTGAGGTTCTGTCTGATAACCCGCTTCCGGGTGATTTGGTTGGTCCGTTTGAATTACGCAATGAGACATTAGCTGGTGCTTTGCAACTTATTCTGGCGGACTATGATATTTCCCTGGCGTTTGAAACCGAGGAAGCCTTTAACCGCCGGATTACAGTGGCCAATCTTCATGGCACCCTTGATAAGGTCGTTCGCCGTGTTTGTTCTCTGGCTGATATGTATTGTTCCTATGAGGACGCCGGATTGATTGTAAAAGATACACAGACTTTTACCGTCACTTTGCCGCCAGTTGGGTCGGCCGAAGATAGTGCTGCTTTTATGGAAGATATTTCTTCCGGTCTTTCAGCTGTTTTGGGCGGGGATGCAGATCCAAGTGTTGATACGGCGACGCGTACTCTTGTTTATACAGCCACGCAGCGAAACGCACAGCTTGCGGTCCGCTATTTCCAAAAATTGCGGGCTAATACGGCGATGATTGTTTTTGAGACATATATTTGGGAAGTCTCTTTAAATGCCGGAAATTCAATGGGGATTGACTGGTCGCTTTTAGATACGGCGGGTAAGTTTAATTTTAGTGTTGGGGTTGATGGTGCAATCGGAACAAACTTTACCAACCCGATCAGTATTGGGCTGCCAACTACCCAGGCGATTACAACGCCGACAGATGTTGTTGATTTTCTCTCTAGGTTTGGTGCAGTCAAATCTATTTCCCAGCCTCAAATGACGGTTCTTTCCGGGTCATCAGCAGAGCTCCGCGTGGCGGAAACGGAGAACTATGTGTCCGAAGTGACAACGACCCTGGTTGATGGCGGGTCGTCTTCGACATCAGTCAGTACGGATTCTGTAGATTCCGGCTTCACACTCAATATTGGCAGTACGTGGGATAAATCAACAGTCTATGCAGATATTTCAATTGAGCTAACGGATGTTTTGCAAATTGATAATTTTGTTTTCTCTGATGGTGGTGCTGGAGGAACGAGTACGTCGATTCAGTTGCCGCAGACAACAGAACGTGAATTAACGACGCAAGTTCGTGTTCGTCCGGGTGATTCCGTTTTAATCGCAGGTCTTGTTCAGGAAAAAGATAATTTTGATAATGAGGGCCCCGGTTTTATGGAGCCGGTTTTACCTCAAAGCCGTACGTCAGAAACTGAAAACCTGGAGCTTGTTTTCTTGATCCGCCCGCGTGTTGTTGCTTATACGACAGGTCAAAAACCTGAACAAAAAGCGATGAAGGCTTCTCCTGTTGCTTCTTCTGTAGACAGCAGTACGGCGAAACCATCCAGATTGTACAATAATCGTTTTGAAGAAGGCACTGCGTCCTCATCTTCTACAACCGCTGTGCCGGTTAGTGTAACGCCTGAACCTGTGGCTGCCGCACCGGTTCCTGCACCGGCCCCGGCTGTCAAGCCGGCATCTGTGCCTGAACCTGCTGCTACAGCTATTGCGCCGCGTACTTCCTCCCAGCCTGTATCTGCGCCGCCTGTTGCCGTGGCGCCTGAACCGGCAGTTGTTTCTCAGCCCGCTCCTGTTGCAGCAACTGCGCCAGAGCCGGTATCAACAGCTCCTCCCGTTTCTGCTGAAACACAGGTGCCAAGAGCGTCGTCAACCTATAGATCCAGTTTTCAGTCCCGTTACATTGGAAATGAAGGTGCACAGCCTGTGCGCTCTGATAACTCTACGACACAAAGCCAGGGCCAAAATGTTGAAAGCTCGTCGGTGATACCGCTGGATGATGTGAATAAAACAGTAGAAGAGCCAAGTTATTCCTCATCACGCCCGGCAGCGTCTTCTTATTCCTCTTCTTACGAGCCGCTTGGGGATGCGCCTTCAATATCATCAGATGGTAATTACACATCATCTTCTTCCTATGTTTCATCTGATTCTGATTCGTCTCCGGACGTAGGGGCTGGCGTAGAAGTTTACGATGTAAATGGGGCAGGAAGATCTTCTTCTTACGGTACGCCATCTTATAGCTCGCAGAGCTCATCTCCGTCATCATCAGAGACTGTTTCTCCGTCCACATATTATTGATCAAATATGTTATTGAAACTGTGGGCGTTTTTGAAAAACGCCTTTTTTTACAATGGTTTCATGTTAAACTGCTAGCAGGATGGCCACGTATAGTTTGGCCATGCTTTCATCTGCTCAGAGGAACTTATGTTTTTTCGTTTTGTCATTCTTGTTCTGGTTTTCATGATGTTCTCGGTGCAGGCACAAGCGCAAAGTGCATTTGATGATCCGGGCGCGCGTAAGCCGGGCAAAAGCGGCGCTGATATTGTGCCGGTGACGCCCCAGGTCGATGGCGGAACGGTTGCGCTGGGATCAGCGTCTCAGGTTGTGATTTTGCTGCGCAATGATGATATCAAGCCCCTGACGGTTTCTGCGATTGATCTCTATCCGTCATCCAATGTTTCGGCAAGCGTCAGTCAAAACCAGTGTTCGTTAACGCCGCTTGAATCAGGGGCTGTTTGCGCGGTTGCTTTGACGGTGCAGGGGTTGCAGGCCGGAAAGTTCCGGATTGAAGTTTTGATTAAGCATGATGGCCGGACGCGTTTGTCGACGGCAACGGTTAGCGGCGATGTTGAAAGTTCCGGTGATGCCAGCCGGGATATGATTAATGATGTTGAATCCATTCCTGATAAAGTTGATTTTGGAAAGGTTGATGTCAGTCAGGCGCTGGTGGATTCTGTTGTTCTTAGAAATGTAACATCGAATGAAATTAAGATTGAATCGGTTTATATCGAATCCAGTCAGCAATCAGGATACGGTCTGGAAACGGATTGTGAGGTTTTGAAGACTGGTGAAGCGTGTCTTGTAACTGTGAGTTGGGCGCCGGTTCAAAAAGGACCGTCCCGCGGCGTTATTGTTGTCGAACATGACGGGCCGACAAGTGTGACCAGTATTCCGCTCAGCGGGGAGTTTGATCCGAGTGATCCAAGTGAGGCCGAGGTTTTTCCAGAGGCAGTGCCTGGAAAAGGGTTGCTTGTTTCTTCGTTAAAAGAAATTAATTTTGGCAGCGGGATTGAAAGCAAATCTTCTATTACGGTGTCCATTTTGAACCGTGGTGATGCAGAGGCAACGGTCAGAAATATCCGCCTGTCCAATAATGATAATGGTGTGACAATTGAAAAGGGCGGTTGTGATGCCGGGACAAAACTCGCGCCGACGGAAGCTTGCCCGTTGACCCTGGTCTGGGAACCGGTGCGCGAAGGATCTATTCTCGATGATCTTCAGATTGCGCATAATGCGGCGCGCGGCATTCTTGTCCTGCCGGTGCGCGGGACAGCAACAAGCACAATCAATAAAGACAGCAAGGCCATTGTTCTGGATGATGAGCTTCTCAGCAACGTTCGTCCCTTAAGTGTAAGTGATTTATCAGATGGACAGGAAAGTAAAAGCAGGCCTTCTTCATCAGCCGGCCTCGTGTCACGTAACGTTCAGGGGGTCCTGGATGGCTATACAATTACATCGCATGGCGGAGACCGGGCCATCGTGTCTGGGCCGGGCGGGAGTCGGGTTATTTTCAATAATCAAGAGGCGGTTATTGGCGGCGTGCTGTGGGGGATTGAGATTCGGCCGAGCGCAGTTAAATTTACCAATGGAAAACAACAGGTTCTGCTGCTTTTTGACAGATCTTTATCTTCTATTAACCAAAATAGTTCAGAATCATCGGGGACGAGCCAGAGTTCCGACACAACATCGAATTAACCTTTTGAGGCGCTATGGATGAGCCTGACAATTATATTGAAAATCAATCTGTTGAGGGTGTTCAGCCAACGCCGATAGACAAACGCTCCGGTGAAGACCGCCGTCAAAAAAGTGATGGGCCGCCGGGTGGGCTTGAACGTCGGCAAGAGTTGAGTGAGAGACGCAATCGCAAAAAAGAAGGACGGGAGCGCTATCTCGATATGGTCCAGCGGGAGCGGAGCATGTTCCTTGAACAAGGGCTTACCCGTTCAACCGAGCAGCTTTTGGATATGGCCGGGGCGACGTCCTCCTCTGATCATGAAGATGAAAGCGGGATTAAAGACCGGGCAACGGGTGACCAGCTTCGTTCGGTCTTGCCGGTTCAGTCCTGGCTTCCTTTAAGTATTCATTTGATCGGGCTGCGCAACGGCGTTTTAAAAATTGCGCCGCTCAATGATCTGAATGATCGGCAGATGGATAATCTTTTATCGACGGCAAAGCGATGCGGGTTTCATGTCGAACAGGTTGAAGCCGAAATATGGGACCGTGCAGAACTGTTAGAAACGCTCCGGTCGGTCCACGATCTTTCTGCAGATCGCTGTGAAAAGACACTCGCGCTTTGGCTTGATGATGTTGATAACGGGCTTTTGCTCAACCAGTTTCAGCGCGATATGCTGGCTGAGTCTTTGCAGCTTCGGGCGTCTGATATTCACTTGGTTCAGGACAATAATCCGGATACACCAAACTGGATTAAATACCGGATTGATGGTGATCTTATCCCGATGCACTTGCTGCCGGCGGATGCGATGGCGCGTTTGACAACCCTGCTCAAACGGGATGCTGGTTTGAACTTCGGGGATCGTGTGACTCCTAAAGACGGGCGTTTTAGTTTTGTTTGGCAGGGACGTGGAATTGATGTTCGTGTGGCGGCAGGGCCGCAGGCGCAGGATGGGGAAAAAATTACGATGCGTCTTCTCGATCGCGCTGCCCTGAAAGGCTTTGACGAACTTTTCCGGCGTCATCCTGATGTGGGAGAACATCTGGCGCATCTTCTTTCTCCGGAAATTAAAGGCGGTGGTGGTTTGATCCTGCTGTCAGGTCCGACCGGATCAGGTAAAACGACAACGCTCTATGCCTGTGTGCAGGAAATTGACCGCCGCCGCAAACATGTTTTAACAATTGAAGATCCGATTGAATATGAGCTGCGTTATGCGACGCAATGGCAGGTCAGGCCGAATATGCCGGGCGGTGAATTTGCCGATCTGATCCGTGCAGCCATGCGTCACGATCCTGATTATATTATCATCGGGGAGATGCGGGATGCCGATACGGTGGAAACCTCATTGCGGGCGGCTGAATCGGGGCACACAGTGATTTCAACAGTTCACGCGGATACAGCGCTTCAGACATTTGAACGTTTACGGTCTTTGATGCCGGCTGAACGGGAGCGTTCCTCTACTTTTACATTGTCACAGCAAGTCCGGGCGATCTTGAATCAGCGTCTTGTTCGGACTCTTTGTCAGGGGTGCGCCCACCATTCGAAGGTCAAAGATGTGCTGAATGCCGATGAGGTTGCGGAGATGGGTTTTGATGGCGAAGAGCAGGTCCGGACTCACAATGTTGCCGGATGTGATTTGTGTAATCGCACGGGAATTTCCGGACGGACATTATTGCTTGATGCGATCCTGATTACCCTTGGTCCCGGGCAGAGAAATAAAATCTATGATGCTTTGGTTCATAATGTGAATGCGCTTGCGGGTGAAGAAGGTGTGATTGTGCATACACGGCGTGAAGGGTTGATTGATCTTGTTGTGAGCGGCCAGGTCGATCCAAAATCTGCAATCTCTTATCTGGAAGAGTAAGGGGGCAGAATGCAGCAATGGATTGCGGAAATAGCCTATGATAGTACCTCTGGCGCCAAACGTGAGGTTGAAACATTTTATCTTCCAACGGAAGATGATGTTCGCAATGAAATAAGCAAACGTAATGGATATGTCCTTTCTATCCGTCCGCATGAACGTTCCCCGATTGAAAGACTGCTGGCGCGCTCAACAATGTGGCAGGTCCAACTCTTGCGCGGGATTCAGTTTCGGTCGACATCAACCTCTCCGGGGGTGGCTCTTTGGAAAATTATTCAAAGCGAACGCAGCCCGATGCGTCAGAATATTCTGGCCCCGGCGCGTGAGGCCTTGTCACGCGGTCTTGGCATTATTGATGCACTGAAAGCGCTGAATATTTTTGATCCGGGTACACTTGCGATTTTAGCGGCCAGTGATAAGGCCAATAAGCTCGAAGACGGTATTCCGCATGCGATTCATTCCATTACCCAAAAACGCAAAAATACCCGCGCGATTATGGGAACACTCAGCTGGCTTGGATTTGATGTTTTCACAATCGTGCAATCTCTAATCTGGGGACGGGGGATGGTGCTGGATTGGTTTAAAGATAATAAACCAACGAGCCCGGAAGAGCAGGAAAAATACGATACGGTTGTTACCAATTTGTCCCTGACCTGGGATATTCTGATTGTGACTGCTGTTGCGATTGCCGTTTTCATGTGCTGGGTGATTATTTCCTTTATGGCGAATAAGGGAAAAAAGGACTGGCCGACAGCCAGAATTGTCCGGAAAATCCCGATGATTG
This sequence comes from Alphaproteobacteria bacterium, assembly GCA_028282385.1. Classification (GTDB taxonomy): domain Bacteria; phylum Pseudomonadota; class Alphaproteobacteria; order Micavibrionales; family Micavibrionaceae. The sequence continues at coordinate 17,588 of JANQIB010000026.1, forward strand.
GCGGTTATTTGAGAGATCTTGGCTTTGCTGATTCAATGTCGGCCTGCGCACGAATGCTTAAAGGCCTTGTTCCAATCAACGTTGCTTTGGATCAGGCTTCGGAGGCAACAACATCGCCTGAAATTGCACAATACTGGATAGATACAGCAAAAGACCTGGAGCGCGGGATTATGCTTGGTGGAGCCCTGGACCGTGAGCCATTGACCTATACGGAGCGGCTTGAACTTGCGACCTTGTCCGACCTCTCTCAGGTTGCTACAATCATGGAGTCTATTGCCGAAATGCGGGCTCAGGCGGCGAAAACCAAACACAGCCTGATCGTCTGGCTTGCATTTGCTCTGACCGGTGTTTATCTCGCAATTGCTTTTGGTAGTGCTATTTATGCCCTGACCGTTATGAATATGAGTATGGACAGCATGATGAGCGGCTTAATGGAAGGATCATTCTAGGGATGTCATTATTCTCAAAAGATAAAGCCGCAGATGAAAACAACAAGGGCGGGGTAAGGCGTCTTCGTCCTGGCGTGGCGGATCGTTTGGCGGGTGAGAAGAAAGATTTTAAAGAGAATCTGGATCCTTTTTTACCGCAGGAATTAATTGGCGGTTCTATTCCACATATTGTCGGAATGGAAGAGGAGGCTGTCTGGAATGCAGCCTCTCAGGCATGCGGAACAGAAAAAGTTCATTTTGTTTACAGTGTAGAGGATAAACGGATCTGGTATCTGGCTTGTCCGTCTTATGCAATGGCCTCCAGTCCTGACAGCTGGTGTCCTTTGGCTGCTGCACTTCCGGGAAATAGTGAATATTGGGACCGTGAAACCGTTTATCTGTACGAGCAGGAAGGTCTGGCCTCTGCTTTGAGATGGGATCCGGATACAGGGCGAATGCAGGTTTTTATTGGTGCGTCCAGAACGTTGTTGCCCCGTATTCAAAGTATGGATGCAAATTTTGTCACAGTGAATGCAGAAGTTGCTGACCTTGTTCCCTGGCATAACCGGATGCTGAAAACAGAGAAACTTTCTCGTGCGACAGCCCGTGTTCTTCTTCTTGTCGGGATTTTTATGAATCTGATTTTATTTGGAATTCTGGCAGGACAATATCTTTATACAAATATGATCAAAAGAGATCTGGCCGCCGTGAAGCGGGAAACAGACCGTGCAGCTGTTAATCTGACCATGCAGGCAAATCAGGCTCTGCAAAGCGATACGATCAAGCATATGGTTCGTGTTCAGGAACTTTTGGACGAGCTGAAAACATTAGACGGAACGCTTGTAAAATACCAATTAGGTAAGGGCAAAGTAACTTGGGAAGCGCTTGTAAACCCGTCTTTTACGGGAAGTATTCAGGGCGTTAAGGTTGAGGTTCTGCCGGGGGTTGAAAAGGATAAACGGGTCAGGATTCGGGGACGTAAATAATTTTTGGATTTGGACGGAAAAAGTTTTGGATTTAAAAAAAATAGACATATCAACACTCAAAAAGCTTATGGATCCCAAGGCTGCCGGGGACTTGAACGCTTTTTTGGAAAAATTGCCTCAAAATGCCGGGCAGGCTGTCCTGATTGCGGCGGGTATAAGCTGGGCGGTTGCTGCGGCGCTCGGGCTTTTTACAACAATTAAAATTCAGGAATTGACAGAATACAGACTGCAGCTGCAGGAACTTGAAGCTTTAAAGCCGAATGTTCCAAAAGTCAGGGATTTGCCTGTCAGTCCTGCAGAAGTGAAGGTTTTTGCTGAAAGAATGTCCGATCTTTACCGTGGTTTGAAAATTAGCTCTAGTGGGTCTACAATCTTTATTAGCGCGAAAGCGACGGCGCGTTATACAGAATTCAGGGAAGCTGTGGGACATGCCCAGAATGGCGGTCAGGGGTGGCGTGTGAATGTTGAAAAATTATGCGTTGGCCGTGAATGTAAACAAGAAAAACTTGGCATAGCTTTGAAAATAAACAAAGTATCTGTGGAAAATTCTTTATAAATCTGAGATAAAGGTCGAGGATAATTACTTTATGGGTTTAGATGAAATATCGTAGTTTAGGAGAATGATTAATGTTTAAGTCTTACACAAAGCATCACGAAAGCGGAAACGTTCTGTTCCTGATCTTGATTGCGGTGGCATTATTTGCGGCTTTGTCTTATGCCGTGACACAATCCACACGGTCTGGTTCTGGGTCGACGGAAAGGGAAGGCGCTGCGCTGAACTCGGCGACGATTACCCAGCACCCAACAGCTTTAAGAACTGCTGTCGTTCGTATGGTGCTCGGCGGTTTGGCGGCAGAGGAAGTTGGGTTTGAAACGCCGTCTGCAACAGACTTTAATGATGGTTCTTCCAGTCAGAGGGCATTCCATCCGCTTGGTGGAGCGGCTGTGTATCAAACAGCGCCGGATGATGCTGTTGTTTCTGGTTTCAATGGCCGCTGGTATATCAATTATAATTTCGAAGTGCCTGAGATTGGACAGGATGGTGCCACTGCCGGAACGTCAGCAAATGAGTTGATTGCATTTTTGCCTGGTGTTTCCAGCGGGATTTGCAGCCGGATCAATGAAGAATTTATGGGATCGACGACTATTCCGGCATTGAATGCGACAAATGCCAGTATTCAGGATGATCATGAGGTTGGTGAAACAATCCCGGCTGATGAAGATCTCGATCCAGGCTCAAATGAATTTGACGGTCAGCCAACGGGCTGTTTTGAAGATTCTGATCTGAATGGTGGTAGTTCTGCTTATATTGTTTTCTCTGTTATCCTTGAGCGATAATCCGGATAATAAGTTTTGGAAAGCCGGCTTTCATGTCATAGTGGAGGCCGGTTTTCATTTTGAGTTAGAATAGAAAAGCTATGAATAAAAATCGATTACAACGCGGCAGCGCTCTTGTCTACATTCTGATTGCGATTGCGCTTCTGGCTGCCTTGACGGTGACCTTTATGCAGCCTTCGAGTCAGCAGGCGACATCTCAGCGCTCGTTCGAATCGTTTACGGCGCTTAAAACCCAGATTGATTTTATCCGCTCTTCGATCCATGAATGTGTTCTTGTCTATCCGGGCGGGGATAGCAACCTGATCGGAACAGCGAATTTTCCGTTTCCAATTAACCCGTCCAGTAGCTTTTTTGACGGTTTTCCGGATACTCCGAATGCCGATAATGACGAAGTACGAAATGCCCGCTGTCCCGGTAACCCAGGGAATAGCCAGGATCATGCCGATATTTTTGCTGCCTCTTTTGGAAAATTTTTGGCACCTCCTCCGGATTTATTCGAAGAGTTTATTTACTATAATGGGGCGGATGGCGTTTTCTTTTATACACAGACAGATAAAACCGATGCGTTCCTTCAAACGGCGATGGCTAAGCTTGATGATGAATTTTCAGAATGCGAGGCGGATGTTGTTGATGCCTCCGGCGGTCAGGTTGAAATGACCAGTACAGCTGATGCAAGCGATCCTAAATGTCCAAATAATTCTACCTGTTTCCGGGTCTGGATGATGATCCAGCCCAGCGCTGCAGGAGCTTATAACGGGGATACCGATACCGACGAAGCCAGTTGTCCTTAATTTGTATTTTTAAGAGATTGGACTGTTTCTTTTACGCGTTCAAACTCAACCGGGATTTTTTCTGACAATTCGGCAACCTGATCACCGCCATGTTCAATATGAGTTTGCAGGTCTGCTGCCAGATCGCCGAGGACATTGGCACAGGCTGATCTTGCAGCGCCTTTCAGGCTGTGTGCTGTTTCCATTAATGCACTCATCCTGTCTTCCTCATAAGCTTTGATCACCTCTTCAACCAGTGGTGCCGTCATATCTACAAACATTTCCAGCATCTCGATCGTATTGTCATCCAGTGTACCCATCTGCTGGATAATGGCATCCTGATCGATAGCCGGCGGTAAACCATCATCGGATTCTTGAATATCCGGGACAGTTTCGGTTTTTATCTCGTTATCTTCGACAGGGTTTTGATCATTGCCTTCAATACTCAAAAGTCCCCAGCGCACAAGGAGGCGTCTGAAATGACCAAGAGAAACAGGTTTTAAAAGACATTCATCAAAGCCATGCCCCATATAAGCCTGACGCTGTGACATTTGAACGTCTGCGGTCATGGCGATGATTGGAAAGTGCCGTCCAAGTTTTTCATCATCAAGGCGGATTTCACGGACAAGGGCATATCCATCTTTTTCCGGCATATGCAGGTCTGTAATAAGAATGCCGTATTCTCCGCTTCGCACGGCTGCTAAAGCTTCAACGCCATTTTCAGCAAAGGTCGCTTCAACGCCTAAAAGAGCAAGTTGGCGCTGAAGAACATCCCGGACTGAGGCTGTGTCTTCGGCGATAATCAGTTTTGTTGGGCCGTCAATTGTAAGCTTTTCATGTTTGGCTGCGGCATCTAGAACGGCCTCACCCAGGCCGATCCGGCTAGCCGGTTTTGCAAGATACGTTACACCAAGCGATTGCAGTGTATGCTGGAGACCTGCATCATCGCGAACCGTATACATGATTAGTCCTGTAAACGGACGGATCTCCATGACTTCCCGGATCAGGTCCAGGCCAAGACCGTCAGGTAAGCCCTGATCAATCACGGCAACATCAAAGGGGCGGCGCTTGATCAGGTCAAGTGCCTCAGCATAAGTTGGACAGCTCTCAATCGTTGCATTCATCGACTTGAGAGATTTCACGATTTCTTTGGCCCCTTGCGGGTGGTCCTCAACCGAAATCACGGAAATGCCGTCAAGTTCAGGCATATCCAGAATATCTGCATTAACGTCAACTTCCTCGGTTGGAAATTCAAACCAGAAAGTCGAACCTTTTCCTTCTTCACTTTCTACACCGATTTCACCGCCCATGAGCTCAACGAGTTTTTTGGAGATCGACAGCCCCAGCCCGGTGCCGCCATATTTGCGCGAGGTGGAGTTATCAGCCTGGGAAAAGGCTTTAAAAAGCCGTCCGGCAACCTCTTTGCTCATCCCGATTCCGGTATCCCGGATTTCAAAACGCAGGCCTAAACATCCTTCGGGCGGGTGAATGTGTTTTACATTCTTAGAGACAGCGATAGTTACCGAGCCGTCATGGGTGAACTTCATGGCATTGCCCATCAAATTCATAATAATTTGGCGCAGGCGTTTGGGGTCGCCGACAATTACGAAGGGCACTTCCTGGTCAATATCATCTAATAAGTCAACAGGCTTGCCCTGGACTTTAACGGCAAGTGCTTCGTTAATGCCACGGACAAGTGTACGGACTGGCACTTCAAACAGATCAAGCTCGAGCTGGTCAGCATCCATTTTGGCAAAATCAAGGACATCATCGAGAATTTCCAAAAGGCCGCTGGCAGAATCCTTGGCGGTTTTTGCCATTGTTAAAATATCACTCGGTGGTTTTGCCTGTTCGATCAGTTCCAAAAGCCCGTAAACAGACTGCATCGGTGTACGGATTTCATGGCTCATCGTGGCAAGAAAATTTGATTTTTGTTCGGCAATGGCATCTGCTGTTTCGGCGGCGGTTCGCAGATCTGTTTCCATCGCCTTGCTGGCGGAAATATCTGTTGCCCAAAAGATATAAGCGTCCTGATTGCCATACAGTGTTTGTGAAATAGAAACGAGTGTCCATTTAATCTCCCCGCCGGATCGAATCGGCAATGTTGCTTCTTCTGGCGGGGTTGGACTTTTCAGCCGCTTGGCCAGGGCAATTACTTCTTCGGCCTGCCAGGCTTCTTCGAGAATCTGGCCCTTCACAGGTCCGCCCAGCATCATCCGCATGGGTTTGTTGGCATCCAGTATTTCAAGCTCTTTGCGGTCACGGCGGATCACCAGAACGCCGATGGGCATATCATCATAGGGAATTTGGTGGCTGTCGGGCATCTTTTGGCGGATAAAAAAGGCTTGTTAAAAGACTGGAAAGTATTTTATCACAAAGAGGGCAACATGAAAGACAGGAAAAGAGAGAATTAGATGAGTTATAAGGTTGCGGTCGTTGGGGCAACAGGCAATGTCGGCCACGAAATGCTGAATATTCTGGATGAGCGGAAATTCCCGGTCAGTGATGTGATTGCACTGGCCTCAGAGCGTTCTGCCGGGAAAGAGGTGTCGTTTGGAGATCAGGACTTAAAAGTTCAGGATCTGGCCAAGTTTGATTTTAAAGGCGTGGATATTGTTTTTTCCTCGCCTGGTGCAAAAGTCTCTGCCGAATATTCACCGAAGGCAGCGGCAGCCGGCGCAGTTGTCATTGATAACACAAGTCACTTCCGGATGGATCCGGATGTGCCTTTGGTTGTGCCGGAGGTGAACCCGCAGGATATCGCCGGACATACAAAGAAAGGCATTATTGCTAACCCGAATTGTTCGACAATTCAGATGCTTGTGGCGCTGAAGCCCTTACACGATGCCGCAAAGATTAAGCGCGTTGTCGTTTCGACCTATCAATCCGTATCCGGTGCAGGCAAGCCGGCCATGGATGAATTGTTTGATCAGTCCCGTAAATTCTTTGTGCATGACGGGGTGGAAAACGATGTGTTCCCAAAACAGATTGCATTTAACGCCATTCCACAAATTGATGTGTTCATGGATGACGGGCGCACAAAAGAAGAATGGAAGATGGATGTGGAAACTAAGAAAATCCTTGATCCGTCTATCGAGGTTTGTGCGAACTGTGTGCGCCTGCCGGTCTTTATCGGCCATGCGGAAATGGTCAATATCGAGTGCGAAAAGCCGCTTTCTGCCAAAGGCGCCAAGACGCTTTTACGCGATGCACCGGGTGTGAGCGTCATTGATCTTGAAAGCGAGATGGAATTTATTACGCCTGCCGAAATTGCCGGGGAAGATGACGTCTTCATCAGCCGTGTACGCGAGGATACCACGGCTCAAAATGCCCTCAATTTCTGGTGTGTTTCCGATAATCTCAGAAAAGGCGCGGCGCTCAATACGATCCAGATTGCTGAGGAACTAACAAAAAACTATATGAAAGCAGCAGCTTAGGCCCGTTGTAACTTTTAAAGAGCTGTCTGCGAATAAGATTACATGATAAGCAGACGTTCATTTATCGGGTTTTTAGGTGGGTTTTCGGCTCTCGCGGTCAGCAAAGCTGCTTTTGCTTATGATATTGGTGAGTTGCTTGGCCGGAAGAAATCGGAGCGTGAGATGAAGGATTTCCCTTTTAAATTAACAGATGCGGAATGGCGTGAGCGCCTGACGCCTGAACAATACCGGATTATGCGCGCAGAAGGGACGGAGCCGACTTGCTCCTCACCACTGGACAAGGAAAAACGCGCCGGGCTGTATCATTGCGCGGGCTGCGGTCAGAAACTCTTTTCCAATAACAATAAATTTGAAAGCGGCACGGGCTGGCCGTCTTTCTGGCAGCCTCTTACACCCGAGGCAATTGGCACGTCCACGGATTACAAAATCGGTGTGGCGCGTACAGAAGTGCATTGTTCCAATTGCGGCTCCCATCTTGGCCATGTGTTTGAGGATGGACCGCCGCCCACAGGCCTGCGTTACTGCATTAACGGTGTGGCTCTGAAATTTTTCCCGGATCAGGCATCCTGAAAATCATTATTATCATTCCCGGCATGAGCCAGCGTCAGGATTGAACGCTGCCTGTCCTCACGCGGGTAATAGACCAGAACCGCGTTTTTATCGGCAATCACCTGCCCGTTTTCCGGCCATCCCGCCATAAAAAAGAGTGATATTTCGTCTGTGAGCATTTTTATGACTGCTTTTTTGTTCGTTTAACCGAACAATAAGCCACTACATAAAAACAGTCAAGAGCTTCATCATTTACAGATGAGTTATAAAAAAGCACGAAAAACAATGGATTTTTTGGCGGACCGTATGAAAGCCGTACGCGAGGCCGATGATTTATCTCTTGATAATATTTCGCAAATTACAGGCCTGAGTAAATCAACTTTGAGTGAAATGGAAAATAAAAAATCCAGTCCTGAATTGATAACTTGTTTACGTATTTGTTATACGCTCGATATAAAACTCTCTGATCTTCTGAAGGAAATCGGGGAGTAATTTTCACCCCCTCACCCAAGTTTCGGTAAGCCCCTAGGTCAGGTCCGGGGCAACCTCAACTATCCCTCTCCCCCTTATAAGGGGGAGAGGGTTGTGTAGTCTTGGCCGAAGGCCTAGACAGAGCTGGGTGAGGGGGATAATTTATGGGTTTGAAATTTACTTTCAGGCGCGTATCATGCCTGTATGACAAGCGATTCAAAGCGTCCGACCTCTCCGCATTTGCAGGTTTACAGGCTTCCCATGACGGCCCGGATGTCAATTTCCCACCGGATTAGTGGTGTCCTTTTAATGGCCGGTTCGGTTGTGTTTGCCTTGTGGTTGATTACGGCGGCATTTCGGCCTGCATACTTTGATATGATGATGGCGCTGGTGAATACCAAGATTGGTACGTTGGCCATGTTCGGTTTTTCTTTCCTGCTTTACTACCATATGTGTAATGGAATCCGTCACATGTTCTGGGATATGGGTTTTCTGTTTAAACTGAAAAATGCGGCGATTGCGAACTGGGTTGTTTTATTGTCTGCGGCCGGTTTGACTTTTGTGACATGGAAATGCGTTTGTGAGTATATGTGAGATTGATAATGGGCTGTCCGAAGAAACAAAAAATCGAAAGTGATCTCGCAAAAGCCAAAGGGCTTGGTTCCGCTCATCATGGAGCGGAGCACTGGATGGCCCAGCGCGTAACAGCCATTGCCAATATTCCGCTGGTGATCTGGTTTGTCTATTCGGTGATGGCGATGAAAGGTGCGAGCCACGCAGAGTTTACCGCCTACATGGCTGAGCCCTATAATGCCTTTGCGGCTATTTTATTAATTATATCAGTGTTTTACCATGCTGTGCTCGGTGCGCAGGTTGTGGTTGAAGATTATATTTCCTGCAAATGTTTCAAGATGATGAAACTGATTGGGATGAAACTGTTTTTCACCGCGCTGGCCGTGGCCTGCATTTTTAGTATTTTGAAGATAGCTTTATAATGACAGAAAATTACGAAATCATTGATCACGAATATGACGTTGTTGTTGTTGGCGCCGGTGGCGCTGGGCTTCGCGCGGGGTTTGGCTGCGCAGAAAAAGGCTTGCGGACTGCGTTAATTTCCAAGGTTTTTCCAACGCGCTCCCATACGGTGGCGGCGCAGGGCGGGATTTCTGCCGCGCTCGGCAATATGGGCGAAGATGACTGGCGCTTTCATTTTTACGATACGATTAAAGGGTCCGATTGGCTTGGTGATCAGGACGCGATTGAATATATGTGCCGCGAGGCAATCCCCGCGATTTACGAACTCGAACATTATGGTGTGCCGTTTTCCCGCACGGCGGAAGGCAAGATTTACCAGCGCGCCTTTGGCGGGATGACAACCCATTACGGCAAGGGCACGGCGCAGCGCACCTGCGCAGCGGCAGACCGGACGGGTCATGCAATTTTGCATACGCTCTACACACAGGCACTGAAGAATCACGCCGAGTTTTTTATCGAATATTTTGCGCTCGACCTGATTATGAATGATGAAGGGGAGTGTCTTGGGGTGATGGCCTGGAATCTTGATGATGGAACCATTCACCGTTTCCGGGCGCACCAGGTGATTTTGGCTACGGGCGGCTATGGCCGCGCCTATTTCTCCTGCACGTCGGCGCATACTTGCACAGGCGATGGCAATGCGATGGTGCAGCGCGCAGGGTTACCGCTGCAGGATATGGAATTCGTGCAGTTCCACCCGACCGGGATTTACGGCGCTGGCTGTCTGATTACGGAAGGCGTACGCGGGGAAGGTGGTTATCTGACCAATAGCGAAGGTGAGCGCTTTATGGAACGCTATGCACCAAGTGCAAAAGACCTTGCATCTCGTGATGTTGTCTCCCGCTCCATGACAATTGAGGTTCGCGAAGGGCGCGGCGTCGGGGAACGAAATGATCATATCCATCTGAATTTGATGCATCTGGATCCGGACATTATTCATCAGCGTTTGCCGGGCATTGCGGAAAGCGCGCGGATTTTTGCCGGCGTGGATGTCACCAAGGAACCGATCCCGGTTCTACCCACCGTACATTATAATATGGGCGGCATACCAACCAATTTCCGCACCGAAGTCTTAAATCCACAGCCCGATGATCCGAACCGGATCGTACCGGGCCTGATGGCGATTGGTGAGGCGGCTTGTGTGTCTGTGCATGGAGCAAACCGTCTGGGCTCGAACTCCTTGCTTGATCTTGTAGTGTTTGGCCGGGCGGCGGCAATTCGTGCGGCAGAAACAGTCGCGCCAGGTGCGCCGCATAAACCGATGTGCGGTGATGATGGCACAAAAGCGCTGGAGCGTTTAGACCACTTTAGAAATGCGAAAGGTAGCACACGCACGGCAGATCTGCGGGATCAGATGCAGCGCACGATGCAGGATCATGCTGCCGTCTTCCGCACCGGGGATACCCTTCAGGAAGGCTGCGACAAGATTGCCAAAATTTTCGATGGCAAAGCAGACCTGTCAATCGAAGACCGCTCTCTTATTTTCAATACCGATCTTGTTGAAACACTCGAACTCGATAATCTTCTTGGCCAAGCGGTTGTGACTTTGGAATCAGGTGTGAACCGAACCGAATCCCGCGGCGCCCATGCCCGTGAAGATTGCGCCGACCGGGATGATGAAAACTGGATGAAGCACACGGTGACCTGGATTGATGAAAAGGGCAAAACCAAAATCGATTACCGCCCTGTCATCCTGCAGACACTGACCGACGAGGTCGAGCCTGTTCCGCCAAAAGCGCGGGTTTACTAGCCCTTTTTCTTTTTCCCTAACGGGCGTATAATAGCCCTATGACTTCCATGCTGTTTTTTAAGGGAAGCGGTACAACACCGGCGAAGGCGATTATCCGCGCAGGACGTGAATGCGTTGAATTGCTGCAGAATAATCCGTCTTTATTAATTGAGCTGGTAGATCTTGTGAATGAGGGAACACATTGGGAGGCTCATATTCGTGTGATGGCTCTCGAAGCTGTTACCGGCGAAGAGGAGTCTCAGGCCCCCCCCACAAAAGATAAAAAACCTAAAAACCCTGAACATAGCATCTCAGGTGATCCAAATGCCTGGCGCCCGCCGGGTATGGAACATGATCCTTCCAGCCTGAAACATGTTGAGAAGAAGTTTGATAAGGCGTCATATGCCGGTTATGTTCCCGATGTTCCTGTCCGTGATATTGTTCTTCTGCAGGAGCAGGGCTTATCACATGATCAAATTGCAGCGATGCGGCGCCTCTACATGTCCCGCGCAATCCAGCGGCGCAGCGCTCCCGCCCCAAAAGTCGAAAACAATAAGTAAGCTTACAGTGACTATAGGGTCAAAATATATTGAGTATATTTTGATTCCCAAAAGAGAATTCGTCTTCCGGGTATTTTGTTGATAGGTTACATTGTTTAAACGGTACTACAATAGTACTCTATTCTTGTTGTTCATATTATTTTAAAAGCGGGGATTTAGATATGACAAACCAATTGGTGTTTTGGGATGATTTGGTTATTCGGGCAAATCAAAAGGACTGGAAAAATTTTGATTCCGCAAAAGAAAGCATCACGATTGCGGATATGCGGCAGGAAGATGCCCCGCTTATCTATGTGAATAAAGGGTTTGAGCGCATTACAGGCTATAGCCGGGCAGAGACCCTTGGAAGAAATTGTCGTTTTTTGCAAGGCATTGAAACAGATAGGAATGAAGTTAACCAAATGCGCACAGCTATTCAAAATGGTGAAAAATGTATCGTTGAATTTATTAATTATAAAAAGAACGGTGATATTTTTTGGAACCGCTTATCTCTCACGCCAATTATGGGGCTGGATAAAAAACCGGCCTTTTATATTGGCCTGCAAAATGATATTACTGATATGAAGTATATTGAACATCAAATATCACGGCATTTACGTGATGCAATCAGTAAACTGGGATAGCTCCTAACACCCAATTAGATAATCAAAATGGCTGAATTTACACTTCCTAAAAATTCAAAAATTAAAAAAGGTAAAAAGGTCAACGCGGCCGATGGCGCGAAGCGGACAAAAACCTTCAAGGTTTACCGATATGATCCGGATTTGAAAAACGAGAAAGGCGAACCTGAAAATCCCCGCCTGGATGAATATACGATTGATCTGGATAAATGCGGTCCGATGGTTCTCGATGCGCTGATCCATATTAAAAATGATGTTGATAGTACGCTGACATTCCGCCGGTCCTGCCGGGAAGGGATTTGCGGATCCTGTGCGATGAATATTGACGGGCGTAATACGCTGGCCTGTACCAAAGCCATTGGCGAGGTGAGCGGCGCGGTTAAGATTACGCCTTTGCCACATATGCCGGTTGTCAAAGATCTTGTCCCTGATCTGAACCATGTTTATGCGCAATATGCGGCGATTGAGCCCTGGATGAAAACAGACAGCGCGCCGCCGACAAAAGAACGCCTTCAGAGCGCGGATGATGCCAATCTCCTGAATGGAGAAGACGGGCATGGTCCGGCCGGGTGTATTCTCTGTTTTTGCTGTTCAACTTCCTGTCCAAGTTATTGGTGGAATGCGGAGCGGTTTATGGGACCGGCAATCTTGCTGCAAGCCTATCGCTGGATTGTGGATAGCCGTGATGAGGCAACCGGAGAAAGGCTGGATCAGCTCGAAGACCCGTTCAGGTTGTATCGCTGTCACACAATTATGAACTGTACAAACGCTTGTCCAAAGGGGCTAAACCCTGCAAAAGCCATCGCCGAGATTAAAAAACTTATGGTTGCCCGCAAATAATTTGCGGCACCCTGTTTATTAATTTTCTATTCTCTCTTAGCAAAACTGATATTTCTGATACACTTATGGTTAGGGTAATTTCATAAGAGGCTGTTTTCAATGTTTGATTTTGACATAAATTTTTGGGCTTTTATATCATCTGGTATTCTGGCTTTTTTGATTGGACTTGTTTGGTACCATCCAAAAGTTATGGGGAAGCGCTGGATGGAAGTGCGTAATCTAACTAAAGAAGATATCAATTCCACGACACCTCTTCCGTATGTTGCATCTCTTTTCCTGTGGCTTCTTGCGGCGTGCTTTTACTCTTTTCTTGCTCATTTTTTAGGTGCAACGGACAAAGAAGATTATTTTGCTTTATCCTGTTTGCTTTGGGTTGCATTTTCGATGCCGCCCACTTTGATGGGCGCGCTATATACAGGGTATCCGTTTGAGGCGGCAGCTATTGATACATCTTACCAGCTCGCTGGCTATTATGCCTTTGCGCTGGTTCATATTGCATTTATCTATATGAATTAATTTTCGGAAATACTCAGGATCGTTTCGCAGCTTGCGGACTCGACAACGATGCCGTGCGGCGTTTTCCAGCGAATTATTTGTGAACAGCGGGTTTTGCCGTCAAACGGAACCATTTGATCTTGCATTTGCATCATGCCTTTTTCACTTGTGATCACAACAATATCCGCCTTGCGGCCACCGTTCGTAATGTCGTGTTCAATCAGCTTTGCATATGAGGAGTAATCCTGAAATTTTCCAACACTGTCTGTTACGTTTTTAATAAATCCCGGACGACCCAGTTCAATCTTACGGGTTTGCGGTGGGTACCCCTCAATATCGTAAACAATATTGGTCACAAAATCAGCGCGGCTGGAGATGTGTTTTTTCAGGAAGTCCTGAATATCTTCTTTGCTTTTGCCGGTTTCCGGGTGGGTAATCAGGCTGCTTTCATCCAAAAAGGCCTGGATCGTATCAGGGGTTAATTTTTCATTATTTTGTGCATGGGCCTGCGTGTGTGCAAAAACCAGCAGAAAACAGGCTGCGATCAGAAACCGGATTGTCATTTCCCCTAAAAAACCCTTTATTATCAACACTCTGTATCAATGCTTATGATATCAAAAGATCCTTAATTTTAACCTAATTCCGGTCAATGTCGAGACCCACATCCAGTGATATAACAGAATGGGTAAGGGCGCCGACAGAAATCATATCGACACCGCTTTCGGCAATGGTTTGCACATTCTTCAGGGTAACCCCGCCGGAGGCTTCAATAACGGTTCCGGGGCGTTTTTCATGAATTTTTTGAACCGCCTTTGTCAGGTCTTCTACCGTAAAATTATCCAGCATGATGATATCTGCGCCGCCGTGATTTAAAACCTCATCAAGCTGTTTGATTGTATCAACTTCGATTTCGATTTTGACCATGTGGCCGGCATAGGATTTTGCCTTATCAAGAGCCTTTGAAATACTGCCGCAAGCGGCGATATGGTTATCCTTGATCAGGATCGCATCATCCAGCCCAAAGCGGTGATTGATTCCGCCGCCGCAGCGCACGGCATATTTTTGAAAGGCGCGCAGGGATGGTAGGGTTTTGCGTGTGTCTGCAATTTGAGTTTTTGTTCCTTTGACTGCGTCAACGTAGCGGGCGGTTTGTGTAGCAATGCCAGACAGGTGAGACACAAAGTTCAGACACACGCGTTCAGCCGCAAGAATAGAGCGCGCAGGTCCTTCAATCGTGGCCAGTTTGCCCCCTTTGTTGATTTTATCACCATCACTTTTATGAACCTCAATATCGCATTCTCCGTCCATGACGATAAAGGCGGATAAACCAATACTTAACCCTGCCAGAACGCCATCTTCACGGGCATTGAGCGTTGCCCTGATTTCATCTTCCGGGGAAATAAGGGCTGCGCTGGTAATATCATGACCGTGACCGAGATCTTCTTTGAGGGCAGCGCGGAGTGTTTCCTCAATCAGTAAAGGTGAGAGTGTCGTCATTAGCTGAGTTCTAACATCTTATTGATTGGCACAATAGCGCGCGCGGCAATATCCGGATCAACCAGAACTTCCGGCTGTTCTGTTTTAAGAGATTCCAAGATTTTCGGCAGGGTAATTCGTTTCATATGCGGGCAGAGCTGGCACGGGCGAACCAGCTCCATTTCAGGGTGTGCGGCAGCGATATTATCGCTCATGGAACATTCAGTGATGAGAACAACTTTACCGGGTTTTTCCTGTTCAAGATAATCGATCATTTGCTGGGTTGATCCGGTATAATCGGATGCTTCCAAAACCTCCGGTGTGCATTCCGGGTGGGCGAGTACTTCCACGCCGGGATAACGCGCGCGAAAGGTTTCGATATCTTTCACGGTAAAACGCTCATGGACAATGCAGCTGCCCTGATAGGTCAGGACTTTCTTATTCACTTTCGTTTGCGTATAAGCGGCCAGATAACGATCAGGTACCATTAAAACTTCATCCGTCTCCATGGCTTCAACAATCTTAACCGCATTTCCGGAGGTGCAGCATATATCGCTTTCCGCTTTAACTTCGGCAGAGGTATTCACATAGGTGATAATTGGTACGCCGGGATATTTTTCCCGCAGCAGTTTGACATCATTCGCGGTAATCCCTTCGGCCAGAGAGCAGCCTGCTTTCATATCCGGGATGAGAACCTTTTTATCCATGCAGAGAATCTTGGACGTTTCAGCCATGAAATGCACACCGCACTGAACGATGATATCAGCCTCGGTCTTAGCTGCTTCGCGCGCGAGCGCCAGGGAATCACCGACAATATCGGCTACGCCATGAAAGATATCCGGCGTCATATAATTATGCGCCAGAATGACTGCGTTCTTTTCTTTTTTCAGGCGGTTGATCTCATAGATATACGGCGCCAGTGTTTCCCAGTGTGTTTCATCATACTGGTCTTTTAAAAGGTCAAAGACTGGCGCTGTTTCGCGCGCGACTTCGGCTGTGTAAGCAAGGTCTGTCATAGGATTGATGTAGAGGAAAGGTATCGGATGTTCAAGGCGTAAAGTTATACGCGTCTTCTCCCTCTCCCTTCAGGGAGAGGGCAACGAGGCTTACCTTTTTAGAAAAAGGTATAGCCGAGTGGGTGAGGGTGTCTAATCTTTCAATTAACACAAATATTTAACACCCTCACCCAGCTTCGCCTAAGTTCAGCCTGACGGCCTCACTAAGGCTGCGCAACCCTCTCCCTGAAGGGAGAGGGAACTTTAATTCTTCTGCTGTTTGAACAGCACACGGATATGCGGCTTGCCGTTGGTCACTTCATACTTCTCATAATATTGCTGGTGATAATCCTCGCCCTCCCAGAAGGTGACAAGGGGTTCCAGCGTTGTGACAATCGGCTTATCCCATGCGCCGGACGCATTTGCGGCCTCAATGGCCTCTTGCGCGCGCTGTTTTTCTTCTGCACTGCGGTAAAAAATGACCGAGCGGTATTGCGGACCGAGATCGACTCCCTGACCGTTCAATTGGGTCGGGTCATGGGCTTTCAGCAGGAAGTACTCCAGTAACTCACGCGCGGAAATCTGATCCGGGTTGTAATAAACCTGCACGACTTCGGCATGGCCGGTTTTACCGGTTGTGATGTCGTGATATGTTGGGTTATCCAGCTCTCCGCCCGCATAGCCGACCCGGGTATAAACTACGCCTTCTAGGGACCGGTATTCACTTTCGGTGCACCAGAAACACCCGCCGCCAAGGGTCAGGAAGGGCAGGTTTTCAGGTTTTTCAGATGTTATTGTCGATGCCACGGGCATGCCTTTCGCAAAAGGGGTATAGGGAAAAATAAACAGCGCCGCGATTACCAAAACCGGCAGAAGTGCAAAAAACCGCATTTTTCCTCCTAAAACCTAATATAGACCTGTATCTTTATCCTTCAATCCATTCGTAAAAAGCGTAGAATAGTTACAAATGACCACAGAGATTCCCGAAGAGTTACAGCCTACACACAGCAAACGCTCCATCCTGTCATGGTGCGCGTATGATTGGGCGAATACAGCCTTTGGCACGGTGATTATCACCTTTGTCTTTGCCGTGTTTTTCTCGCGCGGCATTGTGCAGGATGAAACCCACGGCGCAGCTTTGTGGAGTACGGCCATCGGAATTTCCGGTTTATTTATTGCCGTGTTTGCCCCGATTTTCGGCGCAGTGGCTGATCATGCCGGCGATCGCAAGCGCTGGGTCTTCTGGTTGTCCTTATTGTGTATCGTGCCTTGTGCAGGGCTCTGGTTTGCGCAGCCGGATCCGGGCTGGAACAATATCCTTTTTGTCTTGGCGCTTGTTGTCATTGCCAATATCGGGTTTGAACTGGCGCAGGTCTTTTACAATGCCATGCTGCCGCATATTGCCCCGCATCACATGATGGGCCGGATCTCCGGCTGGGCGTGGGGGCTTGGCTATGCAGGCGGGCTTGTGGCTTTGGCGATCACACTGTTCGGTCTTGTCGGCATTGGCGATATAGAACCGTTCTTTGGGGTCAGCGGCGCGGACAGCGCCAATATCCGGGCTAGTGGACCGCTGATTGCGATCTGGTTTGCCGTTTTTATGATCCCGCTCTTTCTCTGGACAAAGGATGTCGAGCGCCAGCCGATGAGTTTTCTTACATCCTTAAAAGCCGGAACGCGTCAACTTATCGGGTCGATCAAAGAGATCAGAACACATAAAAATATCGCGCTTTACCTGGTTTCCAGTGCGATTTACCGCGACGGGCTGGTGACACTATTTGCAATTGGCGGGGTTTATGCCGCCGGACAGTTCGGGATGGATTTTCAGGAAATCCTGATTTTTGCCATCGGCCTGAATGTAACCGCCGGGCTTGGGGCGTTTCTCTTTGCCTATGTGGATGACTGGATCGGGTCTCGCCATACGGCGATGATTTCGCTGATGGGGCTGATCATTACAGGCCTGATGATCCTCAGTACGGATGAAAAATCTCTCTTTATGGGCATGGCGCTGTTTCTTGGGATCTTTATTGGCCCTGCGCAGGCGGCCAGCCGGACACTCGCCGGACGCCTCGCGCCGCCGGGCATGGTGACGCAGACTTACGGGCTTTATGCCTTTACTGGCAAATCCGTGACCTTTTTAGGTCCGCTTGCTTATGCCTGGGCGACAGCCGCGTTCGGGACGCAGCAGGCCGGGATGATGACCATTATCCTGTTCTGGCTGGTGGGCCTTGCGCTGCTGTCTTTCGTGAGAGAAGAGCGCAATGGAGATGAATGATCTTCCTTCCCCGAATTTTGATGAGCGTGACGGGGACATAGATTTTCTGATTTTGCATTATACCGGGATGGAAACG
>JANQIB010000032.1 GCA_028282385.1 Alphaproteobacteria bacterium
ACAGAACCAGGGCCAGACCCGCCAGGGATTTAACCAAAAGCTCCTTATCCTTCAGAGCTTCAGACGGCCTATACCGCAAAAGGTGGGCTTTTGCCTTCAAAGATGTTGTCAGTTTACGGCCCCAGATGAGATCAAACACAATTGTTAAAACGATCATCAAAATGATGGATGCCGGCGCCAAATTATACACAAAATCCATAAAGCTAAAGCCGACCGCAGAACCGATCAGGATGTTCGGCGGATCCCCGACAAGCGTTGCCGTCCCGCCAACATTCGAAGCAAAGATCTGTGTAAACAAAAACGGATACGGATTGAGCTTAAGCTGCTCCGTTAACAGGAGCGTTACAGGGACAATCAGCATCACCGTTGTGACATTATCTAAAAGCGCGGAAAAGACGGCTGTAACAAAAGCAAGGGAGATCAGCAAAAGCCGGGGGTTGGCCCGCACCATCTTGGCAGACAGGATTGCAACATACTGAAAGATTCCAGATTCTTTCATAATGCCAACAATAATCATCATCCCGATCAGAAGAAAAATCGTATTAAAATCGACGCCTTCAACCGCCAGATCCTGGTTAAGAACACCCAGAATCATCAGGGCGCCGGCCCCGAGCAGGGAAACGACGGCGCGGTTTATCCGTTCTGAAATGATAAAAACATAGGCCAGACACAGGATAACCGCTGCCGTTATCATCGGGTCCCAGCCAAATACAACACTCGCGCCGTGCCCGGCAGCCGCATGATCTACATTCATTTTTTCACCCTCTAACCTTTACTTTTTTTAATAAAGTTATTTTTATTCTTCAGTTTCCTGATACTTGCCGTCTTCGATTTCTTTCATAACATTCGTCAATTCTGACAATGTCGCCTGCGCCGTCAGAACGCCTAAAAGTTTTTTATCTTCGTCATTATCAACGACCGGAAGAATTGTGTTTGATTTGACCATCAAACGAATAGCTTCCCATTTAGATGTTTCAATATCGACAAAATGATATTCCGTCGTCATAAAATCAGAAATTGGCCGGTCCAAAATCTTTTTAAGTTTTTTAGCAGCCCCTGCCGTTGTTCCGACAAGAAAATCCAGATTGTCTATACCACCTTCCATAGAAGCAGAAACCGGGAGAAGATTTTTAAGAAGTAAGCGAAGTGTAATCAGCCCGACAAGAGTGCCGCTTTCATCTGTAACCGGAACAGCTCTCACATGCTTTTCAGATAAAAGATTGATTATCTCTTTAACTGTATTATCGGGGTTAGCCGTAAACGGCGCTTCAATCATTGCTCTTTGAACGGACATGAAAACCTCTTAGGTAAACTAAATTTGGGCGCACTATACGCCTTTACTTTCGCGGCGCAATAAAAAAAACAAATTTATTGAATAAGCTCAAATATGCGCTCTGCAGCGCCATATACGTACAAATCGTTATGGCCTGCCTTGTCAAAAGTCAAAAATTCCTTCGGCTTCCCTGCTTTTTCATAGAGTTTTTGGCCAAACCGGTAATTGATAACCAGATCACGCCGACCATGAAGGATAATAAGGGGCGTTTTCACCTCTGAGATTTTGGAATAGCTGTCATACCTGTCTTTCATTAAATACCTGACAGGGACCCAGAAAAACCGCGTCGCAGCAACATCAACAATCGAGGTATAGGGCGCTTCGAGAATCAGGGCCCTAAAGCTTTTCTCCTCATAAGCCATCTGCACCGCCACACCTGACCCGAGGGATTCTCCGTAAAGAATAATATCGCTGTTCTGATAGCCCTTTTCTTTTAAAACTTTGAGATAGGCCCGTGCATCTTCATAAAAGCCCTCTTCGGAAGGTGATCCCGGATTGCCGCCATAACCGCGATAACCGGCAAGCAAAACTGAATATCCCTGCGCCGCATAGATAAAAGCCGTCGGCAGGCGATCTGCATGGCTTAAAGCATTTCCATGAAAATAGAGAATAACAGGCTTGTTTTTCTGACCTTCAATATACCAGCCGGTTATTTCGAGCCCATCTTCAGTTTGTACACTGAACTCTTCAACACTCTTCGGAGATATCGGTTTTTGCGTATCAGGAAAATAGATCAGGGCGCGTTGAGTAAAATAGAGCCATCCCACCACCACGGCATAAATTAAAACAATCCAAAAAAGAGTGCTAATCACTTTTTTCAGTCTCATTCCGCCAGCCCTGCGGCATGAATCCGGGCATAGGTCCCGTCTTTATTGAGAAGCTGCTCATGCACACCCTGCTCTACGATCTGCCCGTCTTCAAGAACCAGGATCTGGTTTGCGTTTTGGACAGTCGACAAACGGTGTGCAATCACAAGAGTTGTCCGGCCTTTTTGAAGTTCGGAGAGAGTTTGCTGAATCGCGCGCTCTGCTTCGTTATCGAGCGCGGATGTCGCTTCATCCAAAAGCAGGATCGGTGCATCGCGGAGAATTGCACGGGCAATGGCAATGCGCTGGCGCTGCCCGCCGGAGAGTTTCAAACCTTCTTCTCCAAGCCGGGTATCATAACCTTGCGGCAGCTCACGAATAAATTCATCCGCCTGCGCGGCAATTGCAGCTTTAATAATTTCATCCCGGAATGCGCCGTGCTTGCCGTAGCCAATATTCGCCCAGACCGTATCATCAAAAATTGTAATATCCTGCGAGACAAGTGCAATGTGTGAACGCAGTGATTCCAATGTGAAGGACTTCACATCATTGCCGTTAATTGTAACCTGCCCATCCGTTACATCAAAAAAGCGCGGGATCAGGTTCATAATGGTTGTCTTCCCGCTGCCCGACCGACCGACAAGAGCGGTTACCCGACCCGCAGGCAGTCTCAGGGAAACATTATCAAGCGCTTTCTTTTCATCTTCGTCATACTGGAAAGATACATTTGAAAAAATAATTTCAGGTGTCTCAAGGGCAACCTCAACCGCACCCTCTTCATCTTTTACGCCAGGCTCGGTATCCATCACGGCAAAGACCCGCTCTGCCGCACCCAACCCCATTTGCAGCGAGTTATTCAGCTTGGCGAGCTTTTTCATCGGCTCATAAGCCATCGTAAAGGCCGTGATAAAAGATAAAAGCTCACCCGCAGATGTCGCGCCTGCCGCCACCTGGTAACCGCCATAGACAATAATGCCGCACACCACGATCCCGATTAGCAATTCATTTACCGGCGTTGATAAATTGCCAATCCGCACGGATTTGATGATCAGGTCACGAACCTTATGAAAGGTCTGGGCGGCATGGTCTTTTTCATGCGCTTCCATCCCATACGCTTTCACCAGGCGGACGCCCTGAAAAATTTGCGAGAGCATATCGGACAGGCCAGCCATATTCTGCTGAATATTTCCTGACATTTTCCTAAGCCGCCGGCCGATCCAGGCAACAAAAACAGCCGCAAACGGAAAGATCGTAAAGGCCGCTAAAGCCAGCACCCAATCCTGGTAAAACATCACAGCGACCAGAAAGATCAGGGTTAAAAAACTTTTTCCAATCCCGGTCAGGCTATCCGTCACAGCTGTGCGCATGACATTCACATCACTAATCATGCGTGAGATCAACTGGCCGCTTGGGTTGTCATGAAAGAATTGCAGATCAAGCGCCATGAAATGAGCAAACTGCGCCTTTTGGATATCGGCCACAATATACTGGCCGATCTTGTTCATCATAATGGTATGGAGATAGGTCGTAATCCCGCGGGTGAAGAAGATCAGAAAAGTTCCGCCCCCCAAAAGCCAGACCCGGGAGACATCTCCATTGGTCAGAACTTCATCCATCACAGGTTCAATAATCAGGGCAAATCCGGCCGTCAGAGCTGCAGCCATTGCCATAAAAAGCAATGCCAAAGCCAGCTGCCCTTTATAAGGTCGCAGGAAGCTTTTGATCATCCGCCGGATCAGCGGCCAACTGGCCTTATGTGCTGTGTCATTGTGCATTTGCAGCGTGATTTGGGCCCTTTAAGCGTGTTATACTTAGAGTTAAAGAGGGAGATAGTCTATGACATATGGACGGCGGAGTACAGATATCCCATCACAACATGCGTCCCCGGGGATCGGCCTGGCTCTTGGCGGCGGACTGGCCCGCGGGTTTGCCCATATTGGCGCCCTTAAAACATTGAATAAACACGGTATTTACCCGACCATTATTGCCGGAACTTCTATCGGCGCCGTTGTCGGCGGCTCTTACCTGGCGGGCCGGCTGGATGAGCTGGAAGACTGGGCCAGGTCGCTCAACCGCTTCCGGGTTTTCTCTTATCTGGATTTTCGCGTCCGCAGCGCCGGCATGATCGCAGGCAACCGCCTGATCAAAACCATGGAAGAGTATTTCGAAGACATGGACATCGAAGACCTGCCGCACCCGTTTACGACGATTGCCGCAGATCTGGTCACGGGCCATGAAGTCTGGCTGCGCCGCGGGAACCTGATCGAGGCGATGCGCGCCTCCTTTGCCCTGCCGGGTGTCTTTCCGCCGGTTGAGCGCAACCATCGTTTTCTCGTTGACGGCGCGCTGGTTAACCCGGTCCCGGTTTCCGTCTGCCAGGCGCTGGGCGCGCGGATGACAATCGCTGTTGATCTGCATGCCGATATTATCGGGAAGGCCGCCAAACCGGATCAAAAATATCAGACCGTGACTGGTTTTGACATTTTCGATGATGCCGAAGTGCCGGCCGATGCCCAGAAAAACTTTAAAAGCTCCAGCATGATGCGCCGATTATTCCGGCGTGATACGGACGATACACCCAGCCTGTTTGGCGTTATGGTTTCCGCGCTTGGAATTATTCAGGACCGGATCACCCGCTCCCGTCTGGCTGGTGATCCGCCGGATGTTCATATCAAACCCTCCATCGGTCATATCGGCATGCTGGAATTTGAACGCGCCGAAGAATTAATTGCCCTTGGTGAAGAGGCCACAGAAAAACTTATTCCTGAAATTAAAGCGGCAGTTGAAGTGTTCATTCCGCCCACCATGCGCCCGGAAATTAACGGCGATGTTCCGGATCAGGAAGACGGTCCCGCCCCCGAAGCGCCACGCGATTCTTAAACTTTAACCAGTCGGTTGTTTGCGCTTTTTGTGCTTGCGATCGGGCAGCGCCTTACCCCATTTCATTTCGTCACACAGGTAAACCGGCATCACGTTATTATAAACCGCAATCAGGTTTTTGAGCGCCGACCAGGTTTCCTTGGGGCTAAACTCTTCCGGGAAATTGGCCGCGTGAAGTCCGGATTTAAACAGGCAGGTGTCAATATCCTGCGCGTGTGCGCCAATAACATCATGTGCCATCGTATCGCCGAGCATCACCGTATGGGACGGGAAGATATCCCGCCCTTTTAAGACCTCAATACAATGTTTGAAAATCAATGCATAAGGTTTGCCGAAATAGTGAACAATCCCGCCGGAATCTTCATAACGCCGGGCAAGGATTGTCGGCCCGGTGAGCAGGTTCGCCCCGATCATCGACAGGCTGTCCGGGTACGGGCAAACCGCTTTCAGGCGTTTTTGGATTGCGCGGCGGATTAAAGGTTCATAATCGGCAAGCTGTTTGGACGGGTAATCCATGCCGGTAATCAGAACAAATTCTGCCTTATCCATATCGTCAACGGCTTCAATACCGGTTCCTTCAATCAGGCTCTGATCGCCCCCGCGGTTAAACAGGAAACATTTTTTGCCCAGCCCCTTAAACGGCGCTTCTTTTTGATCGGTCAAACCCTGCGCAATCACCTCACCGGGCGTCACAATTTTATGATACAGGCTTGGCCCCAGCCCCATCTTTTTCAGCTGGTCTTTATGATAGGCTTCGCGCTTATTGGAATTTGACAGGATTAAAATAGTTTTTTTGCGTTCTTTTAATTCCTTCAGGCAATCCAGAACACCCGGAAACAGAGCCTCACCATCATGGAGCACACCCCACTGGTCAATGATAAAGCCCATATAACTATCCGAAATATCGGATACACCGTCGCAGAATTTGGTTTTGGCCATGGAAGCAAAGCCGCCTTTTGATTTGTTTTACTTGTTATACCGGAAAACAGGCGCTTGGCTATGCCAGGCGCCTGAAATCACGC
The DNA here is from genome assembly GCA_028282385.1 of Alphaproteobacteria bacterium. Lineage (GTDB taxonomy): Bacteria > Pseudomonadota > Alphaproteobacteria > Micavibrionales > Micavibrionaceae. The sequence goes on from JANQIB010000032.1 coordinate 6,042, forward strand.
GTTTAATAGTATGAAGTCTTCGCAACAATCAATCAATAGCGATTAAGCGGCTCTGCGACTTGTTTTGTTCAGGCGCGGTGGACGACCAGCCGCTTCACACAGGATCGTGTAAAGATGCCCCATATCACTACTGCTGAAGGTTGAGGCCAGAAGCTCACCATGATCTGCCGCGATCGCCTGATCATAGACCTCCTCAAACTGACGCAGGAAGCGGTTGACGTAACTACGAAACTCGTTACTGTCCTCATATTTATCCCGGATTTTATCCATCGGCAGCTCATCACGCATTTCGGCAAGGCGGCGCGTAAAGGCTCCCAGATCACCATTCTGATAGGCTCTCCAGGTTTTCTCCGGCACATCACCATCAATCAGGCGTGTGATATCGACTGACAGGGAATGCAGGCTTTCAACCACGAACTTGGCCGCATTAAAGAATCCGTCCCGTTTAATTCTTGTATCCTCATCACGGATTTTTTCAGCCCGCGAGCCTGCTTCTTCGGCGGCGCGGAAGAGAACATCCGATTGACGGCTAAAGGTTGAGGACGCTGCTTCGGCGCTTTCCAGGGCTTTGATTGAGACCTTGATCAGCTTGTCACTCTCGCCGCCCAACTTGCCGCGGATATCCTCGATCCGGTCGACGACCTTATCGGAATGCAGCCCCATATCATCCATCGTGGATTTAAGCTGCGCGACAGATGCACTGACTTTATCTGCGGCGTTATGTGATTTTTCTGCCACGGCATCCACCTGGCGCGCCAGGATATCTTCATATTCCTTAGACGTTGCAATAGAAGAACGCATCTGCTCGGCAATTTCCTTGGCCCGCAGCGTAAAGCCGTCCCCGGCCTGTTTCAGGTCAAGCAGGCTGTCCTGCGCAGACTTAATCAGTTTATCTGCTTCTTTCTGAACGCCGTCGACAAGCTCACGTGTTGTTTGCGTTGTTGAGCGGACTTTATCATCCAGAATTTCACTTTGCATTTTCGCGGTTTCCCCGGCCTTGGCCATACGCTCTGCCGCATCATCAGAAGATTTCCCGACATTATCGGTCAGGGCACCGAACTGTGTTCCGGCATTTTCCATCTCGACAACGGCCCGGCCGACGGCCTCGGTCAGGTCCTGCATTTGCTGATTAACCGTTTCCTGGATCGCCTGGATCTTCATAATTGTCTGATCGGCTGCCAGATGCAGATCTTCAGACTGACGCTCCAGCGTAGTGCCCATTGACTGAACTTTATCCCCGGCGGATCCGGCAGCCTGTTCGATATCAACAACGCGGGCTTGCAGGTAATCACCGGCCTCACGAAGAATATCAGAGGCCTGGGCAGATCCGGTTTTCAGATCACCCAGCCGTTCATCAAACAGGCCGGATACTTTATCAATATTGTCGAGACTCTTATTGGTGACATCCTGATAGCTGTTTTCAAGAGTATCCAGCCGGTTCACTGTTTCATTCACCCGGCTGACTGCGCCGCTACAAATCGGTTCATATTTTTGTGCCGTTTGTTCAAGCGCTTTTGTCACATCGGCAATATGAGTGGCTGCCTCTTCGCTTTGCGCTTTCACCGTATCGACATGTGATTCAAAACGTCCATCCAGCTCTTCCAGATCGGATAATGTCTGGGAACTTTGCGCCGAAAGTTGTGTGCAGCTCTCTGACACTCCTTCTTTCAGGGTGCCAAGACGCTCCTGTGTTTTATCGGCAATCTCAAACAGAGTCTTATTTTCCTCTGCCAAAGAGGCTTTGACGCTTTCAATCTGTTCCAGAGAGACACGAACTTGTTCACCCAGTGTTTCTTTTTGCTTGGCAAGACCGTCGGTAATTGAACGCGAATGCCCTGCCAGCTGCCCGGCCAGAGTTGAGATTTCCCGCGTCTGGTCACTCATCATGGCCCGGATAGATCCGGCCTTCTGGGCCGCGCCTTGAGCCGCTTCGCCGAGATCCTTAATCCGGCCTGCAAGCGTTTCTTCAATCCGGCCATGCGCCTGATCCAGCGTTTCAACCGCGCGCGTGACAGAACTCACCGGCTTCATAAGCTCTTCACTCACCTGCTCTGCTTTGCCGGCCAGATCCGCCCCAACATCTCTTAACGCGTCAATCTTGTCTGTAATGGTCTCGGACAGGCCGGAGGTTTTCGCATCAATCGCATTGACGGCTTCGACAAGATCTTTCTGGCCGCCGCGAATAGAATCGACAATCTGTTCTACTTTTTCAAACTGTGCATCGCCTGCTTTTTCAAGCGCGCTGATATGATCAGCCGTTTTGGCCGTCATTTCTTCGCCGCGTGTAAAGATTTTTTCACAGTTTGTATTTAGATTTTCAATCGCACGACGTACTGAGGCTCCAAGACTTTCTGAGCCGGAAACAGCTACAGAAATTGCCGCTTCCAGCTTATTAGCTGTTTCAGAACCAATCGCCTCAATTTGCTTGACCTGACCGGATAAGCTTTCAGCCGTGGACTTCAATCCTGAAGCCTTTGACTCAATCCGCTCTTCAAGATTTTGTGTTGTCGTTGTTGCTTCCTCAACCGCATCCTGAATTCCACCAAGAGTCTTTTTCAGGTTCTCTGAAATTTCATCAACCTTATGACTTAATCCACTGACCCCTTCATCAAGAACGTCCCGGCTGTCTTTAACGGTCTGACCGGCCTTTTCAAAAACGCCTGTTGCTTTTTGAGTCACATTATCCAAAGCCTCGACATGCTGCTCCAAAAGCTCGGCGCTGCGCATCGTCTTATCAACATCCGCCATGGCGTCAGTCAAAGTTGCTGTCCCCTTTTGTGTACGCTCTTCAAAGTCTGAGGTCCGCTCTTCAATTTCACCTGTCAGCTTTAAAAGTTTAGTTGAGCGCAGCGCCATTGCCTCAGCCATTTTATCAATCTGGGCTTCGGTCTGCGCCGACATGCCATTCAGCTCGGCGATTTCATGCTTCAGCCCCGCCCGCGCCCGGTGCAATGATTTCAGCACGGCTTTTGAGGCTGTCGACAGTTCCGCCGCCTGCTTGCAAAGCTCTTCAATATCTTTATGGATCACTTCCGCGCGCTCTTCAGACGGGAAGATCATCGCCTGTAATTCAGCGCGCAGCGCATCCGCATAAAGCTGGATATCAGATCCGCGCTGTGTATAGGCCAGAACCATCCAGAGTAATGCCAACGGCGCGAGCGCTCCGGCCAGAAAGCCGCCAACCAGGTGCGGCTGCATGGAAAAAACACTCACCCAGCCAACAGACGTCTGGATATAACCCGCACACAGACCAAGCCAGGCCGCACTCAGAAGAACGGCGCTGTAATTGATCGCCTTGTAACGGAGATTATGTCTCATTGGCTTGGCATTTGCCGGGGTAAGCATCAGGACCGGTTCACGCTCTTCCTCATCCAGGTAAGAAAATTTGGTGTCATTATCTGCCTTGGTTGCCCGAAAATCAGGAGACTGGGGCAAAGGCGCTTTAAGCATTTCTTGTTTGTCAGATTTTCCAGATTCTTTCTTCGGCTCTTCCTGCGCAGGAGTCGTCACACGCAGTGTTTTCAGGGACCCGCCTGAACGGATTTTAATATCGGCCGGCGCAGCTTTTTTCGCGCCCGGAAATTTTGCCTCATCATTGACGGCTTCCTTGCCCTGCGTCTTTTTATCGACCAGATCCTCAAATTTGGAACGGGTCAGTTCAATATTTTTCAGATCCTTAGAAAACTTTGGCGCGTTGGAATCAGACATGTATTCCCCTTTTGGATAAGACTGGTTTTGTGTTGTATGAGAAGATTTTATAAAGCCATGTTCAACTTAAAGCTGCAAGCAGGCCGCCCCAGTTTTCCACAGCAAAACGAATCGATTCGTCTTTATTCCTGTCATCCTGAGCGTAGCGAAGGATCTCGTTTATCTGCAGGAAGATCCTTCGGATCACTACGTTCCCTCAGGATGACAAAAGATTATTGTTATTTCAAAACGTCTTGGACGTATTGCTTCAGATCACGCTTTATCTCTGGCGCTAAAAAGTACAGGCCGATCAGGTTTGGAATGGCCATGGCAAAAATCATTGCATCGGAAAAGTTAATAATATGTCCGAGCGCAGAGGACGCTCCAATGACAATAAACGCGCAGAAAATTAACTTGTATGTCAGGTCGACGACTTTGCTTTCCCCAAAAAGATAGGTCACGCTTTTCAGGCCGTAATAAGACCAGGCAATCAGGGTTGAGAAGGCAAAGAGAAAGACGGTAAAGGCCAGAATATAAGGAAAGAACGATATCCCCTGTTCAAACGCACGGGAGGTCAGGCTAACACCTTCGACCCCTTCACTGCCTTCATGCGCGCCGGTAATCACGATAACCAGGGCC
>JANQIB010000044.1 GCA_028282385.1 Alphaproteobacteria bacterium
CCGAAAGAAATTGTCTCCTGGATGGAGCGGGCCGGGCAGCTCACCCGCCGTCTTGAAGAGGCCGGCATGTCGCAAAGGCTTTTAAGTTTTTCCCTGGAAGAGGGGGATCCTGAAAAAGTGACATTGGTGTTTGCGCCGCATTATCCGTTTGATCCGACTTACGGGCAGGAAGAGAGTTTTGAGTGATGAGCGCCTTCCGGGAACCCAAAAAGAAGAAAGAAAAAGAAGATGAAGGCGGGCCTCAGCAAGGTGGCAAGGTCGTTTTTGGCGCGCCGCAGAAGGCCGCAACATCTTCCGGTGGAACGGGCTCTGAAGCAGCAGGGCCAAGTATCTGGCTGATCTCTTTTACGGACGTGATGGCTTTGATGCTGACATTCTTCGTCTTGCTCTTTGCCATGTCAAATCCCAAGGAAGAAGAATGGGCTGAATTTACCGATACGGTTCAGAATAATTTTAATCGTTTTTACGGGCAGGCCGCCAGCCGCGGCGCGCAGGATGCCGTTAGTATCCAGAAAATTGATTTCAGCCGTGCGCTTGATCTCGGCTATCTCGAAGCGCTGATTGAGACGCTCTTAAAAGAGCAGGAAAGCCTGCAAAACGTCGTCCTTTATCCACAACCCGGCCGCCTGATTGTCTCTTTGCCGGAGGAATTACTGTTCGAACCGGGGAGCGATGTTTTGGGGGATAGCGCGACAAAGGCCCTGTTCACACTGGCCGAATCCCTCGGGCGGATCAAAAACCGGATTGTGATTACAGGGCATGCCGATCCGCGTCCGGTTAAGAACGAACGTTTTGCATCCAACTGGGAATTGTCTTTTGCGCGGGCGGCCAAGGTTGCCGCGGCACTTGCCAGCTATGGTTATGAAGAACCTGTGCAGATCCGCGCGAATGCAGCCGGGCGTTATGGCGATTTGGCTGACAGGCTGCCGGAAAATGAACGTCTCAACCTGTCACGCCGGGTTGATATTGTCATTATGGAAGATGACGGAAAACAGTTGAAACTTTTTGATCTTGGTGGCCCTTGATCTTGTTTGAAACCGCCTGCTGTGGCACGTTTTACTTATGCGCCTGACAGCCTTCTTTATTGTCCTGACAATGGTTTTGTCCTCTGCCTCGTTTGCCCAGCAAAAGGTGAGCGTGCGTCCGGGCGTTCATCCGGATTATAGCCGGATTGTGTTCGACTGGCCCGGTGCGCCGCCTTATGCCCTGACGCGGAACGGCGGTACATTAATCATGGCCTTTGAGGGCGCTGCCGATATTGATTTAAGCAGCCTGAATGCGCGCGATGTCCCGAACGTGTCCGCGGCAAAACTTCTTTCTGCCCAGGGTGAAAATGTCCGTCTCAGTCTGGATGTTCCGGCAGCCAGCCGTGTACGTGATTTTAAAATCGGCAGCCGGGTGATTGTTGATGTGTATACACCCGATGGAAAACCGAATACACAGGCTCTGGCAGCGAAAAAGAAAGCCAAAAAAGTGATTGCACCTGTTGCTGAACAACCGGAGCAGGAGGAAAAAGCGGACACTGAAATTGCTATGCCCTCGCCAAAAGAAGAAGAGGCAGAGCCTGTTCAGGAGGAAATCGCGGCGGACGCACAGGAGTTGGAAGACTCTGCTGAAGAGGATGTCGTGGAAAGCGCTGAACTACCCCCACAATCTTTGGAATCCCATGTGATCACAGTGACCTCGACCAAGAATATTGGCATGGCGGTATTTACACGCGGGCCATATCTCTGGCTGGCGATTGATGATCCTGAAGTGGCGGTTGCACCGCAAATTCAGGGGCCTCAAAAAGAGTTTTTTGATACGCCGCTGAGCATGGTTATTCAGGGCGGTACGGTCTTCCGTTATCCACTGCCGCAGGGCGCGAATGTTTATGCGGAAGGGAGCGGTCTTCTTTGGCGCATTGTGGTAACGCCGAATGTGCGCGAACAAAAAGGATTTAAACCGCGCCGGGATATTGATCCGGCCAGCCGTTATCGTGGTGGAACGATGAAAAGTGACGCGTTTTGAATGGTTGACTCTTTTTGCAGACTGAGAAAAACGTTTTATTGCGTGCCGCTATGTGTCATGGAGTTATGAAAAGTGACGCATTTTGAAT
>JANQIB010000078.1 GCA_028282385.1 Alphaproteobacteria bacterium
AGATGCGCGGCCATTGCCATATCCGCGCCGGGAGCTGGCGTCTGGCGGCCAATCTGCATTAATCGCCCCAGCGATAAATCACGTTCCTGCGCCCCAAACAGTTTGTCGGCTTCCTGGTCAAACCCCATCTTTTCAATCCATTCCCTGTAAGAAAGATTGCGGTAACGATTGGGAAGATAATGACGGCGAGCCTTAAACGCCTCTTCACATTTTGCAAAATCACTGACATCAAATTCCGCCTCCATTGAAAGCTGTGTCATAGAGCGACCAACATGCCGTTGACTACGTTGCTGATGAATATTTTTATTTAATGATGAGATGCCGTTATCATTAATAGCCTGAACCAGCCACTCCGCCGCCTTGGAAAATCGTGACTCTTTCGAAGGCGGGTTGCGCACATCTTTTACCTTGCGCCGCCCGTCAATTTCTCCAAAGCACACGGTTAATCTCTCTGCTCCATCAGATAGAACAGGTTCTTCAAGAACCAATGTCGCCCGGTCTCTTCCATCAACCAGACTAAAAGCATGAGAAAATGACCGCGGACGACCCGGCTGCTCCACAAGACCAAGACAATGCGGGGCATAATGAAGGATACAATGTCCTAATGCGTTATGCTCACGCTGTAAATCCGCTTTACTTGCTAACGCTCTTATCTTTACTCCATTTTCTGCACTGATTTCATTAAAGAGAACAGGCCAGCTTAGATCTCTATCAATCTGAACGCTGTACATGCGCACCCTGTCTTTTTTCAGATCTGCGTGCCAGGCCTGAGAGAGTTTGATAATATTATGAACCGCTCTATTTCCAAAAGGCCTGAGGGAAGGTGGCTGTACGTCTTGCACAGCACTTGTTTGAATATAGGATTGAGCCACATCCCACGTCTCTCCGCCGCGCAAATAATTGCGGATGACATCCCCCAGCCCTTGTAACCCTGCCTGGCTTGCCCGGTATGCAAAGTAAGGCATGACCAAAGTTGCATAAACTTGCTGCAAAAAGTCAGCCGTATCAGAATAATCCTTAACCAGCGCCTGAAACTCGTCTTCGGGCAACGATAAAATTTCATGCTGGCGCTCGTCAGACTGGCTTCCCAGGATTTCCGCAAAAGAAACATTCAGAGAATCACAAAGTCTCCGGCTTTTTTCTTGTCCGTCATATAACCGCTCAAGCCCTCCTTCTGCCAGTTTCAAACGCGGTAAATAAGCCTTAATCCCGCCTAATATAAAACTCATATTCTCAGGCATCAGGAGCTTTTGATTTTGAACACAAAACCGCGCTGTTTTACGAACCACCGCCTGTGAAACTGGCCGTCCCCCCTGTTCAGTGAAAAAATCACTGAGCGCAGAAATCAGGCTTTCACCATTATCTATGATCCTTTCAATCTCTTTATAAGAGGGCGCAATGCTTTGATCTCCCAAAGCCTGCGCAAGCCAGGGATAATGTTCTGCAAGCTGCATCCGATTACGGACCTTTTCCGCATCCGCCCCGGCCATGATCCAGTTATAAATGTCCAGGTTATTATCTGAAATATCTGCCACGCGGCGCGCCGCCTCAAAAGACACATGTTTGTTTTTTAAACGGCCGATGATTTGATAAATAAAATACCTGTCCCGCTCTTCTAAAAATGCTTTGATCGCGTCCCATTTCCCGTCAAAATAACGTAGCTGGTTTTTTCTTTTAAGCTTTTTGCTTAATTTGTCCAAAAAGCCTGAAAAACGGGCGGTCCTATATTTTAAAAGCTCCTCCGGATCTTCACAGATATCAAGAATAGAGCCAATATCGTATTCAGAAATTTTTTTATTTTTAAAACCGTCATTTAGCCACCTTTGTGTCAGGCGGGAGAAGCTCTGCCGGGTTTTAATGTTATGCCAGAGATTCTGGTGAAATAAGACCAGCTTTTTATCTTGTGAAATAGCGACCAGATAATGAGGTGTTTTGCCTCTTTTAACTTTTGTCCTGACAGGAAAAAACAAAACAAAATCAATATCCGGAATAGAGGTTTGTGTAAAATAGTGAACCGGAAATCGTTTCAGATAATGGTTATAAAATCTACGGACCTGCTCTAAGGCTTTTTGATTTTGAATGCTCATCTCATTTTGTAGAAAATCCCGAAATGACATCCAGCCTGGAACATCATGCTCCTCCATTGTCACTTCAAATGACATTGGATCACTGTTTGTCGAAAATTCATCTACAATTGTGCTGTATTTCTCCACCATCACTTGAGTTATAGAAAATAAATTCCTTCAGAGCAATAAAAAAACGGGCCAAAAAGGCCCGCTTTTGCATGCTTAAATCTTAGCTGGAACTTAAGCAGTTTTCTTTTTCTTGGCGGCCGGCTTTTCTTCGGCCTCCGGAGCCATTTCTTCCGGAACTTCAAACCCTTCTTCATTGAAAACAGGGCCGCTATCTTTGCCTTTTTCGGCTTCATCCCGGTCAACAAATTCGATCACAGCCATCGGCGCATTGTCACCATAGCGGAAACCGGCCTTCATAATGCGGATATATCCGCCGGCACGGCTTTCATAACGCGGACCAAGCACGTCAAACAGCTTCCCAACCTGTTCCTGATCACGCATACGGGAAATGGCCAGACGGCGGTTCGCCAGCCCACCTTTTTTCGCCAGCGTCACCAGCTTTTCCGTGAAGGGACGAAGCTCTTTCGCCTTGGGCAGGGTCGTTGTGATCTGCTCATGCTTGACCAAAGCCGCCGCCATATTCGCCAGCATGTTTTTACGGTGCGGCGTGGTGCGGTTCAGTTTTCTTTGTTTAATGCCGTGTTTCATGTGTTCACTCCGTTCACAGTAGGGAGCAGTGAGTAAGGAGGAGTGAGAAATTTTTTAATCTCCCTACTCCCTACTCATAACTCTTAACTATACAATTCCTCCACCATTGAAGGGGTCGTCAAGTTTCTTGGCCAGTTCCTCAATATTTTCCGGCGGCCAGCCTTCAACCTGCATGCCCAGATGCAGACCCATATTGGTTAGAACTTCTTTGATCTCGTTCAGCGACTTCCGGCCAAAGTTTGGTGTACGGAGCATGTCGCTCTCGCTCTTCTGAACCAGGTCACCGATATAAACGATGTTATCGTTCTTCAGGCAGTTGGCAGACCGCACAGACAGTTCCAGCTCATCCACTTTGCGCAGCAGATTGCGGTTGAATGGCAGGCTGTCTTCCTCTTCCTTCTGAACATCGCCTTGTGGTTCTTCGAACGTAATGAAGACCTGAAGCTGATCCTGAAGGATACGCGCCGCGTATGCGACTGAATCTTCCGGTGAAATCACACCATTTGTTTCAATGGCCAGTGTCAATTTGTCGTAGTCGGTAATCTGACCAACACGTGTGTCTTCCACTTCGTAAGTGACTTTACGCACCGGTGAGAAAACAGAATCGACAGGAATAAAGCCAACCGGGCATTCTTCCGGACGGTTTTGTGCTGCCGGGCGGTAGCCTTTACCTGTATTGACTGTCATTTCCATGTTGAGCTTTGCACCTTTATCAAGTGTACAAATCACCAGGTCCGGATTCATAATTTCAATATCTGCACCAGCTTCGATCATGCCGGCAGTCACTTCACACGGACCCTCAGCAGAAAGACGCATTTTTTTCGGTCCTTCCACATGCATGCGGACCGCAATCGCTTTCACGTTCAGAATGATGTCCGTAACATCTTCGCGAACACCTTCGATTGATGAAAACTCATGTAATACATTGTCAATCTGAATGCCTGTGACAGCCGCGCCTTGCAAAGAAGACAGTAAAATACGGCGCAGCGCATTGCCAAGCGTCAGACCGAAGCCGCGCTCCAAAGGTTCGGCAACAATCTTACCTGTTGTTTGCGGATTGCTGCCGGGCTGGGCTTCAATCTTGGAAGGCTTAATCAGTTCCTGCCAGTTTTTCTGTATCATTTCGTTCTTTTCCTTTCACGTCATCCGGCTCTTAACCGGCCTCTGGTGGTTACAAAAATTCTTCTTATACGCGGCGGCGCTTACGCGGGCGACAGCCATTATGCGGGATTGGCGTAATGTCCTGAATGGAACGGATTGTAAAACCAATCGCATTCAGGGCACGTAGTGCGGATTCACGGCCCGACCCCGGACCTTTCACACGCACATCCAGTTCCTTCATCCCGTGATCCTGTGCCTTACGGCCGGCATCTTCAGCGCAGACCTGCGCAGCATATGGCGTGGATTTCCGTGAGCCCTTAAAGCCCATCATCCCCGCAGATGACCAGGACACAACATTCCCCTGCGCATCACTGATCGTGATCATCGTGTTGTTATAGGTGGAATTCACGTGGGCCATGCCGGACGTGATATTCTTTTTGACCTTTTTCTTGGTTCCTTTAGCTGGTTTTGCCATTACTTCGTCACCTTCTTCTTACCGGCAATTGGTTTGGCCGGACCTTTCCGTGTACGCGCATTGGTCTGCGTACGCTGACCGCGGACAGGCAGATGCTTTCTGTGACGCAAGCCACGGTAGCACGCCATATCCATCAGGCGCTTGATATTCATGGAGACTTCACGACGCAGATCCCCTTCGATCAGATATTTATCCGTATCAACTTCTGCGCGGATCTGGTTGAGTTCATCTTCGCTCAGTTCATTCATGCGCTTTGTGCGCTCAATACCGCACGCATCGATAATCTGGCGTGCATAATGACGACCAATGCCGTGAATATAGGTCAGGGCAATCGTCACGCGTTTATTGTCAGGAACATTGACACCTGCAATACGGGCCATAAGTCTTTCCTCTCAAGGTTGATAATATTAAACGAAACCGTCATTCCAGTTTCTACACCATCAAAATCCTTTGGGAAATCAATGCCTTAAGATAAGGCGCATGGTTCGCAGGACTTTGAATTCGGCGCAATATAGGGGCTTTGACGCCCTGCGTCAACAGGTTTTTTCCTTGATTTTAAGCCGCCTGCGCGGATTTGAGGAAGCCTTCAATCTGCTCAGCGACGTCTTCGATCGTGGCCATGCCGTCGACCTTAAAGAGCTGCCCTTCGGACTGGTAATACGGAATAATCGGCGCAGTCTGGTTGCGGTAAACTTCAAGGCGGCTTTTCAGCGTGTCTTCATTATCATCGCTGCGCACTTCTTCCCCGGCTTCCTGCGCCTGGCGGATCCGGGTATTGAGCCGCTCTACCAGAACGGTTTCATCAACGACAATCTGGACCACGCCGGTCAGCGGCTTACCTTTTTCCTCCAGCATGGAATCCAGCGCTTGCGCCTGATCCACGGTCCGCGGAAAACCGTCAAAAATAATGCCGCCGGAGCATTCCGGTTTATCCAGACATCCTGCAATCATATCAACGATAATTTCATCGGGAATCAGATCGCCGCGGTCCATAATCTCTTTGGCTTTCTGGCCAAGCTCAGAGCCGGACGCGACTTCGGCGCGGAGCATATCCCCGGTCGAAAGCTGCTTCAGCCCAAATTTCTCTTCAAGAAGTTTAGCCTGCGTGCCTTTCCCTGCGCCCGGCGGGCCTAAAAGAATAATGTTCATTAGAGCGGTCCTTTCCTATCGGTTACGCCGGCCGGTGCCGCGCAGTTTTGCTTTCTTGATCAGCCCCTCATATTGATGCGCAATCAGATGGGAGTGAATTTGTGCCACTGTATCCATTGTCACCGTTACCACAATCAAAAGGCTCGTCCCGCCAAAATAAAACGGGATGCTGTATCTGGAGATCATAAACTCCGGCAGCAAACAAATAAAGACCAGATAGGCCGCGCCGATGGCCGTCAGGCGCGTCAGCACATAATCCAGATAGTCTGCCGTCGCCTGGCCAGGCCGGATTCCCGGGACAAACCCGCCATATTTACGCAGCATATCGGCATTTTCCTGCGGGTTGAAGACAATCGCCGTATAAAAGAAGGCAAAGAACGCGATCAGCCCGCCATAAAGGAGCATATAGATCGGCTGCCCGTGTTGCAGGTAGCGGGCAATCGCCGCGGTCCAGTCCCCGCCTTCCGCACCGGAAAAACCGACAATCGTCAGCGGCAAAAGCAACAGAGAAGACGCAAAAATCGGCGGAATCACCCCGGAGGTATTCAGTTTTAACGGCAGGTGGTTTTGCTGGCCCATCTGCATTTGATTACCGGCCTGTTTACGAGGATATTGCACAGTCACGCGGCGCTGCGCCCGTTCGATAAAGACGATAAAGGCAATCACGCCAACCACCATCGCAGTCAGGAAGAGGAGCTCCAGCAGGTTGAATTGTCCCTGGCGGCCGAGCTCTAAGGTAGAGCCAATCGCACGCGGGAGTTCGGCAACAATCCCGGCAAAGATGATCAGGGAAATCCCGTTCCCGATTCCGCGCTGGGTAATCTGTTCCCCCAGCCACATCAGGAATATTGTGCCGCCGACAATCGTAATCACGGTCGAGGCACGGAAGAACAAGCCGGGATCTATTACCGCCGGACCGAGCGAGCTTTGCATGCCTTCCAGACCGACCGCCAGGCCGTAAGCCTGAATCGTGGCAAGGAAGACCGTGAAATAGCGCGTATACTGGTTGATCTTCATCCGCCCGTGCTCACCCTCTTTTTTGAGCGCTTCGAGCTTTGGCGACATGGCTGTTGCCAGCTGCATAATAATAGAGGCCGAGATATAGGGCATGATGTTGAGTGCGAAAATCGTCATCCGCGACAGCGCGCCCCCGGAGAACATGTTGAACATGTCGAGGATCCCGCCGCCTTTTTGCGAGTAAATATCGTTCCAGACGACCGGGTCGATACCGGGTACAGGAATATAGGTCCCAAGGCGGTAGACGATCAAAGCGCCAAGCACAAAAAGAATACGGCGCTTGAGCTCGGTGGCCTTGGAGAAGGCTCCCCAGTTCGCATTTTTCGCCAGTTGTTCAACAGCAGATGTCATAATATTTTACCTTTTATGATGATGTGTCACATATAAAGAAGAAGAGCCCGCGCGGCAAGATGTGAATAATCCAAAAATGGTAAAATGAAGCTTACTTAAAATTACGCAAGGTCCAATCATGAACGGGAATCCTTTGCCTCCGTAGGGAAGCCATGATTTGATCATGTTGCTCTCTGAATCTTCCCCCATCCGGTTTACCATTAAATTCAGCATGATGAAATTCAGCCGTCAAAAACCCTATCTGGCTAATATGTCCGTCCCTGATAACCTGCGTTAAGATAGGATACTCTGCACCTTCGACATTAAGCTTTATTGCAATAAAAGGGATATTGCCGCACGCCGTATATTTTTCAAATATATCTGCCAAAAGAGATGAAAAATTAATCGCCGGAGCTACAGCCCTAATCTCGTAATCTAAATGCGTTTGAAGATTTCTACCGCGTTCCGTGGTCGTCGCAATCCTATCATAAAGCCCACCCCAGGGCAGTTTTTTAGAAGGGAAATACTCAATTTCACCATCATGGTCTGAAAGAGCTGCGTGGCGGATTTTTATCTTCCGGGACGGATAATCCCTCCGGACAGATTGAAGTTTTGACACTAAATTTTCCTGAACTTCAAATCCAAAAAATCTAAAATCCGGTGGCAAAGCATCAATAAAGGCTCTAAGCGTTGTTCCATTATTACAGCCCCCATCTATAAAAATCCGGTTTTGTTTTGGAGAGCTGTGCTTATTAATAAAATTTGTGACTTCTTCAACTGCCCGATTTAAATGCTTGGTTTGCGCATGTAAAGCAAGTTGATTTAAAGGAAAAGAAATTACAGACTGCAAACCTGCAGGTAATTGTAAAACGCGCTTTTGAATTTTTCTTTTTATACTCATAGCAATTAGAACATTATGTATATAATATTTTGTAAAATAGCAACAAAAAACCCGGCAATAAGCCGGGTTTTAAAATTTATGCATTAAAAACTCTACGCTTTTTTCTTCGTCACCGGGGCGACTTCGATCTTAATGATCTCAAGCTTGCCGCCGGCTTTTTCGACGGCTGCTGCAGCAGATTTTGTTGCGCCGGAAATTTTCAGGTCAATTTTTGTTTTCAGCTCACCTTTTCCCAGAAGACGAATGCCATCTTTCTTACGGCGGACAACACCAGCCGCCACCAGAGCATCTTCGTCCACTACCCCTTTGACATCCAGTTTCTTGGCATCAATAGCTTGCTGCAAACGGCCAAGGGTCAGCTCAACATATTTCTTGGCAAAGATGTTGTTAAAACCGCGTTTTGGCAGGCGCTGGTAGAGGGGCATCTGGCCACCTTCAAAGCCTTTAATCGCAACGCCGGAGCGGGACTTCTGACCTTTTTGACCGACGCCGCAAGTCTTGCCCTTACCGGAGCCAATTCCGCGTCCAACACGTTTCGTATTGTGCGTCGATCCTGTCTTTGGTTTTAATTCATTCAGTTTCATTTTTTTTATCCTAACAATTAACTACATTGCGGCAGCAGGAGCAGAGTTAACAACCTTTTGCGCAAATTCTATAGCCATAGCTTCATCTTTTCCATTGGCTGCTGTAATCTCTTCTCCGGATGCAGCTTTTTTCCATCCATCCAACGTCATACACCCACCATTTCCATAGATATCTTCTTTAAAAACTCCGACTTGCTGGTTATCAGAAGGTCTATTTGTCCATCCATAGAACAATAGAGAGCCCACTTGAAATTCCGGATCTTTATCCTCTACCATTTTGGCAATCTGGTCAGCAAAATCAGACATAGCATTACTCCTTAATCTTTTACCTACGCCGCCTCTTCAACTTTCACGAGGTGACTGACTTTATTAATCATCCCACGAACGGATGGTGTATCTTCAAGTGTCCGGGTCCGGCCCATTTTATTCAGGCCCAGACCAATCAGAGTCGCGCGCTGATCCGGCTTACGGCCAATTGGCGAGCCTGTCTGCGTCACTGTCACTGTTGCTTTATTCTTTGCCATGTCTCTTACTCCTGTTCGCCTTCACCAGCTGAGCCGCCGCGCGCTGTTTCACGGGCTGCGACAATCTCGCTGACTTTTTTACCGCGGCGGGCTGCCACCTGGCGCGGGCTTTGAATATTCTGAAGCGCATCCAGGGTTGCCTTGACCATGTTGTACGGATTGTTAGATCCAATCGCCTTAGCCACAACATCCTGCACACCCAGACAGTCGAAAATCGCACGCATCGGACCACCAGCAATCACCCCGGTCCCTGTTGGCGCGGCGCGCAGTGTCACTTTACCGGCGCCGTAGCGGCCTGAAATATCATGGTGCAGGGTCCGGCCTTCGCGAAGCGGCACACGGATCATATTCCGTTTGGCCTGATCTGTTGCTTTACGGATCGCTTCAGGTACTTCCTTGGCTTTCCCGTGGCCGGAACCAACGCGGCCCTTGCCGTCGCCAACAACAACCAGCGCTGCAAAACCAAAACGGCGTCCACCTTTTACCACTTTGGCAACACGGTTAACGGCGACGAGCTTTTCATGCAGTTCGTTTTCCTGGTTTTCTTCGTTTTTAAATTGTGGGTCTGCCATAATCCTGCTTCCTTCGATCCCTTAAAATTTCATTCCGCCGTCTCGCGCACCATCGGCAAGAGCTTTCACCCGGCCATGATATAAAAACGCACCGCGGTCAAACTGCACTGCTTCAACACCTGCTTTTTTCGCACGTTCAGCCAGAAGCTGACCAACCTTACCGGCTGCTTCCGCATTGCCGCCATTTTTCAGGCCCAGATCCTTATCAAGGCTGGAAGCCGCTGCCAGTGTGACACCCTTCAGATCATCAATGACCTGCGCATAAATTTGCTTGTTCGTGCGGTGCACAGACAGGCGCGGGCGAACCGGGCGGTTCGGGTTGTGATTAATATTCACGGTCCGCAATTTTTTGCGGGTGCCGAGTTTACGTCTTTGCTGTGGCGATAATCTTTTCATGGTTTCACCTATTATTTCTTCTTCCCTTCTTTGCGGAAGATATATTCACCCGCGTAACGGATCCCTTTTCCTTTATAAGGCTCAGGACGTTTGAAATCACGGATCTTGGCAGCCACATAACCGACCTGCTGTTTATCAATCCCGCTGACTTTAATTTTTGTCTGGTCGGCCACTTCAACCTTGATCCCTTCGGGAATGTCGTAACGAACTTCATGGCTGTAACCAAGCTGCATGACAAGCGTATTGCCCTGCATGTTCGCCCGAAGACCAACCCCGTGAATTTCCAGTTCCTTCTCATAGCCGTCAGTCACACCAACAACCATGTTGTAAACCAGTGTGCGCATGGTCGGCCAGATTTTACGTGCAAACAAGGACTGTGAGCGCGGGCTTAATTTCACCTGGCCATCAACCAGTTCAACCTGCACATCATCATGGATACGAACAGCAAGTTCACCTTTCGGGCCTTTGACTTTAACATCCTGACCGCTCACTTCCGGCGTTACACCATCAGGCACAGCAACAGGGTTTTTTCCAATACGTGACATCTTATGCGCTCCTTAAAAGACCTGGCAGAGCACTTCACCACCAACATTGGCGCTGCGTGCCTTGTAATCAGCCATCACACCCTGGGGCGTTGACAGCACAGAAATTCCAAGCCCGTTATGAACAGGGTTCAAATCCTTAATCTTCGAGTAAATCCGGCGGCCCGGCGTAGAGACGCGCTTCAGCTCACGGATTACGGACTCGCCGCCATCATATTTGAGCTCAATCGACATCTGCTTTTTATTATTGCCGATATCCTCGATTTTATAGCCGCGGATAAACCCTTCATCCTTCAGCACAGCGCAAACAGCTTCGTGCAGCTTTGACCACGGCGCAGCAATTGCCACTTTACGGGCACGCACGCCATTGCGGATGCGGGTTAACATATCTCCTAAAGGGTCATTCATAGACATGATGTATCTACCTTTTCCTTCCTAAATCTCTTACCAGCTCGACTTCACTACACCGGGCAATTCACCACGGGAGGCCAGGTCACGAAGTGCAACACGGGAAATCCCGAATTTGCGGTGATGACCGCGCGGACGTCCGCTCAGTGCACAGCGATTGCGTGTGCGCACTTTAGACGAGTTACGCGGCAGCTCAGCAAGCTGAAGCACTGCTGCAAAACGCTCTTCCATCGGCAAATCACGATTTTTAATCGTAGCCTTCAGCGCGGCGCGTTTATTTGCCTTGCTCTTTGTCAGACGACGGCGTTTTAAATCTCTTTGAACGGAACATTTCTTAGCCATATTTAAATCTCTTCCTTACTTGCTTTCTCTTTTATCCTGAAATGGCAGGTCGAAACCGCGCAGGAGTTCACGTGCTTCATCGTCATTTGCTGCCGTTGTACAAATAATAATATCCATCCCGTGGATCTTTTCGACTTTGTCGTAGCTGATCTCAGGGAAAATAATCTGCTCTTTGATACCCATCGCGTAGTTTCCGCTACCATCAAAGCTTTTGTGATTTACACCACGAAAGTCACGAACACGCGGCAGGGCAATTGTGACCAGGCGATCCAGGAATTCATACATCCGCTCCCGGCGCAGCGTGACCTTACAGCCAAGCGGCATACCTTCACGCAGCTTGAAAGAAGCGTTGGATTTCTTCGCGCGCGTCATCACCGGCTGTTGACCTGTAATCAGGGCCAGTTCACCCATTGCTTTTTCAACAGCCTTCCGGTCTGTTACAGCATCTGTGATGCTCATATTAATGACGATTTTTTCCAGGCGCGGAATCTGCATATCATTCTTATAACCATACTGCTCTTTCAGCTGGTTTTTGATCTGCTTTTCGTAGCGCTCTTTAAAACGAGGTTGTGCACTCATCTTCTTAACCTTCAGTTAGCTCGCAACAAACACAGGTTCATTGCCATAGTTAGCTTCAACATGTGTAGCCAGGTTTTCTGTCAATTCATCAAACCTGGCGTCCAAATTGTTTCTTTCATTACGGTCCAGACCTTGTTCTTTAGCTTCCCCCGCTTCAGAAAGCTCAACTTCAACCACAACTTTGTCGTTTCCGACAGTCCCTGATATAAACCAATCTTCCCTATCAGGAGCAGACGCCAAAACTGCTTGTGACATCTCCGTAACAACCTTATCTCTCAGACCTTCCAAGCTTTCACTCATAATTTAAATCTCCTAGTTAATCGTTTCACCGGAGGCTTTCGCCACACGGACTTTTTTACCGTCTTTCAAAACTTTATACCCAACGCGTGTCGCTGTTCCTTTTTTCGGATCTGCTAAAGCCACGTTAGAAACATGAATAGACAGCTCTTTTTCTTCAATCCCGCCGGCAGAAAACTGCGTTGGTTTGTTGTGTTTTTTCACCTTGTTTACACCGGCAACAATCACGCGGCTGGCTTCCGGAATAGCAACCAGAACCTCGCCTTTTTTGCCTTTGTCTTTCCCGGTCAGGACGATGACTTCGTCGCCTTTTTTAATTTTCATCTTTGCCTGTGTCATTAGAGCACCTCTCCGGCCAGTGAAATAATTTTCATGTAGCCTTTACCGCGAAGCTCACGCGTGACGGGGCCAAAAATACGAGTTCCGATCGGCTCTTTATTCGCAGAGATCAGAACGCAGGCATTTGTGTCAAAGCGGATTTTTTCACCGTTCTGGCGGTTCAGCCCGTGTCTGGAGCGCACGATCACGGCTTTGCGCACATCGCCTTTTTTTACCTTGCCGCGCGGAATAGCATCCTTCACGGAAACCACAACCACATCACCGATATTGGCCGTGCGGCGGTGCGAACCTCCGAGAACCTTGATGCATTCGACTTTCCGGGCCCCGGAATTATCAGCAACATCCATATTTGACTGCATCTGGATCATCTTCTTGTTCCTTTTACGTCCTTCTTTTCTTTCCTCTTTCAGATCCCGGCCTTCGCCGGGATGACGGCCTGGCTAAGCGGCTACGCCGCTAAGCATTCCGTCACTTATCTTCTTTTTTCTTTGTTGTTTTCTTAGCTGCTGCCTTTTTAGCAGGGGCTTTTTTAGCTGCTTTCTTGGCTGCTGGCTTTTTCTCTTCTTTCTTAGCGTCTTTCTTAGCGTCAGCTTTTGGCGCAGCTTCCTTGTCCGCCTTAGCTTCAGCGGCGGCGGGTTTTTTTGCCTTTGGCTTTTCCGCTTTTGAAGCGGGAGCAGCCGCGCCATCAGTTACAACCGTCCAGCGCTTACGCTTGGAAATCGGAGCACATTCAATAATCTGAACACTGTCACCAGATTTGAAGCTGTTTGCTTCATCATGCGCAGCATATTTATCTGTGCGCTTCACGTATTTTTTGTAAAGCGGGTGCATAAAGCGGCGTTCAACAAGAACCGTTACGGTCTTGTCCATCTTGTCGCTAACGACTGTTCCTTGCAGGACGCGGCGTGGCATATTTTTTTCTCCTACCTTAAGCTGCTTGTTCAGCTTGGGTTAAAAATGTTTTGACGCGGGCAATATCCCGGCGCGTTTTGCGCATTTTAGAGACATCATCAAGCTGCCCCTGAGATTGCTGAAAACGCAAATTGAACTGCTCTTTGCGCAGATCAACCAGCATCTTGCCCAGTTCATCGGCTGTTTTGCCTTTTAAATCTTCTGCCTTCATCGTTCACTCCGTTCACAGTCGGGAGTTATGAGTAGGGAGTAGAAAGAAATTTATTCTTTAAACGCCCGATATTTTTTCTCACTACTCCTGACTTTCTTCTCCTAACTATTCTCCAATCCGGCTGACGAATTTTGTTTCAACCGGCAATTTCGCTGCAGCCAGAGCCAGAGCTTCACGCGCCAAGTCTTTTGGTACACCATCCAGTTCAAACATAATGCGGCCAGGTTTTACCTTGGCAGCCCAAAATTCAACAGAGCCCTTCCCTTTTCCCTGACGAACCTCGAGAGGCTTCTTGGAAACAGGTGTATCAGGGAAAATACGGATCCAAACTTTCCCCTGACGTTTGATGTGACGCGCAATGCAGCGGCGAGCCGCTTCAATCTGGCGGGCTGTAATCCGGTTCGGGCTCATAGCCTTGAGGCCATAGGCACCAAAATTCAGGTCAGAACCACCCTTGGCAACACCCTTGATGCGGCCTTTATGCGCTTTTCTGTATTTTGTCTTCTTCGGTTGTAACATCGTTTCTAGCTTTCGAGTTCACAATAAAAAAAATGCTGTCACATAGACTTAGATCTTTATTTTAAGAACCAGTCCCTATGCGGTCTATAAAGCTCGCGCTTATAGCTAATTTCGCGCGCACTATATCGACTTTGATTTGCTTTTGCCAGCCTTTTTTTAACTTTTTTAAACCGGCAAAAAAGTAAACTATATCAACATATTACTAAGCGATAGCGTTTTATTTTGGGCAGGCGCAAGGTGCGAAATGTACGAGGGCAGGTACATGAGCGCCGCAGCAACGCACCCAGAATGAAACGATAGCAGCTTAGTTGCGCTGCATGCCCCCCTGAGCATCCTGAATGCGCTTGTCGCGGGCCATCGGGTCATGCGCCATGATGTCACCCTTATACAGCCAGACCTTCACACCGATGATCCCGTAGGTCGTCAATGCCTCGGCAAAGCCGTAATCAATGTCGGCACGCAGCGTATGTAGTGGTACGCGACCTTCACGATACCATTCCGTCCGTGCAATATCGGCTCCACCCAAACGGCCAGACACGTTAATCCGAATTCCCAAAGAGCCGAAACGCAGGGAGTTCTGAACCGCGCGTTTCATCGCCCGGCGGAAAGACACCCGGCGCTCAAGCTGCTGGCAAACGCCTTCAGCCACCAGCTGGGCATCCAGCTCAGGCTTGCGGATTTCAACAATGTTCAGGGAAACCTCACTGCCAGCACGATCTGACAAATCTTTACGAAGCTTTTCAATATCCGCGCCCTTTTTCCCGATAATCACACCCGGACGCGCCGTGTAGATTGTCACGCGGGTATTTTTTGCCGCGCGCTCGATAATGACTTTTGAGATCCCGGCCGGCTTTAAACGGTCCTGGATATATTTGCGCAGCTCAAGGTCCTGTACCAGCTTGTCTGCGTAACCGCGATTATCAAACCAGCGGGAGTCCCATGTCCGGTTGATTCCGACGCGAAGACCAATTGGATTAACTTTCTGTCCCATATTTCAAATGCTCCTTTATTCCTTATCCGCTTTTTTAGCGGCAGATTTCTTTGCGGCTGTTTTCTTGGCGGGTGCTTTTTTCGCAGCCGTCTTTTTCGCCGGGGTTTTCTTTGCAGCAGCTTTCTTGGCTGGCGCCTTTTTCGCTGTTTCTTTTTTAGCCTCTTCTTTAGGAGCCTCTTTCTTGGCTTCCTGCTTCGGCGCTGCTTCTTTTGCCTTAGGCTTCGCAGGCGCTTTCACCGCGGGTTTTTTCACTTCTGCGCCGCGCTCACGAACAACAACGGTCAGACGTGAAAACGGTTTCATGATTTTTGACGCGCGGCCACGGGCCCGGGCGCGCCAGCGTTTCATCGTAATTGATTTACCAACGTAAGCTTCTGCTACGTAAAGCTTATCAACATCAAGACCGTGATTGTTTTCCGCATTTGCAATCGCACTTTGCAGCACTTTGCGAACATCCTGTGCAATCCGGCGGGATGAGAATTCAAGATCAGTCAGCGCGCGGCCTGCATTTTTACCGCGGATGGTCTGCGCCACCAGATTGAGTTTTTGCGGGCTGGTACGCAGGTATTTCGCCATTGCCTTGGCTTCACCCGGTCCTTCCCGTCTTTCGTTAGCTGTTTGTCCCATTTACTTTTCCTCTTTCTTCATTATGACCTTCGTCTTTGACGAGGTAGGGCTTTCACCCGTTTATGGTTGCTTTGTTTCCCTGTTATTTTTTCGCTTTCTTATCTGCACCGTGCCCGTAATAGGTACGGGTCGGGGCGAATTCACCCAGCTTATGACCGATCATCTGGTCCGTCACAAGCACAGGAATGAATTTATTTCCGTTATGAACGCCGTAGGTAATCCCGACCATTTGCGGCAGAATAGTTGAGCGGCGCGACCATGTTTTAATCACGCCTTTAATTTTACCAGCGCGGTGATCTTCGGTTTTTTTCAAAATGTGACGGTCGACAAAAGGACCTTTCCATACTGATCTAGCCATTATTTCTTCTTCCTTCTGCGGATAATGAATTTATTCGTCGATTTATTCTTACGGGTCTTATAGCCCTTGGTTGGTTTACCCCAAGGTGTACAAGGATGACGGCCACCGGATGAACGCCCTTCCCCACCACCATGCGGATGATCGACCGGGTTCATGACCACGCCGCGCACGGATGGACGTTTACCCTTCCAGCGGGTCCGGCCGGCTTTCCCGTCATTCGTGTTCATATGATCCGGGTTAGAGACCGCACCAATAGTTGCCATGCAGTCCTGGTGGATCATGCGAAGTTCAC
>JANQIB010000090.1 GCA_028282385.1 Alphaproteobacteria bacterium
GGAACGCAACATAGCCGCCTACAGCGCGCTTCTGGAGCAGCTTCATTCCGCCATTGCCCTGTTTAGCGCGGATCAAAATCTGGAATTCTTCAATACCGCTTATGCACAACTTTGGGGGTTAGAAGAAAGCTGGCTGAATAAAAAACCCAAACTTGGCGATATTCTGGAAAAACTACGGGAAAACCGTCGCCTGCCCGAACAGGCTGATTTTCGGGCGTATAAGCAGGACTGGCTGGACATGTTTACCCGCCTGATCGATCCGCATGAAGACATGCTCTATTTGCCCGATGATAGCGCGCTGCGCATGCTGATCGTTCCACACCCGATGGGCGGGTTAATGATGACGTTTGAAGACGTGACCAGCCGTCTGAACCTTGAATCATCCTATAACACGCTGATTGCCGTACAGCGGGAAACACTCGACAATCTTTCCGAAGGGGTTGCCGTGTATGGCGGTGATGGACGCCTGAAGCTGTGGAATCCGGCTTTTGCTGCGCTGTGGGAACTGGCCCCGGAAGATATTGAAGGGGAGCCGCATATCTCTGATCTTGTGCATAAAATGCTGCAGCAAATTCCCGAAAATGGCCTTTCACAGGAAGAGCTCATTGCCCACGGGCTGGACCGCTCTATTCAGGATGGGCGTATCCGCCGCAAAAACGGAAGCTTACTGGATTACACCAGTGTACCGCTCCCTGACGGCGGGGTCCTGGTATCCTATTATGATATTACGGACAGTGTGCAGGTCGAAGAGGCGCTGCGTGAGAAAAACGCAGCGCTTGAAGCCGCCGAGCAGCTTAAAACCGACTTTCTGGCCAATGTCTCCTACCAGCTTCGCACGCCACTAAGTTCAATCATGGGCTTTGCCGAGATCCTCGATAATCAGTATTTCGGCGACCTCAACACGAAACAAACGGAATATACCAAAGGCATTCAGGAAGCCGGGGACCGGCTGGTCAGCCTGATTGACGATATTCTTGATCTGGCAACTTTCGAAGCCGGCTATATGGAACTGGCAAAAGAAGAGATTAATGTGCAGCAAATGCTGCAGGGGCTTTATGACCTGACACAGGACTGGGCCGGTAAACACGGCCTGTCAACAGAGCTCAAATGCCCTGAAAATATCGGCACGGTTCATGCTGACCCGAAACGGGTCAAACAGGCCCTTTTGAACCTTATCCGAAACGCCATTCATTATACGCCTCTAGGTGGCAAGGTCAGTGTTTCTGCCGCTAAGAACAAGGAAAAGAACTGCCTTGAAATCACGGTAAAAGATACAGGACCAGGTATTTCAGAAAAGGATCAGACGCGTATTTTTGAACCGTTTGAGCGCGGTGCAGACCCAGCCAGTGAAGATCATCAGGAAGAAACCCCAAGAGAACGCGGGACCGGTCTGGGCCTATCTATTGTGCACAATATTATGGCGCTTCACGGCGGAAATGTTGTTCTAAAAAGCAGTCCTGGAAAAGGTGCAACATTTACAATTTCCCTGCCTCTTTAAAGCGCCGCAAAAAATCTAATAGCATTCTGCATAGAATTTCAGGCCACCTTCTTCGCGCGGTTCAGAGCGGATTGTAATCACACGCCCGGCAATCTGGGTTTTACAGCTAAAGAGCGGGAAAAGAGAGCGCAGCGTCAATTCCAGCCTCTGCCCGTCATAAAATGGCCCGTCCGAGCAGATATCGCGCTTTTCATCGTCTTCCAGCTTCAGCGTTGCGCGGTGGCGGGCGGCAATACCATCCCGCTCCCCGGCAATGTCCGTGCTGATTGTGCCGAAGATTTTATGGCCGCTTTCATTGGAAATGATCCCGCAAAGCTGCCCATCCGTACGCGGGGGAACATTATCCGCGGCAGAAGGGGCGGATGTTCCGGGAGCGGCCTGTCCTGCGCTGCCAGGCGTCGTTTCGGCAGAGGATCCGCCGCCGCCAGGCAAAGCGGGCACAATCGGGGAAATTGGCTCATAACCAAGCTCCTGAGACCGTGCAGGACCACTCAGCACGATTAGCAGGCATATCAGGCATAAAATCGGTTTCATTGGTTTTAAGATATCACGGTTTATCCCCGGCCCGGAAGACCCCCAGGAAGCCCTTTTGTCGTCGAATATTCCATGTGCAGGGCTTTGTCCGGGTTTATCTGGCGGTAAATCGCATGGGCCGCCTGCGCGGCCTCGGCAAAACCCGTGAGGATCAGTTTAAGTTTATGCTCATAAGCGGCAATGTCGCCAATAGCGTATATTCCGGCAATATTGGTCTGTGACGTAGAAGATGTTGTTTTTACCGTCTGGCCGTCTATTTCCAGGTTCCATTCCGCAATCGGACCCAAAGACGCGGCCAGTCCATAAAAAGGCAATAGATAGCGGGCGGGAATTATTTTTTCTGAACCGTCTTCAAACTGAACCTGAACACCGCTAAGAATACCATCCTGTCCCTCAAGACCCGCAAGCTGCGCAGGAACACAGAGGTCAATCTTCCCCTCAGCTGCCAGCTTTTCCATACGGGAAACACTTTCAGGCGCGGCGCGGAATTTCGCCCGCCGGTGCATCAACGTCACCTTGGCTGCAATATCAGCCAGCGCCAGCGCCCAATCAACGGCGCTATCCCCGCCGCCGGCAATAACAATCTGTTGATCCTGGAACATGTCCTTATTACGGATCATGTAAAAGACCGAGTGATCTTCATAATCTTCAATGCCCTCCAGCGGCGGACGGTTCGGGCCAAACGCCCCGGCGCCAGCGGCAATGATAATCGCCCTGGAATGAAAAGCTTCACCTTTATCAGATAAAAGTTGCCATTCGCCTGCTTTGCCGCCTATAGAAACTATCTTCTGACCGAGAATGTAAGAGGGTTTAAACGGGGCAGCCTGCTCGGCCAGCTTGTCAATCAACTCGCCGGCATTAATCTGCGGCCAGGCCGGAATATCATAGATCGGCTTTTCCGGATACAGCGCGCTGCATTGCCCGCCAATCCCGGACAGCGAATCGACAACCTGACAAGTCAGGCCCAGCATGCCGCATTCAAAAACGGCAAACAGGCCAACCGGCCCAGCGCCGATGATGGTCACATCCGCACTATGCGCACTATCCGGCCCGGTTTTTGAGCTCATGGTTTGGGGTCCTTTTCGTTCTTTCCGCTTCCTGATATGAGTCATGTGATATAAGAGAAATCCGCTTAAAGGAAGGCTTAAATAGGGCAGAATACATGAAAACCATGCAAAGCACCGGAGAAGCCCAGACAATGGCGATTGCCGCCGATCTTGCCAGGCAAGCACAGCCGGGCGATATTTTCACGCTGACAGGCGATCTGGGCGCCGGGAAAAGCGTCTTCGCCCGCGGTTTTATCCGGGCACTGTGTGGTGACAACACAGATGTGCCGAGCCCGACTTTCACCCTCGTTCAAGCCTATGACAGCCCGAAAGGGACGATTTATCATTTCGACCTGTACCGGCTGGAAGATCCGGAAGAGGTCCTGGCCCTGAACTGGGATGAGGCATTGGCAGAAGGGATTTGCCTGATTGAATGGCCTGATAAATCAGGGACACTGTTAAAGGGAAATATTCAACCGATTGAAATTAAATCAAAAACTGAAAATAACCGGGAAATTAAAATAGGGGACATCATAAATGAGAAATGACTGGAGACCGGATAAAGCTTTTATCCTTGCTGCCGGCAAAGGCACGCGGATGAAGCCCCTGACAGATCAAAAGCCCAAACCGCTCATTGAATATCGCGGCCGGCCTATTCTCGATCATGCGCTTGAGAAACTTGATAAATTTGGTGTTCAGCAGGTTGTCATTAATCTCCATTATTTAGGGGACATGATAAAAACACATCTGGAAGACCGGAAATCTCCGGAGATTATCTTTTCCGAAGAAGACGAATTGCTCGAAACCGGCGGTGGGATTAAAAAAGCCATCGGATATTTTAATGAGCCGTTTTTTGTCCTGAGCGGAGACGGACCGTGGGAAGATGCAGCCAGCGATAACACCGCTCTTACCGAGCTCGCCTCGTTTTGGGATGAAGACAAAATGGATATCCTCATGCTGCTTCAGCCTGTGGAAACAATGACCCTGACCGAAAGTACCGGGGATTATGACCTGGACGAACAGGGCCACGCAACGCGGCAAAAAGACAAAAACGGATCTTATATGTTTACAAGCATCCGCATTGTGTCCCCTAAAATTTTCGAAGATAGCCCGAATGGCGCCTTTTCCTTCCTGGAGCTGATGGACCGGGCGGAAGACCAGGGCAGACTTTACGGGATAAGACATAGCGGAGAGTGGCATCACCTCAGTACGCCTGAGGATGTCACCCGCGTTAATCAGTATTATAAATAGGGACGGGTTGTAAAAAACTGTGAGCAAGCAAGCAAAATCAATTTACACAATTCCTCCCGGCTATAATTTTGCTGCGCTTTTGGCCGGAGGTATCCTGGAGCGTTATGGCCACGCGCCGGAACAGCTCACAAACATCCATATCCTTTTGCCCTCCCGCCGGACATGCCGGACGGTCCGGGAAGCTTTTTTAAGCCACTCAAACGGTGTCCCTTTATTGATTCCGCGCCTGCAACCCTTGGGAGATATAGATTCCGATGAGCTGTCCCTGTTCTTTGAACCGGCGTCTGACATTCCCCCGGCGATGACTGGCCTGCAACGCCATATCCTTTTATCAAAATTAATCGGCGCAGCTTATGACAGCTATCCCTTACCGCAAAGACTGATGCTGGCAAAGGCGCTCGGACGCCTGATGGACCAGACTTATACGGAAGATCTTGATCTTCGGGATCTTCCGGGCCTTGTCGACCGGGAGAAATTCGCGGCCCACTGGCAGATCACTGTCGATTTTCTCAAAATCCTGAGCGAAGAATGGCCAAAGCTTTTAAGCAGCCATGGGCTGATTGACGCGGCCGACCGGCGTAACCGCCTGATTAAGGCGCAGGCCGAAAACTGGCGGGAAAACCCGCCGGACTTTCCCGTCATCGCAGCCGGAACGACCGGATCCATCCCGGCCGTGGCCGGGTTACTGGACATTATTTCCGGCCTCCCGCAAGGCGAAATCATCCTGCCCGGACTGGATCAGGACATGGACGACCAAAGCTGGGACGGGCTTGATGAAACCCATCCGCAGGCGATGCTGAGACAACTCCTAAATAAGCTGAACGTACAGCGTCAGGGCGTACGTCTCTGGCCAAATTGTACTGAAATTGTACCAGTTTCAGGAAGCGAGCGCGCCGGTCTTATCAGTGAAATAATGCGCCCGGCGGAAAGCGTTTCCGCATGGACGGTGCTTGGTCAAGACGAACACAGCAAGGGCGCCTATAAAACAGCGCTGAAAGATGTTTGCCTGTATGAATGCGCCAATGCCGGGCAGGAAGCACAGGTCATTGCCACCGCCTTGCGTGAAACTCTTGAAAAAGAGGGACAGACAGCTGCTCTGATTACCCCGGACCGGAATCTCGCCCGGCGCGTTGCCGCCAAATGCAAACGCTGGGGGATCGAGATTGATGATTCCGGCGGCCAGAGCCTGATCCGCAGCCGGCGCGGCAGTTTTCTCATGCTCTGCCTGCAGGCCGCTCTGTCTGGACTCAAACCGGCCAGCCTGCTTGGCGTTTTAAAACATGAAATGTGCCTGCCCGGAAAATTCGAAAGCCGCAATGAATGGCTGGAAGAGGTTCATAAGCTGGATCTGGCCTTGCGCGGCCCCGCGCCGCATCCGGGACTGAACGCTTTACAGGAGTATTGCAAAAGACGCGCGCAGGGAGACTATCCCCTGCCAAGTCCGTCCCAGCAATTTTTTGAGGTTCTGGAAGAGGTCTTTGCGCCCCTTCTGGCACTGACCGAAGCAGACACACCTGCTTCTTTTGAAGATTTCCTGCAGGCCCATCTCCAGGCTTGTGAGCTATTGAGCCCGCCAGCGCGGCTCTGGAGCGGGGAAGACGGCGAAGAAGCTTCCCTGTTTTTTCAAAGCCTACAGGAACAGGCCAGCGCGCTTGGCCGCGTCAGTCCGGACGCGTATGAAGAAAGCCTGCATCTTTTTATGCAGGGCATTTCCGTGCGCCCGCGATACGGCACACATCCGCGCCTGATGATCTTGGGCCAGCTCGAAGCCCGCCTGCTGCAAACAGACCGGGTGATTCTGTCCGGCCTTAATGACGGGACATGGCCTGAAACCCCTCAGCCCGATCCGTGGATGTCCCGGCCAATGCGAAAAGCGTTCGGCCTGCCCCCGGCAGAGCGGTCTACCGGCCTTGCTGCACATGATTTTGTGCAGGGCTTCATGGGCAGGAATGTCATCCTGACCCGCTCTTTACGCGAAGGCAGCACCTTAACCGTCCCCAGCCGCTGGCTCCAGCGGCTTGATGCGGTTTTACAGGCCGCCGGACTGCCTGAAGATCTAATCCGCAAAAACGGACCGCATCTGGACTGGGTCCGGCAGGCAGATCGCAGCAAAGATGTAAAACCGGCGCCGCAACCGAAAGTTGACGTGCCGGTGAAAGCGCGGCCAACGCCACTTTCCGTGACCAGTATCGACACATGGCTGCGCGATCCTTATGCACTTTATGCCAGAAAAATTCTTGGCTTAAAAAAACTCGATCCCCCGGAACAAAAAGCCGATTACGCCCTGAAAGGCTCTTTGCTGCATGAGATTCTGCATGAGTTGATGCTGTCTCATCAAAAACAGCCAATGGAAGAAGAACAGCTCAGCAGAGCATTTATGAAGCTTGCTGAAGAGCGTTTAAAACAGCAGGGTGCAGATCCCGCCCTGCTCTATTTCTGGCGGCCAAGACTGCGCGGGATCGCAAGCTGGTTTGCAGCTCATCAAGTCAAATGGGAAAGTGACTGGCGCCTAAACGCATTTGAAACGCAGGGGCAATGCGAGATCGACGGACCTGTCCGGTTCACCTTAAAAGCGCGCGCCGACCGGATCGACGCCGAAAAAGACGGAACCGGCGCAGCGATCATCGATTACAAATCCGCCGGGAGTTACAAGGCCAAAGAGATGGTCACCGGCGCGGCACCGCAACTGCCGCTGGAAGGATATATTTTAAAGCAGGGCGGATTTGAAAAAGCCGGAAAAACCCCGGCGCTGCTCTCCTATCTTGTTTTAAGCGGCGGAGAGGAACCTGGGAAAACCATTAATATTGACGGGCAGCAACTTGAACAAGCGATAGAAAACGCGCATACCGGGCTTCAAAATTTACTGCAGCATTTTTATGGGGAAGCGCCTGCGCCTTACATCGCGCTGCCGGATCCTGCCCGCGCGCCGCGTTATAACGATTATCTGCATCTGGCGCGCGCCGCAGAATGGTCAAGTCCGGGCGACCCCGGTCAGGAGACTGCATGACCCACGCCGCGCAACTTCAAACCAACATCCCATCTGATAAGGCAAATGAGCTTCAGCTTCTGGCCTCTACGCCGGAGGTGAATGTCTGGGTGGCAGCTTCCGCGGGAACCGGAAAAACGACCGTTCTAACCAGCCGGATTTTGCGCCTGCTTTTACCTGGAAAAGACAAACCGGCCTGCCCGCCGGATAAAATTCTCGCGCTCACTTTTACAAAGGCCGGGGCAAATGAAATGGCGCTGCGGCTGAATAAAATCGTCCGTGCATGGGCCGTTATGGAAGAAGGAGAGCTGCATCAGGAACTGCACACTCTTTTAGGGCGAGATCCGGATGAGGCGCAGCTTGAACAGGCCCGTACCCTTTTTGCACAAATCGTCGATTTGCCAGGCGGCATGAAGATCATGACCATCCATAGTTTTTGCAGTTCGGTGCTCGCGCGTTTTCCGTTGGAGGCAGGTCTGACTCCCGGCTTTCAGGCCTTTGAGGATAATCAATCCCGCCAGCTTCAGGAGCGCGCTTTATATGCCTGTCTTGAAGAAGCCGCCAAGAACACGGGCAGTCCCGAAGGCGCGGCCATGCTCTCTCTCGCCCGGCTCTATAATGAAGACCAGATCCGCGCCGCCGTCACAAATATTATCAGTGAACGCCGTAACTTTCGTGATTTACTGGAACGGCATTTCTCCATTGGCGGATATTATACTGCGCTGTGTCAGGAATTCGGCATTCAGGATGGCATAACAAAAGAAGAGATGATCGCGGAAGGCTTTAAGTCTTGCGCTTTTGATGAAGACGCTCTACGCCGCGCAGCAAAAGCTTTATTGCAAGGAACAGAAAAAACGGATCAGCCAAACGGACAGGCCTTAATCTCTTTTCTGGATGCAGCCCCAAAAGAGCGCATCAGGGATTTTAAAATTTATAAACGCCTGTTCCTGACAGCCGGAGATGAGCCTTTAAAGAATCCTATCACCAAAAAGGCCGGAGAGAAATTTCCGGACGAGCGCAGCATTTTGGAAACAGAAGCGCAGCGAATTTACGAGCTTGTGCAAGATTGTAAAAAAGCTATGTATGCCGAAAATACGCGCGATCTTTTCCTGCTCGCGGCGCGGACACTGGATATTTATACGGATTTAAAAGCGCAGCAAAACGCTCTTGATTTTGACGATTTAATTTTAAAAACGCTTGATCTTGCCTCAGGGCGTAGCATGAAGATGAGCCAGCAGGAGGCCAGCGACTGGGTGATGTATAAGCTCGATCAGGGGCTCGATCATATCCTTGTTGATGAAGCGCAGGACACAAACCCGGAACAATGGGAAATTATCCGCAGCCTCGCCGATGAATTCTTTAGCGGCCAGTCTGCGCGGGATGAAGACACTGAACGCACGATTTTTGTTGTCGGTGATTCCAAGCAATCAATTTTCAGTTTCCAGCGCGCCGCACCGGAAAAATTTATTGCAATGGAGGACTGGTTTGCAGACAAGATTAAAAATGCCGGAAAACGCTTCGAACCTGTCCCGATTACGATTTCTTTCCGCTCGGTGCCTGCTATCCTGCAAGCCGTTGACAGTGTCTTTGCCCAGCCTCATGTGCAAAAAGGCCTTGGTCGGCAGGTTTTAAATCATACGCCGTTTGAAAAGCGCGCAAAGGAGAAAGGGCTTGTCGAACTCTGGCCGCTCTTTACGCATAAAGATAGCAAAGAAGATCATGATGAATGGGCCGCGCCGGTCAACGTAATTGAATCCTACGATCCCGCAACGCGGCTGGCCGGTTATATCGCTGCGCAAATCCAGAGCTGGGTCGACAGTAAAGATATCCTCCCGAAAACAGGCAGGCCCGTTCAACCGGGCGATATTTTGATTTTGATGCGTACGCGCAAATCCGGCGGCCTGATTGAAAAACTTGTGCGCGCCCTCAAACTGGCCGGCATTCCGGTCAGCGGCGTCGACCGGATGATGTTAAAAGAACAGCTCGCTGTGCAGGATCTTTTAAGCGCTGCGCGTTTTGCGCTGCAGCCCGGAGATGATTTATCTTTGGCTGAGTTTTTAAAATCTCCTTTTATCGGCTGGGACGATCAGCGGCTTTTTGATCATGCGTTTGAACGTACATCCGGCCTTTACCACTCTATCCGCACAAAACCGGGCAATGAAGAAATCACCGCCTATCTGGATGAGCTTATCAGGCTCGGTGAAAATAGCGCGCCGTTTGATTTTTTCAGCTTTCTTCTCAATCAGCCCTGCCCGGCAGATCCGGTGAGCGGCCAGCATGCTGTTTCAGGCCGGCTGGGTGAAGAGGCTTTTGACCCGCTGGATGAGTTTTTAAATGCCGCCTTAGATTATGAACAACATCACCCGCCCAGCCTTCAAAAGTTTTTGCAGACACAGGAACAGGAAAACAGCGAAATTAAACGTGATCTGGAAGAAGAAGGCGGCGCAGTGCGGATTATGACTGTTCACGCCTCAAAAGGTCTACAAGCACCGATCGTCATTCTGCCAGATACAATACGTTACCCGAATTCGCGCCGGAGCGATTCCGTGTTATGGCCGGAACGCAGCGGCGCGCCTTTCCCGGTTTTTACCGGCAGTAAAAAAACCGCGCCGATGATGGCCCATGGCTGGATGGACAGTGCAAATGACCTGCAGGATGAGGAATATCGCCGCCTGATGTATGTCGCGATGACGCGCGCGCAGGACCGGCTTTATATTGGCGGTTTTACCGGTAAAAAACCGCCCATGCAGGAAAGCTGGTATCACTATATCGAGAGCGGCCTGAGCACTCTTGAGACGGTTGAACGCTTTGCTTTTGATGTCTTTGAGGACGAACAAGCGGAAGGACTAAGACTCCAAAATCCGGGGCAGGACAAGCCTGCTGTAAAACCTGAAGAAATAAAAACACAAAAAGAGATTGTTCTTCCGGGCTGGATCGATAAGCCTGCGCCGGGAGAACCGGATCCGCCAAGACCTCTGATCCCTTCACGCCCTTCTGAAGAAGAGCAGCCATCCCTCTCCCCGCTTGGCAGGAGTGCACAGGAAATGGCGCAGCGTTTTAAACGCGGCAACCTGATTCATAAATTGCTGCAGATTTTACCGGAACTGCCGGAAGAAAAGAGAGAGGTTTGCGCGGCAAACTGGCTCGCCCAGCCGGGACATGATCTGGATCAGGAGCAGCAGGATGAGATTAAAAACGAGGTCTTACGTGTTTTAACCGATCCCGCCTTTGCACCTGTCTTTGCACCCGGCTCACTGGCCGAAGTGCCGGTGACGGGACTTGTTGATGAGAAGACATTGATTTCCGGGCAGATTGACCGGCTCATTGTGACAGAAGATGAGGTTTATATTATCGACTATAAAACCAACCGCCCGCCGCCACAGCGTCCCGAAGACGTCCCGGCGCTTTATCAAAAACAGATAGAGGCCTACACACGCGCCCTCGCAAAAATCTATCCCGGCAAAAAAATCCGCCGCGCTCTTTTATGGACTTACGGACCTTTTTTGATGGAGGTTTGATCTAATGCTTCTGGCCTGAAACGCCGCATGAAAAGATCAGCTTTGGCTTTATCATCCGGAGTAACAGTACGGCCACCATTCACGGCCTGACCAAGACTTTCGCTTGTTCTGTTTCTTCCCTCTACCAATTCCTTAGCTCTTTCTCCATCCTTTGATAACCGAGGAGTATCAGAAATATCTCCTTTGTAAGTCTTATATCTAAAAGCTTCCAAAGCTGCCTCACGTGAAACCAGATTTGCATCTACAAGATTCTTAAAAGCACGGAGTAATTCCTGTTTTCCCTCTTCTGAAAAGAGAATGTCATCCTGTTTCGATACGTTTTCACTTTTAGGTTTTTCTTCTAAAGCATGATAAAAGTTTCTCTTACATGCTCCAAAATCAAGCCCGTTTTCTATACACACACCTTTCAAAATGGAAAAAGCGATTTTAAGAGCAGATTCATTATCTATAGAGAGAATATTTTCCTTCGTTATATCTTTTCGCAGCGTGAGTTTTTGTGTGTCAAGAATATCCGGATTTAAGATCGTAATAAGAAGAGACATTATTTTTGTTTCTGAGGTAAATTTACTTAGCGAACCAGCCTGATATTCTTCGTGACATGCATCCCAATAGGGTTTTTTATCTTTCGGTAATTTAGCCAGCGCTGCCTGTATAAATTCACTGTTCTCACAACCTTCTTTGAAAGGACGTAAGACACCTTTGACCTCATGATACCCGGCAGAAATAAAGAAATCAGGATTGTAGCCTTCCACGGCACTAATCAACTCAAATGTTCTAGTTGAAATAACCAAACTGTCACCAAGCTTTCGATTTGGGTCTGTGCTTAATGCTATAGAGGCTTCTTTCAAAGACCCGGTCTTTAATACAAAACCCACATTATATAACTGAGTAGAAGAAAGGCTTGCAGTTCTCCCCGGCTTATCCCGATTATAAAAACGAGCGATAAGATTTTCGTAAAAACCTTTCTTTACTCCTTCAAGCTCTACTAAGAGATCATTAATCTCCGAGTTTGTACGGATCATGATGAATTCCTGTTTTAAATTTTGGCCCTATTTTAAATATTTTCAATACTTATGTCAATATATTATTTGCCGAATCTGTGGGTTTTTGATCTCCCTGCCTGTCAAAACCTTGACCTTTTGCCCGCTCACCCTACCCTTAAGAGAGGATAAGAATCACAGTGAAAGGATGAGTTCAATGGCACAAAATGTCACAGATGCCGAATTTGAAAACGAAGTTTTAGGAGCGGATGGCCCTGTGGTCGTGGATTTCTGGGCCGAATGGTGTGGCCCCTGTAAGGCGCTGAGCCCGCTGGTTGACGAGGTTGCCGGAGAAATGGATGGCAAGGTTAAGATCGTTAAGGTCAATATTGATGAAAACCCGGAAAGCCCGACCAAATACGGTGTACGCGGCATTCCGACCCTGATTGCCTTTAAGGGCGGACAGGTTGTCGATACCAAGGTTGGCGGTATGTCCAAAACCGATCTAACGCAATGGGTTGAATCAGTGGCTTAGATTTTTAAGGTGTTAAGACGACGAAGACAAAAAAGGCGCTGCTTGGCGCCTTTTTTAATTTTTGAGCCCGCGGAGAAAATCCCGTATCCGCCAGGCGTAATAAACACTCTGCGCGATATAAGGGCTTAACGGCCCGCCGGCAAACCAAAGCTTTGAGAACGGCTCGAAGAGTTTGTAACGCTCATCCCCTTCGGCAATGGCTGACGATACGACATCCCCGCCGACCGAGGTCGGGACCAGCCCGTGCCCGCCAAAACAGGTATTGTACCAAAGGCCGGGTTTAAGCTCTCCAATTTGCGGCATTTTATGCGGCGCATAACACAGCTCCCCGCCCCAGGCATAATCGGCCTGTACATGCCCTTCAAGCTGCGGGTACACTTTTAAAAGATCCCGCAGCATAATCTCGGCCAGATCTTCCGGCGCGGCAGAAAGACTAACCCGCCCGCCCCAGAGAATGCGGCCATCTTCCAGCCGGCGGTAGTAATCCTGCGCAAAACGATTATCAAAGATCGCATAGCGCGTCGCTAGGGCACCATCCAGAATATCTTCCGGAATTGGCGTTGTTACCATGACGAAGGTATAGACCGGAAAGGCAGCGTATTTAAGCTTGGCACTCAGGGCGCCATCAATATAGATCGAGCAGGATAGTACCACCTGATCGCAAATCACCCGGCCTGCAGGTGTATGAACAATATAACCGGCATTATTGTCTTCAATCCGCAGGGCTTTTGTGTTTTCGAAAACCTGCCCGCCATGGCTTTCAATCGCGCCTGCCAGACCGTGCGCATAATTGAGCGGATGAAACTGGTAATCTTCCGGGGAATAAAACCCTTCATGGTAGCGCTGCGTCTTACACACCGCGCGAACCTGCTCCTCTGTCCAGAACTCCAAAGGCGCATTTAAGTCTTTGCGCATAAAATCGATATACTCACGAACGGCCTGCGGGTTTTTATTCCAGGAAACGCCCAGTACGCCGTCAATCACCGGTCCGCAATCCATTTTATAATTTTCAATACGTTTTTTGATTAGCGCCCGGCCATGTGTCGCCAGCTTATGAAGCTCTTTGGTATGAGGTAAGCCCACCGCTTTAACAAGCTGGCGGTAGCCTTGCGCATAGCCTTTGGCAACAAACCCGCCATTGCGCCCCGACGCACCCCAGCCAATGCGGTTTGCCTCAAGCAGGACTGTTTTCTTTTGACGTTCCGCCAGCCCTAAAGCTGTTGACAGGCCAGCCAGCCCGCCGCCGACCACGCAAATATCCGTTTGCACATCCCCTTCAAGTGCAGGACGCGCTTTATCGGCGTTTAACGTGTCGCGGTAATAAGTGTCGATATAATTCTGAGCGTGTGTCACGCCATAAATTATGCCTGATCTGAAGCCTCTTCTCCAGCCTGCTGTTCAGCTTCAGATGCTTTTTTAACAGCCGCCGTTTTATCAGGCGAGAGCATCATGACAGCCTGGCGGCCTTCCATCTTGGCTTCCTGATCGACTTTGGACAGATCGGACAGATCATCCCGGAAACGATGCATGACCTGCAGCGCCAGATCCTGATGGGCCATTTCCCGGCCCCGGAAGCGCAGCGTCACCTTGACCTTGTTTTCTTCTTCAAGAAAACGCCGGGCATTGCGCAGTTTGACCTGATAATCATGTTCTTCAATTCCGGGACGGATTTTAACTTCTTTCACATCCACGGTTTTTTGTTTCTTGCGCGCTTCGTTGGCTTTTTTCTGCTGCTCGTATTTATACTTGCCGTAATCGATGATTTTACAGACCGGCGGATCCGCATTCGGCGAAACCTCGACAAGATCAAGGCCGTATTCTTCTGCGATTTCGAGAGCTTCTTTGGGAGACATCACGCCGCGCATTTCTCCGTCACCGTCAATGACACGTATTTTGGGGGCTGTGATATTTTCGTTTGTCCGTGGGCCGGTATCTACCGGGCGGCGGGGCATAAAAGGGGGCCGTGCTATGGTCAAATCTCCATTCGTTGTGAAACCACAATCATCAAATACTCTAACGATTTATGATGAATAACATATTAATAAGGCGGTTTGGCTGCGTTTGCAAGCTCTGAAATGGCAGAATCCAGCGGCTGAACGTCCTGATCCTGGGATCCGAGGCGACGGATCGCTACAGAGCGGTTTTCCGCCTCGCGCGCGCCAACGACAAACATCACCGGAACCTTGGCCAGGGAATGCTCGCGTACCTTATAGTTGATCTTCTCATTGCGCAGGTCGGTTTCCACGCGCAGGCCTTTTTCTTTCAAAAGCGCGGCAACTTCTTCGGCATAGTCATTGACCTCACCCGTAATTGGCGCGACAACACATTGCACCGGCGCCAGCCAGAGCGGCAATTTACCGGCATAATGTTCGATCATCACGCCCAGAAAGCGTTCGACAGAGCCGAGAATCGCGCGGTGGACCATATGCGGTGTGTGTTTTTCACCATCTTCGCCAACATATTCCAGCTGCAGACGGCCGGGCATGTTCATATCAACCTGCACCGTGCCGCATTGCCATTCACGGCCAATCGCATCACGCAGTTTGAAGTCGAGCTTGGGCGCATAAAACGCGCCATCGCCTTCATTAATGACCCATTTCATGTCGATACGGTCCAACACTTTACGCAAGGCTGCCTCGGCACGGTCCCAATCTTCTTCGGAGCCGATGCGCTGTTCAGGCCGCGTCGCAAAATGCACAGTAATGTCATTGGCCATGCCGAGATCGCTATACACATCGCGGATCAGATCACACATTTTCACAACCTCATCTTCAAGCTGATCATGTGTACAGAAAATATGCGCATCATCCTGAGTGAAAGCCTGTACGCGCATCAAACCATGGCGGGAACCCGCCCCTTCCTTACGGAAGACATGGCCGAATTCAGCCAAACG
The DNA here is from genome assembly GCA_028282385.1 of Alphaproteobacteria bacterium. Lineage (GTDB taxonomy): Bacteria > Pseudomonadota > Alphaproteobacteria > Micavibrionales > Micavibrionaceae. The sequence goes on from JANQIB010000090.1 coordinate 15,242, forward strand.
GACCGGCAGTTCGCGATAGCTGCGCATGGATGCCTTATAGACCTGTGCACCGCCAGGACAGCTCATCGGTTTAAGTGCTGACGGATGTTCGCTCTCTTCATCTTCAAACAAGAACATGTTTTCACGATATTTATCCCAGTGGCCGGAAGCCTGCCAGAAACGTGCGTCCAGCAGTTGCGGCGTATTAATCTCTTCATAGCCATGCGCCCGGACTTTACGGCGCATATAATCCATCAGTTCGGTATAGATAATCCAGCCGTTATGATGCCAGAAAACCTGGCCCAGGGCTTCATCCTGAAAATGAAACAGATCCATTTCTCTGCCGAGTTTGCGGTGGTCACGTTTTTCCGCTTCCTCAAGCTGTGTGAGATAATCCTTGAGCTCTTTATCATTGCGCCAGGCTGTGCCGTAAATCCGGGTCAGCATGGCTTTAGAGCTATCACCGCGCCAATATGCCCCGGCAACTTTCATCAGTTTGAACGCCGTACCAACATGTTTGGTTGAGGGCATATGCGGACCACGGCAAAGATCCAGCCAGTCACCTTGCTTATAGATTTTAATCTCTTCGTCTTCGGGCAAATCTTCAATTAGTTCGACCTTGAACATTTCCCCTTTATCGCGGAAATAGTTAATCGCTTCATCCCGGCTCCAAACCTCGCGGGTGAATGCGTTTCCACGTTCAACAATTTTGCGCATTTCTTTTTCGATCGCTGCAAAATCTTCTGTGCTGAACGGTTCATTGCGGGCAAAATCATAATAAAATCCGTTCTCAACCGCCGGGCCAATTGTCACCTGCGTTCCCGGAAAAAGATTCTGGACAGCTTCAGCCATCACATGCGCGCAGTCATGACGGATCATTTCGAGCGCCTGTTCATCATCACGCTTGACCAAGTTGATCGCTGCATCATTTTCAATTGGCATCGAGAGATCAGATAATTCACCGTCAATTTCAATGGCAATCACGGCCTTGGCCAGAGATTTGGAAATACTCTCAGCAATTTCTATCCCTGTCGTCCCACGCGTATACTCGCGCACCGCACCGTCGGGCAGAGTAATAGAAATTACATTCTCACTTGCTTTTTCTGCTGATGTCATAATGAACGAGTATTACCGCTCATTCATCGCTTTATCAAGCGTTTTGACAAAGGGTTTGAGCAGATATTCCATGACGGTTTTCTTACCCGTCATAATATCCACCGAAGCGACCATCCCGGGAATAATCGGCAAGATTTCATCTTTATGTTCCAGCGCATTTTCCTTGGTCAGAACCCGTACCAGATAATAACTATCGCCTTTTTCATCTGTCACCGCGTCAGGAGAAATAGACACCAGCTTACCATCCAGCCCGCCATAAACCGAAAAATCATAGGCAGTGATTTTGACAACGGATTTTTGATCAGGATAAAGCCAGGCAATATCTTTCGGGTTGATCCGGGCTTCAACCAAAAGCTGGTCATCTTTGGGCACAATCTCAATAAATTCCTGACCGGGCTGAATAACGCCGCCAACCGTATAGACTTTCAGGTCTTTGACGTAGCCATTCACCGGTGAGCGGATTTCCGCACGGTCCTTGCGGTCTGCGATACCGGCCAGACCTTTCCGGATCGCATTCATTTCAATCAGTTTTGCCGAAAGCTCCGTTTGCGCCTGCGCCCGCGCCTGTGACTTAATTTCGTTAATCCGCCCGCGAGCTTCTCCGATAGCGGCGCGCGCGCGCGGGATTGCATTCAGTACACCATTTAATTCCGTTTCTTTTTCCTTGATAGAACGGTCGAGTTGTAACAGTTCCAGCTTCGGTGCAGAGCCGCTTGCTACCAACGGTGCAATCATTGCTTTTTCATCTTTGATCAAATTCAGTTGCGCACGAATATCACTTGAGCGCACCTGCAATTCATTCAACTCTTGCTGACGCTGAGAAATTTGCGACTGGATGACTGTCACCTGCGTACTGATCTTGTCCTGATTTGCACGGTAGGCGTTCATTTCCTCAGTCACAGATTGCGGTGCGTTTTCCATGATGGCCTCAGAAAAGCTTGGCATCTTCCCTTCGACCTCTGCCTGTAACCTTGCAATCGTAGCCTGCAACCCAAACATCCGCGCTTCATTTGAGCCAAGTTCGGAAGAGGCTGCGATATCGCTTAAGCGAACCAGAATTTGACCGGCCTCAACTTCATCACCCTCTTTGACGAAAAACTCTTCGACAATACCGCCTTCCAGCGAAGAAACTTTCTGGACTTCTGAAGAGGGGATCACTTTCCCTTCCCCGCGCGTGACTTCATCAAGCGCCGCCCAGTTCGCCCAGACAATAAAAGCAAAGACAAAAGCAACCACGCCCAGCAGGATCATATGTTTGCCAAGTCCAAGATCTTCATCCGTTTCAAAGAATTTATCAGCGCGGGCTGTCAGCTTATCCATACCGCCATGCATCCAGTGATGCTGCGCCGCTTTCCAGTCGGATTCTTTATGCATATCAAGCTCGGCAGTATCTTTGCCTTGTCCGCCTGCCTGCCCCCCCGCCTGCTGGGCCATCATTTGCTGCATGGCTTTGGCCAGACGCGGATCTTTGCCTTTAACCTCTTTCAGCGGTTTTTGTTTTTTTTGAAAGAACCCTAAAACCATCTTCTAAACTTCCGTATTTTCTGCGCTCGTGCCGTATTGACGCGCCTGCAAGCGTTTAATCACATCTTCTTTCGGACCGAAGGCCACAATTCGCCCGCGGTCAATCAGGATCAGTTTATCAACAAGTGTTAACATCGCCCCTTTATGGGTGATTAGAATCGTCGTCCGGCCTTCCGTCACATGTTCCAGCCGCTTTTTCAGGCGGTTTTCAGAAGCCGGATCCATGGAGGCAGTCGGTTCATCAAGCACCAGAATTTTCGGATCGTATAAAAGAGAACGAGCAATTGCCACAGACTGGCGCTGTCCTCCTGATAGAGCCTCGCCACGCTCTCCAACTGCCGTATCCAAGCCGGCCTGTGAATCGCGTAAAAATTCCATGACGCCAGCCAGCTCTGCGGCGCGCATCACTGCACGGTCAGAAACCATCTCATTGCCCATCGTGATATTTTCACGCACTGACCCGTAAAAAAGCTGCGGGCTCTGCTGCACAGCCCCGACAGAGCGGCGCAAATCACCTGGATCAATCTGGCGGACATCGGTCCCGTCAATTTGAACGGATCCACTATCAGGCTGATAAAGATTAATCAGCAACCGTTCGATCGTTGTTTTTCCGGATCCAACCGCGCCGATAATCCCAATATGCTCACCCGGTTCGATCGTAAAATTAATATGATTAAGCGCCGGGATCGTTTGCTCCGGATAGTGAAAAAGAACATCCCGGAATTCAACCTTCCCTTTAATATCCGGCATCGAAATAAAATGTTTCCCGGAGGGTCGTTCCACCGGCTTTTTCATCAGCTCATCAAGTTGGCGCAATCCTTCACGGGATTGATGAAGACGCGTTAAAAGACCGGCAATTTGGGAAAGCGGAGCCATTGCCCGGCCTGTTAAAATCACGCAGGCAATCAGTGCACCCATTGACATTTCAGCTTCGCTGATCAGGTAAACCCCGTAAATCACAACAATCACACTGGAGATTTGCTGCAGGAAAGTTGCAATATAAAGGGCGAGGGAACTGAGCTTACGGGACTTGACCGCTGTGCGGGAGGCTTTATCTGTGAGCTCTTCCCATTTGCGCTGCGTATTTCCCTCAGCTGCCTGAACCTTGATTGTTTCGAGCCCGCTAATTGTTTCAAATAAAAGAGCGTTTTTAAGCGCGCTTTCCATCATGGATTCGCGTGTAACTTTTTCAAGTGCGCCCTGCATTAAAATGCCAACCCCGACCACAATCGGAACAGCCAGCAAAGGAATAAACGCAATCGGTCCGCCAATCACACCGATAATCGCAATAAAGAAAAAGACAAAAGGCAGATCAATGACAGCCGTCATGGTAGCGCTTGTAAAAAAGTCGCGCAGAGATTCAAATTCACGCACATGAGAGGCCATGATTCCGGCACTGGCCGGGCGGGCGGTCATGGTCATACCCTGCATCTGTTCAAATAAGGAGGCCGAAATTTTAACATCCGCTTTCCGGCCCGCATGATCCAGAAAGACCGAACGCATATTCTTTAAAATAAAGTCAAAGATATAAACGGTCGCCACACCGGCAGCGAGCACCCAGAGCGTTTCAAATGCATGGTTAGGAACAACCCGGTCATAGACATTCATCACAAAGAGGGAAGAAGCCAGCGCAAAAATATTGATCATAATGGCGGCCAGAGCAACCTCACCATAGATCGCCCGGTTTTCTTTAAGCGCGCCCCAAAACCAGTCCCGCGCCGTATCAATTGTCGCCGGGCCGGCGCGTTCATCAATCTGCGCAATCGGACGGGCATAAAAACAATAGCCGGTATACATTTCCCGCAATTCACCAAGCGGGACCGGACGGCGCTCATCTTCCGTTTCAGGAAACTGAACAATAAAAAGTGTTTCGTCCGAAACGCTTTGCTTTTTCTTACCGCCGAAAAGACCTTTTTTCTCCGGATGCTGAACACCCCAAATGACACAGGCCTGTTTGCCGTCGAGCACTAGAATACAGGGAAAGTTCGGCGCAATCGCAAGTGCTTCCAGGGAACGTTCAACCAAGCGGGCACTTAACCCGGCACGGCTGGCGGCGCGCTCAAATAAAATCGGTGTAATACCGCCTGACGCAATTGGCATACCGGCGGTCAAGGAAGCCCGGGAAGACCGGCGGCCATAATGCCCGGCTAAAATACGAAGACAATCGACAAGCGGATCGTGGATTGCAATACGGTCTGCTTCCAAAGGCCAGTTATCGACCGGCTCTTCATGAGCTGTTCCCTGCGGATGATACTGCTGTTCAAATTCTTTATCTTCAGGCGTCTCAGACAAAGCCGATGATTGCACAGCCGCCTGTGCCCGATTCTCGGTTTCGGGCGGAGAAGATGGCGAGCCGGGCTCGCTCATATGAGGCGGGGCGGGATGATCCGCCCCTTTATCCGTATCACTCACAAGAGAAACCTTGCGTTAGAGGTTAGACCTACAGTCTAGTTTAACGCTCGAGCTCGTAATCTTCCACTGAAATCGTTGCACTTTCACGCGGATAAGCGACCCCAAGCGTCGGCAATAACTGGCCTTTCAAGCCAAGAATGCGGAACACAGAGAACATTTCAAGAAATTCTGCATTAATTGTGTTAGTGCGGGAAACGAACAGTTCGTTCTGTGCATCCAGCACATCGAGAAGTGTCCGGCGGTCCAGCGAGAACTGGTCTTTATAAGCACGAACCACTTCAGCATTTGCCGCTGCCTGAGACGCAAATTCACGAGCACGTTCACCGGCAGACACCATTTGTGCCCAGGTCTGACGAACATCATCTTCGAGAACACGGCCGGCATCAGCGCGCTCTTCTTTGGTTTGCTGATAACGGTGAGAGAATTCACGAACGCGGGCGACATCGGCGCCGCCGCGATACAGGTTCCAATCCATCGTGACCAAAGCACTGGCACTCTGATCGCGGCCCTCAGTCCCGTTTAGATTATGGCCTTTATTGACCCCCAGCTGAAGATTAAATTCAGGATACAGAGTAGACCCTGTCCCTCTATACTCAGCCCAGGCAACACGCTCATCGGACTCGAAAATATCCAAAGTCGGGCTGCTTGAGAGCGCAGACTGGACTTCCATTTCAACATCGGATGACAAGGCATCTACCGGAACAGCCGGTAAAACCAGATCTTTCGGCATTGTGCCGACTTCACGGTTGAACTGCGATTCAGCAACGCGGAGCTGCTGACGAATCGTTGATTCCTGAGCACGGGCAGAAGCCAGACGAGCCTTGATCTGCTCCATGTCAGCCTGTGTCGACCGACCAGCTGTTACACCTTCTTCAATCATTTGCATGATCGCGATGTGCTCGGCCACGTTCTCGCGCGTAATAGAAAGAAGCTCACGCTGGCGCATGACTTCCAGGAAAGATTCAACAATATCCAACCCGACAAGCTCTGCCGTTTCACGTACACGGTGGGCAGAAGACTGAACGCGGTGTTCCTGACGGTCATTTTCATATTTTGTGGCCCAGCCATCAAAAAGAAGCTGCGTTAATGTCAGTGTCGAATCGTAACGCCACAGGCTTTCAGAATCGTTGTCGACACCTTTGGTCGAATCATCTGTATATTCCCAGCCACCATCGGCAGCGAGATCGATTGAAGGGTACCACAACCCTTCGGCCTGGTTTAACTCTTCGTCGGTCGCGCGCCGCGAGGCCGCAACAACACCATATTCCGGATTGGTCATCACCCCAACGGATACCGCTTCGGACAAACTCATCTCCATCGGGTTGTCCTGTGCTTTGGCGGGCGCTGCAAACAGTAAGGCAGCGGCACATACACCAAGAATTTTTACTCTGTTTAACGTATTCGTCATGGGTTAAGCCTCGCTTTTGAACGTCATTATTATACGCTTGGGTTAATCTTTCGTTTAAGCCCTTGTTTGTTATCGCTGTTTTTCCGTTTTCATGCAAGATGAATTTAGAGAAAAGCCAAGGGAATGGCTCCGATAAAGCATATTTATATATGGTAAATCAAGGAGATTTTTCGATTTACAGAAAAAAAGCCGTATCCTTAAAAAAGGTACGGCTTTTATTGATTATGTAATATATTTAGACGACCAGGTTCCCGTCATTCAGCATATCTGCCATATCAAGACCGGTTGTGTCTTCCAGAACAACAACATCCTGGGCTTCAGCCGGTCCGGCAGCGCCGTCCGTATCGACAGAAATAATCGTATTTCCGTCTTCGGTGCGCATCTGGACATAGTCACCGATCGCCTCGGTTGTTTCTGCGCCATCCGCATCCAGAAGCTGGGACAGATCGATTGAATCACCCTCGGCAACATTGAATTCACGAATAGTAGACGCTGCCTCACCGATTGTTTCAAACAGGAAGCTATCCTCAATCCCGTATTCACTGAATAAAGGAGCCTCTTCCTCGTCCTGGGTTTCGATCAACGCACCTTCGTCGTTAATACGAATACGGATGGCTGTTTCACTAACATCCCCTTCATTATCAGTTACTTCAAGGCCGAATTGTAGCATGATCACATCACTGAGGTTACTTGCCTCGCCGCCATGATCAAGCGTTTCGTAAAGCGTAAAGCTATATGTTCCGTCTGTCTGGATATTTAGAGCAAAGACCTGAACATCGCCAGCCATCCCGGTATAAATACCATTATCATATGCGACGGCAATCGCCACACCATTATGCGTCAATTCATTGCCTGCAAGCGAACCGCCAACATCAAACTTGCCATTCCCGGTTACAGTTCCCGGCTCATCTTCGCCATAAGCAACGATGAGGCTGTTTTCAACAATTGCCGGACCGTTTTCGAGGTCACCTTCCTCTACCTTATCCGTCGAACCGATAGCGACTGGTCCGTCTTCACCGATAACAAAAACACTGTTATCCAGAAAGGTTGTATAGGTGTTGTAGGTCTCATCAAGCCAGGCATAGGCTGCTTCTTCACCAAGAACATCTATCACCTGCTGGAAAGCCGCCACTGAAATATATTGCGACCAGACATCTGCCATCGTTGATGTTGATCCGTCTGCAAACGTGATCACACTCTCATAGGCCGTCCAGTTTCCATTCAGGAAATAATCTGTCATGATAGTTTGGAGGGAAATACTGGTGATTCCAACATCCTCCATGGAGAATAATTCATTCTCCTGAGAGATCCCGTCCTGATTCAGATCGCGCCAGGCCAGAAGTTCACCCCACTGTTCATCATTTGCATCAATGACGCCGTCATCATTTGTATCAAGTTCTGCAAGTTCACGATAACCTTCCGTTTCGGTATTCCCGAACAATTCGTTGATATCGTTGATCTGGCCATCATCATTCTTATCTATTGCCAGCCAGGCATCGTCAGCTTCAACCCAGCCGATCATGGCTTCATCAACGTCCTCTGTATGATCGACATCAAAGGTAATCCCGTCACGAACATTGGTCATTTCAATACCATCACGGTCAAGGTCAAGGACCAATGGTGAACCGTCACCGCCGTCGCCGTCACCTCGCTCAGGTCTGGTGAATTGGTTAAGGTGTGTCGTTACCTTTTTGCTAACCTGCTGACTCATTGTGACAGATACCGTTGCCGTATCCGTATCACCATCATCATCGCGGATTTCATAAACAATGTTTATTTTGCCGCCCAGCTTGGTTGTCGTCGTGGTGGTTTCAACGTGTTCATAATCAGTCGTCATATCCGACCATCTGCGCGTAACACGCTGAGTGGTTTCTGTCGTTGATTTACGGCTTAAGAGCTCATAGGTTCCATTTTCTTTAACCGTAATCTTTCCAAAAGCAGTATTCACTTTCTGTCCAGCTTCATACCATTTATTTCCGACTTTAAAGCGAATAACTGCCTGCTCATCCTTACCATCCTGACCAAAATCATCATTGCTCAAAAGGTTCACTTTTCCCTTATCTTGAATGGTATCATTTTTTGCCTTCGGCCCGTCATCTTTGACAACGATCTTAATGACGCCTTTATCCGTATCGCCATCACTATCTGTCACCTTGACTTCAAAATTCAATGTAATCGGGTCGTCCGCATTATTTTTATTCGGGTGATCCAAAGATTTATATTGTTTAAATTTGTAACTACCATCCTCTTCAATCCATAGTTTAAAGACAAGGCTATCTCCTGCTTTGCCCCCTTCGACTTTCCCTTCATAATAACCGGTTTCCGATGACGTCACCTTAACCGCTCTGCCGTCGTGTTTCAGGGCTGTTGATGACCAGAATTTATTTGCCGATTCTGTATGCCATGCATCCCCGGAGGTAACTTCGACTTTGCCCTCAACCGTATCAAAACCACCTGTTTCATCAACTGTCTTGGTCGCATCTTTAATAACTGGCCGGTCATTATCTGTTACCTTAAAGGAGAAACTTGCCGTATTGGTATCGCCATCCCCATCTTTCAGCGTATAGGTAAACGTATCTGTCTTCGTACCGTTAACCTCTTTAGACGTATAGGTGTAAGACCCATCCTGGTTGATTATCAGCTTCCCATTTGGCGTATTGATCGTTCTTCCACTCACCGATACATTATAGGTATTTCCATCAAATGTGATCTGTGAAAGCTTACCACCAGCATCGCTGCCCATATCATCATTGGACAATACATTTCCGGTTAGTGTATTCCCGTCATTTACTGATCTTGTGCCATCATTAACCGCTTTCGGACCATCATCACGAACCGTAATTTTAATCGTACCGGTGCCTGTATCGCCATCATCATCAGTAGCCTTGACGCCGAAATTTAGGTGAAGCGCTTCATTCGCAGAATCTTTATTCCCATGATCCAGAGACTGGAACTGCTTGAAGGTATAGTCTCCATTCTGTGCAATTTGCAGCGTAAAGATCTTAACGCCACCGGCTGTTCCCGTATACATACCGTTATTCGCATTGTAGGCGACATTGACGACTTTCCCGTCATGGGTCAGCTTGTTGCCTGCAAAGGCACCTGAAACATTAAAGTCACCATTTCCGGTAATAGAACCGGGCGCATCTATACCAAAATCAACATTGACTTTGCCGACTTCAACGATTGTACCGTTCTCCAGAGCCGTTTCATCAACCATATCTTTGGCATTCACAACAATTGGCGCATCATCCGGCGCAGCCTGAACTGTCAGTTCGAGTTCAGCCGTATCTGTATCCCCTTCCGAATCTGTCAGGTGATAGGTGAATGTATCCTGCTCTTCTGATTCAAGACCGTCATTTGCCGTATAGGTGAATTGACCATCGGCTTTTATAACAAGAACACCATGATCACCATTGACTGTGACCGAACCGCCGGATGGAACATCGTGCTTCACACCTTTGAAGATAACAGCTGTAACAGAGTTTGCATCATCCTCGGATAATTCATCATTCGTCAAAACCGTATCGCTCACTTGATTGCTGAGATCTGCGTCGCCTTCCGATTTAACAGTGAAGGCGTCATCTCTGGCAACCGGCGCATCATCAAGAATTGTGATCGTCAGGTAACCATTGACCGTATCGCCATCAACGTCGACAGCCGTGACACCAAACCCAAGATCCAGCTTGATTGCATCATTCGGATCTAACGGGTCAGCGTGATCCAGTGTTTCAAACAGTTCGAAGCTGTAAGTTGCATCCTGGTTGATCGTCAACTCGAAGATTTCTGTGCTGCCGGCCATTCCAACATAGCCTGTCGCCGTTTGTGTTACATTCACAGGAATGCCTTTATGAGTCAGATCTGTCAGCGATCCTGTAGCCTGGAAATCACCGGTTGTTTCGATACTGCCATACCCGTCCTGACCGAAATCAACATTCATTGTGCCGTGCGTAATCGCAGGTCCAGGAGTCAGGCTTGTTTCATCAACAATCCCTTCGCCTGTAATTTCAATCGGCTCACCATCCGGGGTCACACGGATATTCAGATCAGCCGGATTCTCATCACCATCAGCATCTTTCAGAATATAAGTGAAAAGTTCATTTCCATCCGGATCTTCGGCAGTTGCCTGGTATGTCCAGGTTCCATCACTACCGATTGTGAAGGTTCCGTAATCCGCTGTAATTGTCGTTACACCTGTTTCCGGAACATCATATTCTGTTCCATCAAACATGATTTTTGTCACCGTGTTTGCGTCATCTTCAGACAGCTCATCATTGTGTAGAACATTTCCGCTGATAAACTGGTCTTCTTCGGCGCCGCTAAAGTCATTGTAAGCAACCGGCGCATCATCAAGCACATTAATTTTGATGGTCCCGTCAACCGTATCACCATCGGCATCGGATGCCGTCACACCGAAGCTCAAAGATACCAGATCATTCGGGTCAGTGCTCTCAGCATGGTCCAGGGTTCCCTCCAATTCAAAGGCGTAAGAACCATCATCTTCAATCGTTAATGTAAAGATGGTCTCGCTGCCGGCCATCCCGACATAGCCTGTCGCCGTTTGTGAAACCACAACCGCAACACCGCCGGATGTTAACGCATAGCTTGAACTGAAGTTCCCGTTTCCGGCAACGCTGCCCGTCCCATCTGCACCATAATCAACATCAACCTGTCCGCTCAGAACCAATGGGCCCGGAGACAGGAGAGACTCGTCAATATTTCCTTCGCCATGCACAGCGACCGGCTCACCATCCGGTGTGACACGGACTTCAAGTGTTGCTGTAGAGTTGTCGCCATCACCGTCTGTCAGTGTGTAGGTAAACTCTTCAACACCATCCGGATCTTCAGCCGTTGTCTGGTAAGTATATGTTCCATCGCTGGCAACGGTAATTGTTCCGTATTCAGCTGTAATCGTAACAGAACCACCGGCCGGAACGGCATGATCCGTCCCATCAAAGTGGATATTCGTGACTGTATTATCAAGATCAACGCTCAGATCATCATTTGCCATCAGGCTTCCGGTAATAGACTGATCTTCCTCAACGCCATTAATATCATCCTGCGCCACGACCCCGTCATCGGCCACTTCAATCGAAATGAGAGCGCCATCACTGTCATTATCAATCGTGATAACCTCGATTGGGAAGTTCAGCGTAATAATATCATTTGCATCTGTCCCGTCCGGGTGATCCAGAGCAGCCATCTGTGTATAAGTGTACGCTCCCGTATCAGGATCAATTGTTAATGTGAAGACAGTTTGACCGCCAGCCTGGCCTTCAAAGCCGGTTGTCGTCCGGGTAACCGTGATATCCTGACCGTCTGAGGTCAGTGTGACCGGATTATTTCCGACAGTCGCCACCATATCACCGGCTGTTTGAATGGACCCAAGCTCAGCACCCAGATTATGATCAACACTGTCCTGGTAAACAAGATCACCGCTTTCAAGATTGGTTTCATCAACATCACCCCGACTATCACCAATCGTCGGAACATCATCCTTAACCTGGATTGTGATCATGCTTTCAGCCGTATCATCATCCAGATCTTCGGCGATCACACCAAAATGCAAATCAATAATATCATTCGGATCATCCGGATCAGCATGATCCAGCGTTCCCAGAAGTTCAAACGTGTAACTTCCATCTTCCAAAATGGTCATTGTGAAAATTGTTTCACTGCCTGCCATCCCGGTATATGTCCCGGTTGAAGCGCTGTAATTCACTGTGACAGGAACGCCGCCACTGGTCAGTTCATCATTCAATAAAGAACCGCCGGATGCAAAACTGTTGGTTCCTGAAACTGTTCCCGGACCATCTGTCCCGTAATCAACATCAACTGTACCGTTTACAACAATCGGTCCCAGGTCACTTTCATCAACTGTATGAATATCGTCTTCAATAATTACTGGAACATCATCAATCGGTGACACATCAAAACTGAGATCTGCTGCAGATGTATCTCCATCAAAATCACGCAATGTGTATCTGAAGACATCCGTGCCGTCAGGATTATCATGATTGGCTGTGTAAGCGTAATCGCCATTTTCCTGAATCTCAAGAACCCCATAAAGCCCTGTTACTGTCAGGCTGCCACTGGCAGGCATAGTGAACACATCCCCATTGATCTGGATTTGTGTAATCTCATTGCCCACATCATTCGACAAATCATCATTATCAAGAATATTCCCTGTCACAACCTGATCTTCGACCAGTGTGTGTCCGTCATTAATCGCCAGAGGCGCATCATCCGCAATCTTAACAACAATAAATGTATTGGCCGAATCAAGATCTTGGTCCAGCGCCGTATAACCGAACCGGATTTCGATTTCATCATCTGGATCATATTCATTTGCGTGATCAAACGGACCGTTTTGCGTGTAAGTGTATTCCCCGGTTAAACGGTTGACTTCGATCGAAAAGAGAACGTCATTGCCAATTCGTCCTTCATAACCATCCTGAACCTGGAAAAAACGAACCTCTTCTCCTCCGGAGAAAATTCTATTGGCCTGAACCGTAGATCCGTTAATCTGCACAGTCCCGTTCGGTACGATTGAACCCGGACCGTCATTGCCAAAATCAACAATAATCTGCCCCGTTCCAACCAAAGGACCAAGATCGCTTTCATCAAGCGCATTCACAGGCGGACTTGTGACTTCAGGTGTTGTATCAATATCAGCATTTTGTGCAATGATCGGTTCAACCTGTGTTAGCTCAGGAGCCTCATAATTTAATGCTGTCGCATTAATTGCGCCAATTGCACCTTTCCCGGCCAGATCAACATCTCCCGGACGGCTGCCATAGCCGTAACCGCTATTGCTGGCTCCAGCGGGCTCACCAGCCGCTGGTTCAACATCAGCGAGAGCCTCAGCCACTTCTTCCATAGCGATTTCTTCTTCGCTTAACTCTTCGACAGCTTCCTCCGCGCCGGCTGCTGTTTCAAGCTCTGCCAGCTGTTCCGGAGACATTTCACTCTCTTGCGTGTCAGCTTCTACAGCAGCCTGGCGAATATCACCCTGATCTTCTGCTTTTCCATCTTCTTCGATCACTTCTTCAATTGTGGTCTCCCCCATCGCAAGCTGCGTGAGAATATTCACAAGATCCGTGTTTGTCGCTGTACAGAGCTGTGTATCCATCGCAATTTGCGGCGGTGTTGAAGATGCCATCGCCTCACTGTAATTGCTCAGCACAAGCTGACCGCCATTTTCAAATGTCATCGTGAATTTGCCGTCTTGCAGCTGCGTGCTAACCGGCGCATCCAGAGCAAAAGAGAACAGGTAAGATTGACCGTTTTCCAGAGAAATTTCATGGGCAACGCCTTCTGCCGGCGCTTCAATCACAATATCGTTCGCTGCCTGGGACTGGGCTGTCAGCGTTGTTGTCAGACCGGATTTGAGGAGAGCAGGGTCTACAACTGTGCCGTCAGCCAGGCGAAGAATATTTCCACCTGCGATCAGGCTGTCAAAATTTTCGATTGTCAGATCACCGCCCTGAACGAAACTGATTTCAAGCGCGCCACTTTCCGTCATGCGGATCCCGTCAATATCTCCGGGCTGGAAATGCAAGTCGACCGAAGTTTCCGTCGGAATTTGATAATCCACTGACGTGCCTGCCTCTGGGCGGGCCAGAATAACCGTATTACAAGTCATGATGATCTCTCCTCAATATACGTCCCTATCCTCAGGATAACGATAAAACCTAAATAAACCTTTAAGCTTTGAAGGCGGGTGTATTCCCTGATACCCGATTCCAGCGCTTATATTATTATGTTAATTAATAGGAAGAACAGGATGCAAATTTAACGGGCAGGTGAATTAACGGTTTGTTAACCATCGCGGGACACCATTAAAAAACCGCCCGAGGAGAGGGCGGTTTTTTGTTTTATATCAAACGATTAAGTCTGATTTAAACGACCAGGTTCCCGTCCTGGACAAGATCCTCGATATTAATATCCGTCTTGTCTTTCAGGCGGCAGATATCCTGTGCATTTTGGACATCTCCTGATCCTGTCTGATCGATTGAGATAATCGTGTCACCATTTTCCACGCGGGCGAAAACAAATGCATTAATGGCATCCGTGATGTCATCCTGTCCTTCCAGAAGATGAGAAAGATCAAGACTGTCATTCTCTTCAACATTGAAGTTGGAAATTGATGCGGCAAACTCACCGGCAGCTTCGATCATAAAGTGATCTGCCCCGTCCGTTCCGCTGACAATTTCATTGGCCGCAACATCGATCATGTTTACGATCATATCATCATCAACGTTCTCATACTTAAACCAAGCATCGACAATATCATAAGTCTGTCCATCCGCGGTCATGTAAGAAGATACATGAGATATCCAGTTGCCTTCAATATACAGATCATCCGGCATCTCAGCATTGAGATTAATACTGACAATACCAATTTGAGCAAGAGTCAGCATTTCATTCGTATCTGACACACCATCCTGGTTACGGTCCTGCCAAACAATCAAATCATTAAAGATCTCGTCTTCAGCACTGATAATTCCATCTCCGTTCTCATCATAAGAGGCCAGATTTGCAAACCCGTCCGCATGCTCATCCGTATCCCCGAACAGCTCAGTCTGATCATTAATCACACCATCACTGTTCCGATCCAGTGCCAACAAGGCATCATCGGGGGCTGCCCAGGCTGTTTTCTCGGCAATGCCGTCATTGTCAATATCAAAAGAAACACCATTATCTTTGGTTGTAAGTTCAACCCCGTCACCATCAAGATCAAGGACCAAAGGTGTACCATCACCGTCACCATCGCCGGCGCCATCTCCGCGATCACCAATCCATGTTGTTTCGGTTCTCACCTGTACGCTGACGCTTTCAACAGGATCAAGGTTAACAGTCAGAAGAGCTGTATCCGCATCCTTATCAAAATCCTTGATTTCGTAAGTGACCTTCAAGGTTCCACCCACTTTTGTCGTGGTCGTAGTCGTGGTGATCTCCGTGATCTGCACGTTTCCTTGAATATAAGTTCTACTTGTCACTTTACTACTGACGGTCGTTTTCCGATCCGTAAGTTGGTAATGACCATTATCATCCAACGTAAATTTACCCAGACTGGTATTGATAGTTTTTCCGGAATCATACCACTTGTTACCAACTTTAAATCGTGTTAGTTCGCCTTTTCCATCTTCACCAAAACTATCATTCTTCAAAACGTTATCTTTGAGATCGTTTTTAAAGGTATCGTTTTTCGCATTCGGCGCATCATCTTTAACATTAATTGTCAGCCAGCCCTGATCCGTATCTCCGTCTTTATCCGTCGCCGTCACGCCGAATTTCAGCTTGATAATCTCGTTCGGATCGTTGGGATCATTATGATCCAGCGCCTTGAACTGCTCGTACCTGTACGACCCGTCCGCATTCACCTTCAGCTTAAAGACCGTCTTTCCGCCGGCTGTACCAGTATAAGTGTTATTTGACGCATTAAACGTCACATTCACATTGGCACCATTAGACTTCAGCGTACCACCTGTCCGACCCGATGCCTCAAACCGGTTGTCTCCTGTTACCGTCCCCGGGCCGTCGCCATTGTAATTCACGTCCAGACCACCCGTCACATTCAGGTTCAGGTTGCTCTCATCTACCGTCTTCTCGCCGTTCGTGACAACAGGCTGGCCATCTTTCTCAATATTGACAATCAGCTTGGCGGTATCTGTATCACCATCATAGTCTTCCAGCGTATAGGTAAAGACATCCGTACCCTGGGCATTATTATTGCCCGTCGGTGTATAGGTGTAAGCACCCGTAGAGTTAATCTTCAACGTCCCGTATGTGCCGTTAATCGTGACATTTCCTGAAGACGGAACAGCATAGTTTGTGCCGTTAAAGTTAACATTGATGACTTTGCCGTCTTCATCGGTTCCGACATCATCGTTATCTGTCACGTTACCGGTAATCGCTGATCCGCCAGCTTCGCCGCCAATTGTATCATTTACAGCTTTCGGACCATCATCATGAACATCAATAATGATATAGCCGTTATCAGAATCACCGTCACAATCCGTAACTTCAACACCGAATTTCAGCCAGATGACATCATTCGGGTTATTCGGGTCCGGATGATCAATCTGGTCAAACTGGGTGTATGTGTACTGCCCGGTCTGAGAATTCAACGTCAGGGTAAAGATTGTCGTATTCCCGCCATTGACCGTTCCAACATAACCATTGGCTGTTTGTGTCACTGTGATCGGACGTCCCTGTGATTCAAGTGTCACAGGCTGACCATTCATTTGGAACAGCGCAATGAAATCATTATTCGGCTCCAGACTTCCTGCACCATCATTGCCAAAATCAAAATCAATTGTGTCGGATACAGAAATAGAAGTCTGACCGTCCAGATCGGTTTCATCAATAATCGTGAATTTGCTTTCAACAACCGGACCGTCATCATAGACATTGACGCGGATTGTCCCTGTGTCTTTGTCACCATCCGCATCTTCGGCTTCAACACCAAAATCAAGATAGATCATATCATTTGGATCGTTCGCATCAGCGTGATCCAGAACACCGGTTTGTGTAAAGGTGTAATCCCCGTCACTTTCAATAACCAGTGTAAAGATTGTCTGACCGTTAGCCGTTCCTGTGTAGGTCCCGGTTTGTGTATTATAAGTCACACTCACTTCATGACCACAACTTGTCAGCGTTTGTGCTGTCGAACCGCCGAATGTGAAAGTATCTGTTCCGGCGAATGTGCCCGGACCGTCATTGCCAAAATCAGCTTCAAGCTTATCTGTGACGACAATCGGACCGAGATCGGTTTCATCCGTCGTGACTTCTTCAGGCTGAACCAGAATCGGATCATCATCCGGACAAACAGTAAAGGTTAAGTCCGCAGTATCTGTATCACCGTCATAGTCCCGAAGAACATATGTGAAAACGTCAGTTCCATCCGGATTATTGCTGTTCGCCAGGTAGCTGTATTCACCCAGCGCATTGATCGTCAATGTTCCGTATGTTCCTGTGACCGTTGTATCTCCGGAAGAGGCCACAGCATATTCTGTCCCGTTAAAGATAACGGCCGTAACAGTGTTATCCTCATCTTCACTGAGCTCATCATTGTCTGTGACATTGCCTGTGTAAGTCTCACCTTCGTTAACTTTATAGGCTCCATCATCATAAGCCACCGGACCATCATCCAGAATGTCGATCTTCAGGACACCATCAACTTCTTCACCGGCAGGATCCGTCACTGTGATACCAAATTCAAAACCAACCTGAACGGTATCGTTTGGATCTTCATCATCGCCATGATCAATCGTGTTATAGAGCGTGAACTCATAAGTTCCATCGTCATTCAGCGTCAGATCGAAAATATCGACACTTCCGGCTGTTGCTGTGTAACCAGAGCCATCCGGCTTGGCTGTTACATCAATTGTAACGCCCTGGTGGGTCAGTGTTGTCGCAGAACCTGTCACCGAGAAATTCCCATTGACACTCACATCGCTAAAGCTGATCACACCGCCATCAATATCAATATCACCGGAAACAGTAACCGGACCGTTTTCGAGATCTGTTTCGTCAACAAGATCCTCACCGCTGACAACAATCGGGTCGCCCTGCGGCGTAACGCGAATGCTCAGTTCAGCTGTATCCGTGTCACCATCACCATCTTGCAATGTATAAGTGAACAGATCTGTCCCATCCGGATCAGTCGCTGTCACCTGATAGGCCCAGCTCCCGTCGGAATTGATTGTCATTGTTCCGTAATCAGTTGTGAAAGAGCTGCCAACTGTATAATCAACGCCCTTATAGTTAATACCAATCACTGTATTGTCGATATCTTCAGACAATTCGTCGTTATGAAGAACATTTCCTTCGATCAGATCATCTTCCTCACCGCCGGAGAAATCATCATGAGCAACAGGTGCATCATCATAGACAAGAACATTGATTTCACCGTCCGCTGTATCGCCATCGGCATCTTCAATTGTGATACCAAATGTCAGATGAATAACATCGTTCGGATCTGTCCCGTCTGCATGGTCTAAAGGCTCGAAAAGCTGGAAGGTGTAATCGCCCGTATCCTGAACTTCAATACTGAAGACCAGTGTACCGTTTGCATAACCTTCATATCCATTTGACGTCGCTGTCACAACAACATCAACACCGTTTGAGGTCAGATCATTGTTCAGAAGCGAACCACTGGATGCGAAACTGTCATTCGGGTAAATCGTACCGGCACCGTCAATCCCGAAATCGACATTGATCGTATCGTTGAATAAAAGCGGGCCAGGTGTCAGATTTGTTTCATCAACTGCTAAAAACTCACTGACCGCAACCGGCTCACCATCCGGCGTGACAGTAATTGAAAGAGTGGCCGTATCCGTATCACCGTCCCCATCTTCCAATGTGTAAGTAAAGACATCTGTGCCGTCAGGATCATTGCTGTTTGCCGTATATTCATAGGTCCCATCGGAATTCATTACCAGAACGCCGTAAGCACCGGTAACTGTAACCGACCCGCCGGACGGAACTGTGTAGTCTGTACCGTTAAACTGAACATTAGTGACTGTATTCGGCTCATCTTCACTGGGTTCATCATTGGCCGTTACATCACCGGTAATGAACTGAGATTCTTCAGCGCCGTTAATATCGTCATTGGCAACCGGACCATCATCAGCAACACTGATTGTAATCAGGCCGGTATCTGTTTCCTGATCGACGGAAACAACCTCAACCGGGAAGCACAATTCAATAATATCATCATGATCTGCTGTATCCGGGTGATCGAGCGTTTCATATTGCGTGTACGTATACGCTCCTGTTGTTGGATCAACCTCCAATGTAAAGACCAGAGTCGTCCCGGCATAACCTTCATAGCCATCAGTTGTTTCTGTGACCACAACAGCCGTGCCGTTTGACGTCAGGGAAATCGGGCTGCCATTGGCTTTGGCTTCGAATGTGCCGCCGCCCGGAGACACGCTGCCCAGATCCTGACCAAAGTCCGTATCAATAACATCCTGCCAGATCAGCGGATCTTGCGTGTCGAAATTGCTTTCATCCACGTTTCCGGCACTGTTGCCAATTGTCGGAACATCGTCTTTTACCCGGACGCGGATTGTGGTTTGCGCTGAATCACCGTCATAATCGATAATCTCAACACCAAAATCGAGATTGATAATATCATTCGGATCATTCGGATCCGCATGGTCAAGTGTTTCCAAAAGCGTAAACTCATAGGTCCCGTCACTATTCACCACCATCGTGAAGACAGTCGTTCCACCGGCATCGCCTGTATACGTTCCGGTATTGGAGTCATACGTTACAATAACGTCTGTACCATTATGTGTCAGCGCACCGTTAAGCTGTGAACCGCTGGAATCGAAGTCGCCGTTTGCAGCGAAACTGCCTGCACCGTCCTGACCGTAATCACCAGTTACCTGCCCACTAACAACAACAGGACCGAGATCTGTCTCATCAACCGTTTCCTGTGCACTTTCAATGGACGGGGCATCGTCGGCAACATTAACCGTAATTGTCCCGGATGTGACATCACCGTCATAATCTTCCGCATCAAACCCGAAATTAAGAACGATGACATCATCCGGATCATTACCGTCAGCATGATCGAGAGGACCAAGAAGCTGGAAAGTATAAGCTCCATCAGTATTGATGTTCAGTGTAAAGATCGTCTGACCGTTTGCCGTTCCGGTATATTGTCTATTGTTGGAATCATAGGTCACAACAACCGTTTCACCGTTACTGGTCAGGGTATTATTCAGCAATGAACCGCTGGCGGAAAACGTATCGTTCCCTAAAACTACGCCTGGGACATCAGCGCCAATCTCAAACGTAACTGAATCCTTAATGACGATCGGACCAAGGTTGGTCTCATCAACATCATGTATATCGTTAATGACGAAAGGCGCATCATCAAGAACATCAACAACAACTTCGGTTTCAGCCGTATCGCCATCACCATCTTCAACAATAATTCCAAAATGCAGACAGATCTCATCATCCGGATCACTGCCATCTGCATGATCGAATGGTTCATATTGCGTGTAGGTATAAGCGCCGGTTGTTGTGTCCAGAACGAATTCAAAGACCAGAGTATTTCCGGCATAGCCTTCATAGCCTGTTGCCGTGGCCGTTGTCACAACAGGCACACCGCCAGACGCGAGGATATTATTATTCACAGAGCAATCTGCAGAGAAGGACCCGTTCGGGCGAATTGGGTCAGTCGCCGCCGGGCCATCAGAACCAAAATCAACAACGACTGTCCCTGTCCCGACCAAATCACCCTGATCAAAGTTACTTTCATCCAGCGTGTTTGTCGGTGGACTGGTTAACGTGATTCCTGTCGGTGTTATTGTATTCGGTGTTGGTGTCTGAAGAGCAGGATCCAGCTGTGTCAGTTCAGGCGCGGTATATTGCAGCGCTGTCGGATTAATCGGACCAATATAAGGAATCCCCTGGAACGGCGCACTTCCCGGCGCGCTGTTAAAGCCATAACCGGTATTCCCTTCATCCCCACCAGCGGCAGGCTCAATATTAATGACTTCTTCCCCGGCTTCGGGTTCAATCATTGCAACTTCTTCTACCTCCGGTTCCGGCGCACGGGGAACCTGCTGTTCTTCACCGGCTGCAGGCTCGACTTCGACAACTTCAATCACTTCTTCACGAATGTCGCCCTGATCATCTTCATCAATGATGACGATTTCTTCTGCTTCAACAACTTCGCCATTGACGAGCTGGGCAATTGTTGTGATCAGGTCCTGGTTTTCAACTGTGCAGACCTTGCTTTCCATTGTGATACTCGGCGCATCGGCAGAAGCCATCGCGGCATCATAATTGGTCAGGATAATCTTCCCGCCATTTTCAAAGCCCATCGTGAACTGACCGTTTTCGGTCGTCACTTCTTTCGGTGCATTCATGTCGAATGTAAAGACGTAGTCTTTGCCAGGCTCAAGAGTAATCTCACGTGTCACACCTTCTGCCGGAATACCGATTTCAACACGGTTATCATTTGCCGCTTCCGCCAGCACCTGAGAGGCCAGACCGCTTTGGAGGAGCGCCGGGTCGACCATAATGTCATCTGCCAGGAAAAGCGTATTGCCGCCATCAACATAAGACTGGAAATTTGAAAGCGTGACTTCCCCGCCCTGTATAAGAGAAATTTCCAGACCGCCATTTTCGTTAATACGAAGACCGTCAATATCTGATGATGCAAAATTAAGCTTTACCGATTCGGCCGCCGGTAGTTGATATTCAACAGTTGTTGAAGCATTAGGTTCGGCCAGAATAAATGTGCTGGGTTGTGACATAAGCGATTCTCCTCTAATTCGCTTGCCCTTTTTGCCTGACGCAAAGCGGGTAAAAGTAAACAAAATATTAATAGATTGCAGAGTTGTAATGCAAAAAGCATCATTCTGTCAAGCATTATGTTAAAACTGTTTCGTAATTTTCTTTCGTTCTGAATGCCCCTAAAAAAGCCTTTTAAAGCCCTCCAAGCAACCTATATTTAATTTCCATAAACTCTTCAAGGCCATATTTTGACCCTTCCCGGCCGATTCCCGACTGCTTGACCCCGCCAAACGGGGCAAGTTCAGTGGCTAAAAACGGCTCATTTACCGCGACCATACCATAGTCCAGCGCATCGGAGAATTCCCATATCTCTTTGTTATCATTGCAAAAAACATAAGATGCCAGGCCATATTCCGTGTTATTGGCGCGGGCAATCACCTCTTGTGTATCCGTATACATATATAAGGGGGCAACAGGGCCAAAAATTTCCTCGCAGCACAGGGTCATCTCATCTTTCACCCCGGTTAAAATAGTCGGCTTATAAAAGAGATCTCCAAGATCAGAGGCTTTTTCAGCGCCGCATAAGGCCGTTGCCCCGTTTTCAAGTGCATTTGCCACCAGTTTTTCGACCTTTTCAATCCCTGCTTTATTAATAAGTGGCCCAATATCCACCCCGTCTGTATCACCGGGACCGGGTTTTAAAGCTTTCACCTTGTCCATGAAGGCCTTTGCAAAGGTGTCAAAGAGTGATTCGTGCACATAAATCCGGTTTGCCGAGATACAGGTCTGCCCGGCATTGCGGAACTTGCAAGCCATTAAACCGTCAACGGCTTGTTCAAGATCTGCGCTTGGGGTGACAATAAAAGGGGCATTCCCGCCAAGTTCGAGAGAAACTTTTTTAATCTGGTCAGCGCATTGTTTCATTAAAAGCCTCCCGACCTGAGTCGATCCGGTAAAGGAAATTTTAGAGACGCGCAAATCGGATGTTAGAACATTACCGATATCTGCCGCCTCGGAGGTCGGGACAACATTGAACACCCCTTTTGGAAACCCAGCCTGCTCAGCAAGCGCTGCCAGGGCAAGCGCAGATAAAGGCGTATCCTCCGCCGGTTTTAAAATAATTGTACAGCCCGCCGCCAACGCGGGGGAAACTTTTCGGGTAATCATGGCGGAGGGGAAATTCCACGGCGTGATTGCACCGACAACACCGACAGGTTCTTTCGTGACAAGAATACGCGCATCATTTTTATGCGCCGGAATAAAATCCCCGTAAGCGCGACGCGCCTCTTCTGCAAACCATTCAACAGCCGCAGCGCCGCCTAAAATTTCTCCCTTAGCTTCGGCGAGAGGTTTGCCTTGCTCAAGTGTTAAAATTTCTGCGAGCGCGTCAACATGTTCAATAATCAGGGTGTGCCATTTTTTCAAATACGCGGCGCGCTCTTTTGGATTAAGCTGGCGCCAGCTTTCAAAAGCGGCCTGCGCGACCTCTACCGCTTTTTTTGCATCCTCTGCAGAACAATCAGAAACCTGTGCAACTTCCTGCTCATTCGCAGGGTTAAAAACAGGAAAAGTTTTTTTCGTTTTTGATTGTTGCCATGTACCATCTATAAAAGCCTGTGTTTTCAGAAGTGATTTTGTCATGGTCTTATACCTGTTCTTTGATCTTCTAACGTAACGAAAACATGGTCCACATCATAAAGAAAGAGGCAGGGCGTTTCGATCCCCTGAATCATTTTTAAAAACAGATTATTTTTTGCTTGAAATTGCATTTAAAAGGCGTATGTTGCCGCCAAATTCCTGCAAAGCGCTGTCCAATTCCCCCTAAAAAACACGCTTTTTATTTCAAAAAAATCTTATTTTATTGCTTTTTTCATAGAATAAATCTGTGGATAAAAATGTGCCTGCTTTCGATTCCGGGTTTTGATTCAATGACTCTAGCATTCAATAAATCTTATTTATATCAATGAGTTAGGTGAAAAAAATTTCTTGGAGGGGGTTGCCAGGAAAAAAAATTTGGGGCATCCTCCAATCATCGCTTAGACATTATTTCTGATTAAAAACAGAAACGCTGATGAAGCGGTCTAAGAAGAGAGGATAGTTTGGTCACTATCCGGGGTCGTAACAAAACAAATATGTCTACGGATTTATTTTGAGTTACGTGCTTAAGGGACGCCTCCCTGGAGAGGATAAAGACAGTTGCATGTCATACGTCCGATTTGCCCAAGGCCCGTGGTGATGCACGTAAAAACATGACGTGGTTACGCACAGTCAAAAAAACGTAAATTGGGCCAATCGGCAAGCGGTGACACGCGTTAATGTCCGTTCTAAAATACTGAATGCCCGGTAAAAAGATCGCGATGGGCACAGTGAGTGGTATCATTAGCCACGATAAATAAGTGCAAGGGCGGGTTCCCTTGCGGGAAATTGGCCGGAGCTTCGTGTACATGTTGTCCCCGGTCAAGGTTCCGAATGACAGCAATGACCCCTGATTGTTTATAACCTTGTTATATCGTCAGGAGCATGCTTCCCAGACAAAGGCCCTGACGCCGTTTCCATTGTCTCCGGACACATGTGAAACATATGGCGTCAGGGTTCTTTTATTTAGAATAACTTTTATTGATATTTATAGTTTGAGAAAAAGCATAATGACGACAGCTATTATTGATTTTGAAGAAAAACATTATCAACTTTGCAAAGAATTACATGAGCTACGTGGAACCGACCTTGTTGGTGATGCCTTTCACAAAAAAGTCCAAGAAATTGACAAAAATTTTAAAGAATGGCTTAAACGCGGTAAACCTAATGGCCCTGTTACAGTTGATTTAGAAGACTAAAAAACGGCGTGGATTTCTCCAGCGCCGTTTTGTGTTTTTTATTTTATTCCTAAAACTGCAAATGTTTGAGCATTTTGATCTGCGGCAGATTAGCCACGTCTTCAAAAAGAGAGTCGGACGGGATGTCATCCAGTGAAATCAGACAGATTGCCTGACCGCCTTTTTCATTCCGGCCTAAACGGAAGTCGGCAATATTCTGCCCCGCATCGCCCAGCAACGTGCCGACATTCCCGATCAGGCCGGGCGTATCGTCATTGCGGATAAAGAGCATATGCTCGGACAAGGCTGCTTCCACCGGTACGCCTTCGATATTGACGATTCGCGGTTCTTTCCCGCGGAAAAGGGTCCCCGAAACATCGCGTGTGCGTTCTTCCGTTGTGACCGTCACGGTGACTTGAGAACGGAAATCTTTGGACGATCCGCTTTTGGTTTCAGACACATCAATGCCGCGCGATTCGGCAGCGCTCATCGCATTGACCATATTGACCGTATCAAGCTGTGATTTCAGAAGGTTTGCCACCAAAGCCTGCGTCAGCGGCTTGGTATTCACTTCCGTGACACTGCCTTCATAGGCAATATTAATCGACTTAATTGCATGTTCGGTAATCTGCCCGGCAAAGGCGCCAAGCTGCTCGGCCAGTTTGACATACGGCTTGAGACGCGGCGCATCTTCGGCGGAAATGGACGGCATATTCAGCGCATTGGTAATTGCCCCTGTTGTCAGGTAATCGGCCATTTGCTCGGCTACCTGGAT